>CAZSPH010000007.1:27284-35660 GCA_964608715.1 uncultured Gemmatimonadaceae bacterium | reverse complement strand
TCGAGTTCCTCCTTGGAGCGGTAGGTGCCGCTGGCCGCGTCGGACATCGAGTGACCGACGTAGCGCGAGGTGCGGATGTCCATCAGGGTTGGTCCTTCACCGGCCCGGGCACGGGAGACCGCAGTGTCCATCGCGGCGCGGACGGTGTCGACATCCTGACCGTCGACCACCACTCCCGGCATGCCGTAGGACGCCGCGCGCTCGGCAAGGTTCGTGATCGCCGAAGCACGGTGCAGCGCCGTACCCATGCCGTAGCGGTTGTTCTCGATCACGAAGATCGCCGGCAGCTTCCAGAGGCCGGCCATGTTCAGCGCCTCATGGAAGGCGCCGATGTTGGCTGCAGCATCCCCGAAATAGGTCAGGGAGACCTGATCGGTTCCGCGATACTTCGCGGCCCACGCGAATCCGGCGCCCAGGGGGATCTGGCCACCGACGATCCCGTGGCCACCCATGAAGCCGAGATCTGCGTCGAACAGGTGCATCGAGCCACCCTTGCCGCCGGAGCAGCCGGTTGCCTTGCCGAACAGCTCCGCCATGATCGAGCGCGCCGTCATGCCGCGCGCCAGTGCCTGGCCATGCTCGCGGTAGGCGCTCACGATCCAGTCGTCCTCGCGGAGGGCGGAGATGGTGCCGACGGCCACAGCTTCCTGGCCGATGTAGAGATGGCAGAAGCCACCGATCTGTCCGACGGAGTAGGCCTCGCCCGCCCGTTCCTCGAAGCGCCGCATCAGCAGCATCATTCGAAGCCATTCGGCGTGGTGCCGGGAGTAGCCCTTCCCTCCCGCCGTCTCCTTGCGGGGGGTGGACTTCGATTTTGCAGCCATGTTCAGCTGGTCCTCGTGAGATTGATGGTGGCGCAGCCGCGGCCCTCTTCGGTCACGCGGGCGCTCTTGGCCTGATCCCAGGCATGATATGACGAACGGGTGAGCGGCGAACTCTCGACATGCGAGAAGCCCAGCGAGAGGCCGATCTCCCGGAGTTCCGCGAATTCGTCCGGGGTGTAGTACCGTACCACCGGCAGGTGGCCGTCCGACGGCCGCAGGTACTGTCCCAGCGTGACGATGTTCACGTCGCTGCGGCGGAGATCGTGCAGGCAGGTGATGATCTCGTCCCACTCCTCGCCCATGCCGAGGATGATTCCCGACTTGGTCAGAGCATCGGCATCCATCGCGCGGGCATTGGCCAGAACCCGCAGGGCGCGATCATAGCGTCCGCCCGGGCGGGCCAGCCGGTAGAGCCGCTCAGCCGTCTCGAGATTGTGGTTGAGAATGTCGGGCCTGGCATCCATCACGATCTGCAACGCCCGCTCCGATCCCTTGAAGTCGGGGATCAGCACCTCGACGGAAGTCTCGGGGAGCCGGGCCTTGATCTCGGTGATGCAGCCCGCGAAGGCCTCGGCACCACCGTTCGGGAGATCATCGCGATCGACCGAAGTGATCACCACATGGGCCAGTCCCATTCTCGCCACCGCCTCGGCGAGCTTGACCGGCTCGGTCGGGTCGAATGCCTTCGGGGTGCCGTGGGAGACCGCGCAGTAGGCGCAGTTCCTGGTGCAGACGTCGCCCAGGATCATGAAGGTGGCTGCCTTGTGGTCCCAGCATTCGCCGATGTTGGGACAGCGCGCTTCCTCGCAGACGGTATGGAGGCCGAGTTCCCGCATCATCCGCTGGATCCGGAGATACTCGGTGCCACCCGGGGCCTTCACCTTGAGCCACGACGGCTTGCGCGCCGGAGCCACGGGAACGGGGGCCACCGGGACGGTGTTGCGGGTCAACTGGACGAGCGGTGCAGCCACTTACACTCCTGATCCCTGTTGCGTCGGCGCCTGATTCGGCATCAACCGGCAAAGATAGCCGGGCTGGATGTGTCCTGCCATCCGACCCGGTCACTATCAGATGGGCCAGAAACGCCCGGGACGGACCGCCCGCAGTTCCTCCGGAAGTGCCTCGCCGCCAATCGCCCGCGCTATCAGTTCGCCGGTAATGCCGGCCCAGAGGATTCCGTGGCGACCATGCCCGGTAGCGTACCAGAGTCCCGGCATCAGTGGTTCAGCTCCGATGATCGGCCGTCCGTCGGGGGTTCCGGGCCGGAAGCCGCGCCACTCACGCAGCGGTCGGGTATCGCGCAGCGCCGGGTACAGTGCAGCCAGGCGTTGCCGCAATCGCGCCAGCGGCTCCGGAGCGGCCTCCAGGTCGAATCCGGCATACTCCATCGTCGATCCCGCAATCATCTCGACGCCGCGGGCGACGACGTAGCAGCGGTCGCCGTAGACAGTCGCCGGTGGAATACCATCCGGCCAGCGGAACGCCATCATCTGGCCGCGGACCGGCTCCACCGACAGCGGCCGTGGCAGTCCCGCGATTCTCCCTGACCAGGCCCCGGCAGCGATCACCACGGTTCCGGCTTCATGGTCGCCCTGCTCGCCATGTACTCCGAGCAGCTTGCCGGACCGCGTGATCAGCGAAACCGCGCGATCGGTGACCACCGTGGCGCGATGTGCTACCGCATCAGCCAGAAACGCTTCCACCAGTCGTCCGGGGTCGAGTGCCCCGTCGCCTGCCGCCCAGAACCCTCCCACACCCGGATCCAGCCAGGGCCACCCTTCACGGATCTCGTCCGGCTCCAGCCAGTCGGCCTGCTGCGACTGCTGCCGCTGCCACGCGACCCGCGCCTTGGCCACCTCCACCTGCTCGGCCGAGCGCGCTACCTGGAGAATGCCGGTCATCGCCAGCGAGATGTCGATTCCGGTCGAGGAGACCAGCCGTTCCGCTTCGCGCTGATAGAAGGCCCGCCCTGCCACACCCAGGTTGAACAGCGGATCCTCGGCGGCGGATTCGATCTGGGCGGCGAGCATTCCAGCCGCACTGGACCACCCCTCACCGGGCTGCGGCGACGGACGGAGGAGGGCTACGGTGGCACCGCGGACCGCCAGTGCGCGGGCAACGGCGGCACCGACCGCTCCACCACCGACTACCAGGATATCAGAACCGTGTGCCATGATGGTTCGAGTTGAAACCTTTCCGTGAACGGCTACGTACAGCAAGATACCGAGGTGCATGGGTGCCACGGGATACCAGGGGGGTGGTTCATATGATTCGCAACGTTACCGGCATGGCGGTCTTCGCGTTTCTGGCCGTGATGGCGTTCAAGGTCCTGGCCGGGTTCTTCGGCTGGATGGTTGGCCTGCTCTTCACGGTTCTGTGGTGGGCATTCATCGGCTGGGTGATCTACACGCTGCTGAAGATCTTCGCCCCGGGTACTGCGGCCAAGGTGCGCGACACCATCAGAGGCACCGGGAGCTGAAAACGACGAAGGTGGCCGATGCAGAGTCGGCCACCTTCGTGATGCGATTGTCCGGTGGTGAGCGGGGCGGTCTCCTTGAGAGCCGCCCCGCTCCTTATCTCAGCTTGACCTTCCGGGGGTGATGCTCTCCAGCACCAGCCGGATGGTTCCGAAGTAGTAGCTCGACTCGATCTCCACCGGGATCCGCGCGGCATCGTCGGTGAGCCAGAGCTTTGCCTTGGACTTCTTCGAGAACATTCCGTTCTCCTCGTCGACAATGGGACGGAGCAGGAGGGTCTGCACCTCGCGTCCGTCGGGCAGCTTCTTCTTCTCCCGCTTCTCGACCTTGATCTCCACCGGATTGACATCGGTGCGGAAGTAGTTGTTGTAGCGGTAGGTCCGGCCGACCTCGAGCGGCACCGTTCTGATCCAGTAGAAGAAGGCTACGTCGTCGAGGGGGGTGGTGGGGGTGGCATGCCGTTCGGTCTTCTGGTTGTGCCGGTAGTAGCCCGAATCCGGGAAGATGTCGAACGAGTTGCGATAGGTGCGGCCGTTCGGCTTGTGGGTGTTCTCCTCTACCACCTTTTCGAACCGGCGGGAGGCGAAGTCACCGATGCCGGTGGTCGACCTGAGCGAGGTGCGGTTCTGGTAGCTGAATCCCAGGACGTTGAACGCTACTTCGGAAACGAACGAGAACTGCCAGGAGGGGATTCCCCGGTAGCTGTCGGTTCCGATCACCTGCATGGTTGCGGTACCGGCATTGAAGCCGCTGAACCGGCCGCCGTAGGTGAGGGTCTCACCCACTGCGAACGGAACAGCCGGCGATGCTGCGGCCGCGGTCTGGAAGAGCAGTGCTACGGTTGCCAGTGCCATCTTCGACTCCTCAGTCGTTGGCGCGCTGCCGTCCCGTCGGCGGTGCCGCGAGATGACGCCTGGCGCGCCAGAGTTCCTTCGCCATCGGCCACGGTTCGATTCTCGAAGGCCGCTGTCTCAGATCTGCCCGTTCGACCACCGGCAGGGTCTCGATCCGTCGTGCCGCCGCCGCCGTCCAGCCCAGCAGTTCGGCGTTCGCGGCCCATCCCTCGGCATGGAGCCATCGGTCGGGTCGGCCCTGGAACGCCTGCCTCAGCGCGATCAGTCTGACCGCCACTACACCGGAGACGATATCGCGGACTCCGGGCACACTCGCCCGGCGCCCGAGGATCCTGGGTGCCCACTCCCGGACCCGCCTGCGCCAGCGATCCGGCTCCCCCTCGATGGTCACCTCGCCGACCACCAGATCGGCGCCGGAGTCGAGCTTGCGGAGGAAGTCGTCGAGCACGGCAGGGTCGACGGTGAAGTCGGCCGGCCAGATCACCGCAGCATCGCGCTTGTGGCGGTCGGAACGTGCCAGCGCTTCGCGCAGCAGCCGTTCGACGGTGGCGGCATAGCCCGCCTGCTCCTCCGACCGGAAGACGGTGAGTGGCAGCACTTTCAGGTACGAGTCGAGTACTTCGGCCGTGTTGTCGGTCGAGCCGTCGTCACCGACCAGGAGCTGATACTCGCGGGTGGAGTTCTCCAGCACCTGGCGGATCTTCCAGAGGGCAAGTCCGACAGTGGCCGCCTCGTTGCGGGCGGGAATGCAGAAGTAGATCATCGGGTCATCCGGTGCTGTCGCTCATTACGAGCGAACGATACACCTCGATGGTGCTGCTGACCATGCGGGGCAGGGAGAATCGTTCTACCGCTCTCCGGCCGGCAGCCGACATCTCGGCCGCCAGAGCGCCGCCATCGAGCACTGTCCTGACCCCTTCGGCGAGAGCCGTGGCCGAACCACCCGGGACCACCAGGCCGCCGCCCGCTACCAGCGCCTCGGGGAGGCCTCCCACTCCGGTGGCCACCACCGGTATGCCCAGGGCCAGGGCGTCGAGGACCGATGACCCGAAGCCCTCGCTGCGGGATGGCTGGACCGCCACCGAGGCGTGGGCGAGGATCGCTTCCGGGTCGCTGCGCTCGCCGGTGAAGGTCACCAGATCGGTGACGCCGAGTGATCGAGCCCGGGCATTGAGGCGGTCGTGTTCGGGACCCTTGCCCACCACCATCCAGTGGAGATCGGGTGTGTGACTGCGAAGTACGGCGGCGGCTTCGATCAGCAGGTCGATGCCCTTCTCGGGTGTGAGAGCCGCAATGCACACCACCAGTCGTTCCGGGCGTGGAGGGAGATCGGCAGGCCACAGCGGCTGGCGATCGAGGCCGTCGAGGTCGATCGCCGGAGGGATGACCGTGATCCGCTCGGTCGGCACACCGGCGTCAACCAGTCGGGCTGCGATCGCATTGGACAGGGCGATTGCCCGCGACACCCGCTGCCACCGCTGAGGCCGTCGGATCGGCAGTTCCAGTCGGCGGGTGACCACCCGCGATACCGGTCGGAACCGGGCGGCGGCGTCGATCAGGGTGTGAGAGTGGCTGTCGTGAGCATGGATGATCGTGCCGAGCGTGCTGGCCGCGAGCACCGCAGTGACCACTCTGGGATCGAGTCCCATCGACCAGCCGACGGTCTGCACCGGGATGCCGTCGCGGATCAGTCGCCCGGCCAGCGGTGTTCCCGCTCCGGTGATCACGGTGGAGTCGATGTCGGTCTCGTTGGCCAGCTCCCGTGCCAGGAGATGGACCTGCCGCTGGCCTCCCCGCCACTCTCTGCCCGATGCAACATGAATGACCCGCAGTCTCGCTCCCTTGGAACGGTCGGCAACGAATCTACCCGGGTGGTTGCTTGACCGCTGGCATGGGCGGGGCCTACCATTCGCCGGGATCCCTCCGTACCAATCAGCAGCAGGTGCCATGAGCTTCGACGATATCAAGGCCCATCTCGACCGCCTTTTCGCGTACCGCCCTCACGGCTCCGCCAGGGAACAGGCCGCGCTGCTCAGGGAATCACTGATCGAATTCAAGGTGGGACTCGATCAGCTCCGGGCAGCTCTTGCCGTGACCGAACGCGAACTGGACGGTGCCCGTCGCGAGCTGGCCGACTATCAGCGGCGCGGTTCGCTGGCGGAGGGGATCGGCGACAGCGAAACCGTCCGGGTCGCCGCGGAGTTCACCGAGCGCGCGGCGGCCAGGGTGGACCTGCTGGAGCGCAAGGTACTGGTTCAGCGCGACGAGGTTCACCTCGCCGAGCGTGAGTACGAGCGGACCAGGACGCAGTACGAGCGGGCACGGCAGGGTGTCCCGCTGGAGGCACAGGAAGCGGCAGAGCGCGACCGCGGACTGGCAGGCGAAGGAGCGGACGACATCATGATGGATCGCAGGGCGCGCGAAGCCGCAGTCGAGGCCCAGCTCGCCCACCTCAAGAAACAACTGGGACGGGAGTAGCCCGTGACACAACGGCAGCAGGCCACCTTCTTCGGTCATCCGATCGGGCTTGGCACTCTATTCGCCACCGAGATGTGGGAGCGCTTCAGCTATTACGGCCTCCGGCCGCTGCTGGTGCTCTTCATGTCGGCCGCCATCCTGGATGGAGGCTTCGGATTCACCCGTGCGGAAGCCTCGGCGATCGTCGGCATCTATGCCGGCAGCGTCTATCTGGCCTCGCTGCCCGGAGGCTGGATCGCCGACCGCTGGCTGGGTCTCCGACGCGCGATCTGGTGGGGCGCGGTGTTCATCACCCTGGGCCATCTCTCGATCGGCGTGAGCGGAATGGCCGGGCAAGGTACCGCGGGCAAGACGGCGTTCTTCGCCGGTCTGGCGCTGATCGTGATCGGCACCGGTCTCCTCAAGCCGAACATCTCGGCGATCGTCGGCGACCTCTATCCTGAAGGCGGCGCCCGACGCGATGCCGGCTTCTCGATCTTCTACATGGGGATCAACACCGGCGCCTTCCTCGGGCAGCTCATCACCGGCTACCTCGGCGAGGCGGTCGGCTGGCACTGGGGCTTCGGTGCTGCCGGCGTCGGAATGTTCCTCGGCCTCGTCACCTTCACCATCATGGCACCGAAATCTCTCGGCGATCTCGGCACCGATATCGTCCGGCTGGCCGATCCGGTGGCACAGGCCAGGCGGGAAGGGACGGTCCGGACGATCACCCTGGCAGCACTGGCGCTGATCGTCGCCCTGTTCGCGGCGGGAGCATCGGGGATCTTCAGCTTCAATCCGGTTGCGATCACCCGCTACATGATCATGGCCCAGGTCATCCTCGCCGGGATCTTCTTCTTCGTGGTGATGTCCGACCGGGACAACACCGCACAGGAGCGGAAACAGATTCTGGTGATCGTGGTGCTGTTCATCTTCGCCGCGATCTTCTGGGGAGCGTTCGAGCAGGCACCGACTTCGCTCAATCTCTTCGCCCGCGATTTCACAGACCGCACATTCGGTTCGTTCGAAATGCCGGCGACCTGGTTCCAGCCGATCAACTCGTTCTTCATCATCGCGCTGGCGCCGATATTCGCGGTGATCTGGGAGAAGATGGCGAAGAGTGGCAACGAGCTGTCGAGTCCGGCCAAGTTCGCGGCCGGCCTGGCCTTCGCCGGTTTCGGTTTCGCGCTGATGATCATTCCCGCCAACGCGATCGTCGAAAGCGGCGGACTGCTCAAGGTGGCCCCCTGGTGGCTGGTGGGATCGTACTTCCTGCAGACCGCCGGCGAACTCTGCCTCTCACCGGTGGGTCTCTCATCGATGACCAAGCTCTCGCCGCGGAAGTACGTCGGTCAGATGATGGGGATCTGGTTCATCGCCGCCTCGCTGGGCAATCTGATAGCGGGCCTGGTTGGCGGACAGGTCGACCCCGAAGCACTGGAGCAGACGCCGGCCCTCTTCACCTGGACCGCAGTCGCGCTCTTCGCCTCGGCGATCGTGCTGGCAATGATGGTGAAGCCGATCCGGCGGATGCTGGGGGAGAAATAGACGGCTGAGGGAGATCGTCCTTCGCCGGGACAGCCTCAGGGGCCGCCGCGAGGCGGCCCGATGCCGGGGAATGCCCGGACATCCACGCCGCCTGACGGCGGCGATTGCGAAGGGGCGCAGCATGCTGCGCCCGTACAACCGGGTCCCGGCAGCCTGGACGGCGGCATGAACCCATCCGAAGGGGCGCAGCATGCTGCGCCCGTACAACCGGGTCCC
>CAZSPH010000007.1:13334-27184 GCA_964608715.1 uncultured Gemmatimonadaceae bacterium | reverse complement strand
AACCCATCCGAAGGGGCGCAGCATGCTGCGCCCGTACAACCGGGTCCCAGCAGCCGGATAGGCTTCAGCCCGTACAACCGGGTCCCAGCAGCCGGATAGGCTTCAGTACGCCGCGTCGGCCGGTTTGCCGCCCTTCGGCCAGTCGAGGTGCTTGCGGGCGAAGTCGGGGCGTTCGCGGGAGACCAGGTAGGCTGCGACATTCACCGCCTGTTCCTCGGTGAGTGAGCCCGGCCGGTCGAACGGCATGTTGTGCATGATGAATCCCGCAGCCGTCCTGATCCGCGCCATGCCGGCGCCGACGTTGAAGGACCGGGGTCCCCATGCGGGAGGACCGAGCGGCGTGCCCTCTCCGTTGCTGCCATGGCAGCGGGCGCACTCCTGCTGCCAGATGGCTGCGCCCTCGGTCCGGTCGCCGCTCAGTGCCTCAGGCTTGGGGAGGCCCTGGCCGTCGACCTTCTCGCCCACCGTCGTGCCGTTGCCGAGCCAGACCATGTAGGCGACCATGTCGCGCATTGCGGGAGAGTCCAGTGGGACCGACCTGCCGTTCATCGACCGCTCGAAGCAACCGTTGATCCGGTCCTCGATGCTGAAGATGCGTCCGGCGCGGGGATTGTACTGGGGAAAGGTGGCTGCGACTCCGGTCCAGGGTATGCCGTTTGGCCGGGTGCCGAAATCGAGATGACATGAGGTGCACTTGAGGTCGTTGCCGACGTGTGTGGGCAACGAGTCGCGAGTGTTTGCAAGAATCGCCAGGCCGCGCCGGACGCTTTCGCCGAGGGGACCTTCGGGCATTGCCCGGACATCGGCCGATGATGGATCCGGTGAAGGAGGCTGGGTATCCGGTACCGGCTGGCAGGCTGCCACCAGCAGTGCCACTATCGCGACTGCCGACGGGTAGTGCTTCATGAGTTCTCCATCGATCGAATGATCAGACGGACCCGCAGGTCATCCTCCTGCCTTGATCCACATCCGCACTGCCATCACGACCAGAAAGACGGCGAAGGTGCGCTGCAGCACCGGGCCGGAAACCTGCTGGGCCCATCGGGCGCCGATCCAGGCGCCGATGACCACCCCGACAGCCAGGGTCGCGGCTGCCGGGATGTTGACGTGTCCTCGACGATGATACTCCATCACTCCCAGGATTCCTACCGGAACCATCAGCGTTGCGAGTGAGGTGCCGTTGGCCTGGTGGATCGGAAACCGGGCGAGGGTGACCAGTCCCACCACCATCACCACACCGCCGCCGATTCCGAAGAGGCCGGAGAGAACTCCGGCCCCCAGTCCGACGAGTACCAGGACCGGATTCAGAAGAACACCTCCACTCCCATGCGGATCAGCCGGGGCTGTCCGTAGTACATCAGCGGCTGCAGGTAGTCGGCTGCTGCTGCACGGTACATCGGGATCAGTTCGGCCGGTCCTGCAATCATGCCGTCGCTGTCGAGGTCGGCACGTCTCCGGTAGCGTGAAGACTCGTACGGAATGGGTGCAGGATTGAGCTGATAGGCAGCCTGAGCCAGCGCATCCAGCTGGGCGTTGGACGGATCAGGAACACCCGTGTCACGCCGTACCGACAGCACGTTGCGGCGATTGGTGAGGTTGCGGATGTCGAGATAGACTCCTCCGCGGGCGCCGCCGATCCAGACCGGTCGCCTGAACAGCATGTCGATACCCCACTGGGCAGGCAACCGGGCATCGTTCGGAGGACCGATCAGCGAATCTCCGGCCGCATTGGTGCGGGAGTACGGCAGACCGGAGCTGTAGCGGAAGATCGTCGAGACGATCATCCCGCCGAAGGGGTGGAATGATTCGATCACCGGGCCGCCATCCGGTGCCACTTCGCGGTCGAACATCGCGATCACCGAGAGGCGGCGGTCGTAGTCCAGCGGATACTGGGACCGGGCGGGGGCCGCCAGGAGTTCGCCGGTGATCGGATCCCGCTGACGGAGGCGCTGCAGTTCGAACGCGTCAGTCACGGTGGCGGTGGCGCGCTGGACCACGCCCATCAGCCGCGCACTCCAGCCGTCCGCCCGCTCGCGTTCGAATATCACTTCGGTGCCGATCACCTCTCCGACATCGGCATTCACGAACACGCTGCTGTCAGGGTCGGAGCCGATCGGGGCAGTGGAAACCAGCCCCGAGAGGTTCTTCATGTAGAGATTGAGCTTGAGCGTGGAGTGTTCCCGCAGACGGATTCTGCCGCTCAGTTCGAACTGGGTTCCCTGTTCGAAGCCGAGATCGGGATTGCCCTGCCGGAAGCGGCCGGTCCGGGTGGTATCATCGAACGCCGAGTTGACCAGATACTGCAGGTCGGGCGGCTGCGAAAACCGGCCCATGCTTGCTACGACGGTGGCGCCACTCAGTACGGTCGAGACCGCGGCCCGCGGATTGATCGCACTGCGGGCTCCCAAAGTCGAGTTGCCGAGGTCGCCGCCGGGATTGAAGCCGTCGTAGCGGACGCCGAAGAAGAACCCGAGGTCGCTCGCGCGGGCCTGGGCCTCGACGTAGGCACCGGTAATCGTGGGCGAGAACGCGGATGCAGTGACTGGAGGGACGCCGTTGCCCACCGGCAGCCAGGCATCGATCCGCTGGAAGGTCTTCACCTTCTGCGAAGCGAGCATGCCGCCGAAGGCGATGTCGGTGGTCGTTCCAGCAGCGACCGTCATGTCTACCTGGGTCTTCAGTTCGCTGAAATTGTTCCAGGAGATCTCTCCCGTTCCCGCACCGCCGAGGAAGAAGGCGGGCACGCCGTAGGGAGTGCGGCTGCTGAAGCCGGGCGTTCCGAATCCTGCCACCGGCTGGCTGGCCGTGACGGTGTCCTGGCTGCGTGCCAGGTCTTCGCCGGCGACCTGCATCCGGTTCCAGGTGAAGGCTCCAAAGCTGTATTCCGCCGGATCGACCTGGCCGCGGGCGAAGTCACGGGAGAAGTAGCCCACCCGGATGTCTCCGATCAGCCCGCCGGAGCCCTGGCCGGCAGGGATGAACTGCAGATGTCCCGACATCAGCGTCGCATCGGTGCGACTGCCGGGGCCGAGATCGGGATCGTACTTGTAGCGTGGATCGAAGAGATAGCGCTGCTCGATCGACCGCAGTCCGAAGACGCGACCGACAGCGCGGTCGCCCAGTGGCATCGTCAGCTTGCCGGCCGCGGTCCACGTTTCACCGCTGTTGTGAGGCAGCGGTCTGGTCGCCGCCGAGAAGGGATCGCGCTGATTGTCGCTGGTCGGCGCGTTGACCGGGTCGAAATCGATCCGGGCACTCATGTCGACGATCGCCACGGCCCTGATGCCGCCGGAAATTGGGCCGTCCGCCTGCAGCACCATCCGGTCGAGGCCCAGGTCTCCGGCACCGCCGATCGGTCGGTCGGTCTCGTAGGCCGCTCTGCCGGACCAGCGGTCACCTCCGTCCTTGGTGGTGACCGAGATCAGCCCGGAGATCGCCTGGCCGTAGCGGGCGCTGAACCCGTTGGTGATGAGCTGCGCATCGGAGATCAGATCGGGCGGAATCCGGAGTCCGCTGCCCCCGGTGGATGCGTCGAGCTGGTTCTTGACGCCGAGGCCGTCGAGCACGAAGGCCTGCTGTCCGACCCGGCCGCCCCGGAAGCTCTCGCCGACCACTCCTGCCTGGATCGCGATGGCGTCTTCCAGTGACGATACCGGCATCCGCCTGAGGTCCTCGGCGGAAATGCGCTGGGTGCTCTGAGTGGCGAGCGGATCGAGGATCGGATCCATCACACCGGTTGCAACGATGTCCTGGAGCTGCGCGGCCATCGGCACCATCCGGATGTCGGCACGTATCACCTCTCCCTGCCTGATGACGATGGAGTCGCGTCGGGCAGGCTGGAAACCTGGCAGCAGCGCCTCGAGGCGGTAGGAGCCGGTGGGGATGCCTCGGAAGCGGTAGTCTCCGTTGGTGTCGGTCCGCACTGTCCAGCGGCCATTGCCCAGCCGGACCTCGATCGACGCGATCGGATTGCCGGTGGCTGCGTTGGTCACGGTGCCGACCAGGCTGCCGGTGCTCTGGGCCACCAGAGATTCCGGCGGGAGAAACGTCATCGCCATTGCTGCGACGAGCAGTCCGGCAGCGTTCCGGATCACCGCAGCTGCGGAGAGATGATTCATCGTGGAGGTACCCTTTCGCGGGCCGACGGACGTCGAGGGCCGGCTCATCGGAGCGGGATCCGGTAGATGTCGGTGCTGATGCCGGTGAAGGCTTCGGCGAGAAGTGCGGAACCATCGGGGGCTGCAGTAATCCTCCGCCAGCGGACGCCGGGCGCGGGCCATCGAGCCGTCAGGGTTCCGTCAGGCATCAGCTCCGCGATGTCCGACACCAGGCCACTCCGCAGCAGTGGTGGGGTGGCCGAGTTGTACCAGCTTCTCGCAACGAAGGTTCGACCTGCCGCCGCCGCCACCGAGTGGAACCGTTCGAGCGGAGGCCCTTCGTCGCGAGGAGTGCCTGCAAGGGGAGCCGCCGCGCCACCGCCCACCGGCATCGTGAAGATCGTGTCGGCGAACGATTCGTAGAACGAGTCATCTTCGGGGTCGTGATACTGGCGGACCAGGAGCAGTTGTCCCTTGGAGCGGTCGAGGGCGAGTGACAGCAGTCCTGGCATTGCCGTGATCGACGTGACGTCCATCCGCCCGGCATCGAGGCCCGAAATCCGGGCCAGCTCCACACCGATGGTCAGGGTGTCGGGGCCGTTGTATCGGGGCATATCGGCGGGACATGGCCCTGCACATCCGGGCCGCCGTACCCAGTGGGCCCCCAGCACCAGCAATGAGCCGTCATCCAGCCATACGGGATCGATGAAAGTGTCCCATCGCCTGGCGGCGCCTGCCGGTATCCTGCCGAGTTCCGCGATTCTCACTGGCTGTGCCGACTGATCTGTCAGCGGGTATGAGAACAGTTCGGCGGTCCGGAACCCGGGCTCCACAATGGCAGCCCGGTGCCGGACGAACAGCAGGGTTCTGGCGGGCGACACCGTCGAGGCGTCGAGGCCGTCAGCCCACTGCCCGTCGTCGGTTCCCCAGCCGCAGCGCTCCGTGGTCCGGGCACCGCCGGCAGCGGGCATCAGTCCGATGCAGATATCCCGGTCCGGGCGACCCGACTGATAGCTGTAGCTGATGATTCTGGAGTCACCGCTCCAGGACATTGCCCGGTCTCCCAGCGGACTCCACGTGAGCCGGATCGGTGTCGTCGGGTTGAACGGGCCTGTCGGCTGTCCGTTGTCGGACGAAATCGTTGGTGGAGACGTATGAGTGCAGGCTGCCAGTGCCAGCACGACAATCGATGGCGGGAGTGAGTACCATGGGCCGGTCATCTGAATGGAGGGCACCTGTTCTGGAGGAAGGTGAAGTCGAACGGTATCAGCATCAGGCCTTCGACTGCAACGGAACCGCCGGTAGCCGACGAGGCCGAAGCGGGACTGGTCCACGGATGAGGGTGTTCGACTCAGGACCCGGACACCGACCGGAACGTCACAAATGCCGGGTCGAGGTGACATGCCCTGGGGTGGCTCACCGGACCGGAATCAGGTAGACGTCCCTGCCGGGCCTGGTGCCCAGTTCGGCGAGCAGTGCGGAGCCATCGGCGGCAGCGGTGTTGCGCATCTCAGGGACACGATGTCATGGACTGCGGGATGAGAGCCTCAAGGGTAGGACCCGGCCAGTGCTGCGAAGGTCACACCCCATTCTGATCGGCAGTTCCGCCCTGTGCGCTACTTCCATATCGACTGCCGCTCGGGCTATTCTTAAGGCGCTCCGCAACAACTTCCCGGACTTCGGCCCACCGCAGCCGTGACTTGCCGAGGGTGCTACACTGCGACGAAAAGTGCTGACAATCGTGCCGCTGGCGATCTTCGCTGCGGGATGTGCGAATCTCGGATTCGAGCTGGAGAACTACGGGTTCTACGGATCGGTGCCGGTTCCCGAAGGACAGGTCCTCCAGCCGGGTACGGTGCTGGAGCGGGTACGCGTGCCCGGGGCAACCGACACCGTCGATCTCCGCGAAGCGGAGTTCCAGGTGGACAGTGCCCGGATGTCGGGACTCGCGGTGTGGGTCCTTTCCCGCACTGTCACCGGTGGTGAGGGGGAGTCCCAGGTCGATTCCGTGTGGATGGAGCAGGCGACTCTCAAGACCATCGCGGCAGTCAGCAGAATAGGTGACATCACCTACCGGCAGCGGTTCGACCGGCGTTCGGTCGAGACCGAGAAGATCGGTGCCGACGGGCGTTCGTCGCGCCGACGCACCCTCCATGCGGCCGCTCCCTATTCTCTCGTCGGCATCGAGGTGGTGCTCGGCGCCATCCAGCAGCTCAATATTGGCAGGAACGGCTCGCTGCCGGTGGTTGCCATCGACGGGACGGAGATGAAATGGCTGCGTTACGAAGTGATCTCCTCCACTCTGGAGCCGCGAGCGGTGACCGGCGGTACCATCTTCAAGCGGATGTGGGTGATGCGCACCGACCTCGATGGCAGGTCATCCCGGTACTGGATCGATTCCGATGAACGACTGGTAATCAGGCGGGAAGAGTTCGATCGCGACGGGACCAAGCTTCTGGTGATGAGGGGGCAGGGCGTTCCGAAGGTCCGGATGTTCCCGGTGGAACCGCTGGCAGCACCGCCGGCAGCCCAGGGTGGCCGCACCTCGATCCGCGGTATCAGCGGCTAGTGGCGGGAGGCTGTCCCGTCCAGCGCGGGACAGCCTCGATCAGTTCCGCCGTCGCCCGCGTCGCTGGCGCGGCCAGCAGTGCTCCCGTGGCACCGGTTTCCACGATTCTGCCACTGTCCATCACCGCTATCCGCTCCGCCAGCAGTGACACCAGCGCGATGTCATGCGAAATCACGACCACAGTAAGTCCGTGATCACTCCTGCGCCGTTCCAGCAGTTCGATGATCTGAAGCTGGGTGGAGGCATCGAGCCCGCTGAAGGACTCATCGCAGATCAGCAGTGCCGGATCGAGACTCAGTGCGCGTGCCAGTGCCACCCGCTGAGCCTGGCCGCCGGAGATCTCACCGGGACGGCGGGCGGCAATGGATGGATCCAGGCCGACTTCACGGAGAAGTCCGGCGACACGATCAGCCGGCCGGTCAGGCATGAGGCCGTTCACTGAGAGCGGCTCCAGGATCGCATCGCCGATCCGGTACCGCGGATCGAGAGTGCCGCGCGCGTCCTGGAACACCGGTTGGAAGTGACGGCGCAGTCGCCTGAGTTTCCCGGGTTCCAGCGTATTCAGATCATGTTCGCGGAAGTGCACGGTTCCTGAATCGGGTCGGAGCAGTGCCAGCAGCAGAGCCGCGAGCGTACTCTTGCCGCAGCCGGATGGTCCGACCAGGGCCAGGCATTCACCGGAGAGAACGTCAAGCGACACGTCGTCGACGGCTGGTCGTTCCGACGGTCCCCGCCAGCGCCTGGTGAGCGAGCGGGCCCTGAGCAGGATGTCGTTCACGGAGCTGCCGTCTGATCGCGGATCGGATGCCAGCACCAGACATGCCGGCCGGCGACATCCGGTGACGGCTCGGGAAACTCCGAGGCACATCGAGCATCCGCGTGCGAACAGCGTCCGCGGAAACGGCAGCCGACATCGATCGGCGTGCCGGTCGGCGCGCCGGGAATCGGTTGCGGCCTGACGGTGCGGTCGAGTCTGATTGCCGCGGCCACCAGTCCTCTGCTGTACGGGTGTGCCGCCCCTGTCATCAACCTCTCGACATCGGTGAATTCGGCGGGCTGGCCGGCGTGAATCACTGCGACGCGGTCGGCAAGCTCGGCGACCACGCCGAGGTCGTGGGCGATCAGCAGTGTCGCGAGTCCGCGTTCGTTCCGGAGTCGTCTGAGCAGGTCGATGATTCCCCGCTGCGAGGTCGTATCGAGCGAGGCGGTGGGTTCATCCGCGATCAGCAGATCGGGCTTGCCGGCCAGTGCAATCGCGATCATCACCCGCTGCGCCATTCCGCCGCTCAACTGGTGCGGCCAGGCCGACAGGATCCGTTCGGGATCGCGCAGACCGACTTCGTCGAGAAGCGCGAGCGAGCGTTTTCCAGTGATCGCCCGTTCTCCACCGGCACGTCGACCGAGCGCTTCCGCCAGGTGGTCGGCGACCCGCATCACCGGATTGAGTGAACCCACCGGATCCTGGAACACCATTCCGATCCGGGTGCCGAGGGGCGATCGAAGCTCACGCGGGCCCGATGCCATCAGATCCATCCCGTCGAAGCGGATGCGGCTCTCCTGTGCGACTTCGAGTCCGCGGGGAAGCAGTCCGACGACTGCCCGTGCGGTCAGCGTCTTGCCGCTGCCGGATTCTCCCACCAGTGCCGTTGTCCGTCCGCGTTCCACCGTCAGAGAGACTCCACTCACCAGTGCTCGACCGGTGCCGTCCGTCGAGACGATGACCTCGAGCTTCTCGATTTCGAGGAGATGACTCATGGTCGCCTGATCCAGCGATCGAGGTCGTCACCCAGCGAAGTGGCTGCGGCCATTGCCAGTGCCAGCGCCGCTCCCGGAGCCAGGATCAGCCACGGTGCAGTTGCGATGTGCGATCTCGCTTCGAGCAGCATACCCCCCCAGGTGGGCGCCGGCGGTCTCACGCCCAGCCCCAGAAAGGAGAGCCCCGCTTCGAGGAGCATCACGTCGGCTATGGCAAGTGTCGTCGCTACCAGCGCAGTGGGCAGAGCGGAGGGCAGAATGTGTACCAGAACGGTGCGGAGCGGCGTCGAGCCGATCGCTCGCGCGGCCACTACGAACGGCATTCCGGCCGTGCGCATTACTTCGCCGCGGGTGAGTCGCGCCAGCGACGGCCAGCCGGTCAGTGCGAGCAGTGTCGTCAGGATCAGCGGTGAGACGGCTCCGAGACTGGCTACCAGCACCAGCATCACGATCACCCGCGGCATGGCCAGCGCCAGATCGATGGCGCGACTGGTGATGAATGCGACCGGTCGTGGCGCCAGCCCAGCGATCGCGCCCGCCGGAATACCGATGAGTGCCGATCCGATCGCCGCGCCGAGTGCCATGCCAAGAGTGGTTCGTGCCCCATGCGCGAGTCGCGCCAGTACATCCCTGGCGAACTGGTCGGTGCCCAGCCAGTGGGCAGCGGACGGCGACTGCAACGCTTCCGTGAGCAGGTGCCCCTGACGGAGCGGATCCTGGGAAAGAAACGGCGCAAGTAGCGCCACGACAGCGAGTACTGCCAGCAGCAGCAGGGTGATCGGGCGAAGTCTCAACTGCGCTGCCTCGGATCGAGGAGCCGGTTGCAGCCGTCGGCAAGCAGTGAACCGAGTTGCACGAAGACGATAGTCAGTGCTCCTGCTCCCAGTACCACCGGAATATCCCGCCTCGCGGTCGCCTCGGCGAGGAGTGATCCGATGCCGGGCCAGGCGAAGATCGCCTCGACGAAGACTGCGCCTGCTACCAGCGCGGGCAGCCAGAGTCCCATCAATGTCACCACGGGTGTCAGGGCCGGTCGCCAGACGTGACGCAGGATCAGCGGCAGACCGGCGACTCCGCGCGCCCGGGCCGCCAGCACCCAGGGGGCGGTGGCAGTCGCCAGGGCCGCGGTACGTTGATGGCGGATCGGAACGGCCACAGTGGCGATGACCATCGTCGCCAGCGGCAAAGCCAGATGTCTCAGGCGGTCGGCAAGCGCTGCGACGATACCGGCATTGGCTGGAAGAAACGGGTCGGCCACTCCCGCGGGCGGAAGCAGCTGCCAGTGGATCGAGAAGAGCCAGACCAGCAGCATCCCGATCACGAAGGAGGGCAGTGAATAGCCGATCAGCGTGAATGCGGTGACGGCACGTCCGGAGAACGAGTGTGGCCGAAGCGCACTCCAGAGACCGATGGCAATCCCGATGGTGAAGTGGATCAGCAGCGTGAGGCCACCGAGAAGCATCGTCGGACCGAGCCGTTCGCCCAGCAGGCCGGCAACCGGCCTGCCGCTGGCCATCGCCACTCCGAAGTCACCGGTGAGGTACCTGCTGACGGTGCTGATCGTTGCTTCGAAGACCGGGCGGTCGATCTGCCAGCGTTCTGCCATCGCTGCCCGGGCGGCAGGATCGGCTACGCCCTCGACGAGGACTGCGGTGAGCGGGTCGCCGGGGAGGAGATGGACCAGGGCGGTGAGTACCGCGATCGCTGCGATCGCAGTACCCACCGCTGCCATCAGCCTTCCGGCGAACCAGCGGATCATCAGTTGTCGCGGGGCAGTTCGGCGCCGGGACGGATCTTCCAGCGCCAGACGTCGGTCCAGGCCCTGGCCGGCTGGATGATCACCGACTCGAAGCGCGAGTGTACCGCGACCTTGTTGGTGGGTGCGGCCGCCGGTATGGCCGGGCGCTGTTCCGCCATTCTGGCCATGGCAGCGCCGTAGGCTGCGGTGGGATTGGATGACCGACCTGCGGTCATGAGCAGCGAGTCGAAGTCGGGATCGCACCACCGGGCAATGTTGCTGGATCCGGGAGTGCGCGCGGAAGCACATGACCAGCTCTGCACCAGCGACGACGGAGTGGGCTGCTGCTCGGTGGCGCCCAGTTCGATGTCCCATCTGCCGGAGAGGCGCCGATCGCCGTAGAGGGCAAACTCGATCCGGTCGAGTGTCACCGCGACCCCGACTGCGTTCCACATCCGCTCGGCCTGGATCGCCAGCGAATGGCGGTAGCCGCTGGAAGCGGGGTAGATCATCACCAGACGGAGCGGCATACCGCCGCGGTCCACGATTCCGTCTCCGTTGGTGTCGACCCAGCCTGCCTCGCGCAGCAGCGTCCGCGCCCTCTCCGGATCGTAGCCGACCCCGGCCTCGTTGCCGGAAGCCGCCCAGAGCAGAATCTGCGATTGCACGGCCTCGGGAACCACCACGCCCTCGCCGAAGACTGCGCGCGCCATCGTCTGCCGGTCGAGTGCGTATCCCAGTGCATCACGCACCCGGAGATCGGAGAGGGCGGGATGCGGTCGAGCGGTGTCAGCCGGACTGCGGGTGTTGAACAGCATGTACATGACCAGGTTGTTGGGAACCTGGAGTATCCGGTAGTCCGGATGTTCGTCGATCTGTGCCTCCGCCGTCTGCGGCACCGCCGGCAGGACGTCGACGCTGCCGGCCAGCAGGAGATTGAGTCTCGCCTCCTCGCTGTGGGCCGACTGGAATACCACCCGCGCAACGCCGGGGCTGCCGAGGAAGAAGTCCGGATCGGCGTCGAGTTCGACGAACTGTCCTGCGGCCCGCCGTCCCCAGCGGAACGGTCCATTGCCCACCGGCTGCGCTGCGAAATCGGAGGTGGCGATGTCCACGGGATTGATGTCGCGAAGCAGATGCGCCGGCAGCGGCTGGATGTTGAAGCCGGCGAGATAGACCTGCTCGCTGAAGGGCTGCCGGTAGCTGACCTGCACCGTGTGCTGGTCCACCGCCTCGACCGCTGCTATCGCCGCGTATGGAGTGGTATTCGTCACCACCTCAGGGTTCTGCATCAGTTGCCAGGTGAAGACGACGTCGTCTGCGGTGACGGCCTGCCCGTCATGCCACCTGGCGCGGCGGTCCAGATCGAAGAGCACCGTGATCGAGTCGACCCGGCGCCACCCCGAGGCCAGCTGGGGTGTCATCGCGTCGTCGCCGGCGGTCCTGAGCGACGAACTCATCCCGGCAAGCCGCAGGAACATCTGGTCTGCCAGATCGGCGTTGGAGCCATTGGACGTCCCGAGCACCGGAATCGGCAGAGTGGGGTCGCCGCCGGTGAGGATCACCACCGTGCCGGTGGGCCGTGTCGGCGCCGTGTCGGCGGGGCCGCAGGCGACCAGGCAGGTCGCGATGAGGCAGGTTGCAGCCAGGTGTAGCCTGATGCGCATCGTTCGTCTCCCCGGCGCCGACATCGAGTTCAGCGCCGCCAGGTCCATGCCGGGTCCGAAAAGTGGTCGAGATGACCATCGGTCGCCGAGCGGAGTTCGGTGATCAGTTCCGGGTCTTCCAACGTCACTGCGCCATCGTCGGCCCATCGAGCCAGGATCATATCCGCCAGATCACTGACCGGTGGCAGGATCCTCGCGTTCCCGTCCGGCTGGACGCCCCGACCTCCGCTGGTGCGGAACGGTGCCAGTCGGACGCTGCGATCCTCCCGGGCCACTGCGCCATGCTGCAAGAGTCCGGCCCCGATCACGGCCTGAGCCGAACCGATCACCTTCCGCCCTTCCAGCAGTACCTCTCCTCCCACCGGAACGTCGAAGCAGGCCCCTGCTGCGAGCCCCGGAAGACGGGGCGGCGAGGCAGCCAGAGCGGCTTCCCGGGAAATCGCCCCGGCCAGCAGCCGGTGAATCTCGCGATAGCGCTCCCGCACTCCTCCGGGGCCGCTCGAAGGGCCGACCCACGAGTAGGTGAGGTCGTCGGTCGCATGCCAGACGGCCCGGCCTCCGGTAGGGCGTCGGACCGTGTCCAGCCCTGCCTGTTCGATCGCCGGGCGGTTCCAGTGCCTCAGCGCCGACTCGTTGGCGCCGAACGAGATGGTCGGGTTCAGCCAGCAGTAGAGTCTGAATATCGCCACGTCATGCCGCAACGCGACATCCAGCATGCCCCGGTCGAGCGCCATCTGCTCGGAGGCACCCCGTGGCGGGAGATCGCACCAGAGAAGAGTCCTCATTCCGTCAGGGCCTGCCAGACCTCGTCTACCCGTTCGATCAGCTTCTCAGGAGTGCCGTCATTCTCGATCAGGTAGTGGGAACGGCCACGCTTCTCATCCGCAGGGAGCTGTGCCGCGATCACCGCCCGGGCCTCATCGGTCGTCATTCCCCGCCGTTCGACCATCCGGGCCAGCCTGATCTCCTCGGCTGCATCCACCAGGACGATCAGGTCGAAACTCTCGGGGTCGTCGGCCTCGAAGAGCAGCGGGATCTCGCTGATCACCGCTGCGGCGCCACGATCGGCAGCTTCGGCGAACAGCCGGCGACGCTCTTCCGACACGGCCGGATGGATGATGGCCTCGAGGTCGCGGCGCTCATCCGGGTCGTTCATGACCCGGTTTCTGAGGGCGGCTCGATCGAGATGACCTGTGCCGTCGAGGATTCCGCTGCCGAAACGGGCGACCATCTGCCGCACGACCTCGGTTCCCGGTTGCTGCAGGGTCCGGACGATCTCATCGGCGCTGATGACCGCGGCACCGAGTGCCGCGAACCGCTCCAGAACGGCCGATTTTCCGGCCGCGACATTCCCCGTGAGTGCCACGTTCAGTGTCATGATGAAAGTCGGATTCCCGCTGGTTGAAGGACCTCCGAAGGATGGACAACCGGATTTCCCCGTTCTGTCAACCCTTCCGGCCAGGCCGGCCCGCCAGGGCCCACCGCTTGCGGACTTGCGCGCCCGCCCTCCATATTCTCGCCCGACCCCGCCAATCGTGGCGAGGATCAGTTGTCCCCCCAACATTTCCCCAGGAGCACCCAATGAACAAGCAGGAGCTCATCGAAGCGGTCGCCAAGGCTCTCGACACCTCCAAGGCCTATGCCGGCGATGTCGTCGACCTCTTCTTCTCGGCCGATGGTCTGATCGCCAAGGAGCTGAAGAAGGGCGGCAGCGTCAACCTCACCGGTTTCGGCAGCTTCGAGGTCCGCAAGCGGGCCGCGCGCGAGGGCCGCAACCCGCAGACCGGCGCCACCATCAAGATCAAGGCCTCGAAGGTTCCGGCTTTCCGTCCCGGCAAGGGACTGAAGGACGTCGTCAACAAGGCGAAGTAAGTCCTGCGCGGCATGAGCCGCGCAGCATCGATGCTGAAAGACTACGGGCCGCCCCGCTGGGCGGCCCGTCAGCGTTTATCCCGAGCAGTTGCGAAGCAACCGCGAGGGATCTCCTGACCACCCTCGTTCACTCCTCGCAGTTGCGAAGCCAC
>CAZSPH010000007.1:0-13234 GCA_964608715.1 uncultured Gemmatimonadaceae bacterium | reverse complement strand
CACTCCTCGCAGTTGCGAAGCCACCGACACTTCAGCGTCTCGGGCCCCGGGGAGGCATGCTACCGCCTCGCCGATCGCCGCCTGCCGGTCCGCGGCCCCTGTCTCCACCCGTCGGTCCACGCCCCCGGTCTCCGCCGACAGGTCCGCGGTCGACCTTCGCGATCAGTCGGCGCTTTCTGATCGTCCTGCCGGTGAGCGCCTGGGCAATCCGCTCGGCATCGCCAGCCGGAACCTCCACCAGCGAGAAGGTGTCCTTCAACTCGATCCGGCCGACCGCCTCGCGAGTGAGCCCGATCTCCTTGATCAGCAGTGCCACGATGTCAGCGGGAGTAGCCTCGTCCTTCCGGCCGGCGCCGATCCATATCCGTACGGTGTTCATGCCGCCGACAGGGGTCTGGCGGGGTTCCGGAGCTGCCGCTGCTGCCTGCTCAGCTACCGCCTCGCGCCAGAGCGCTGCGCAGGCCGCAGCCACAGCCTGTGGGTCGTGGGCATCCAGCAGTGGCCCGATGAGGTAGGCCGCCGCAGAGAGATCGCCGGCTTCGATTCTGGCGAGGATGTCGCCGCGGAGCTGAGCGTCGCGGTCCCGCAGGAGGTCGACTGCACCGGTGGTTCTGACTGGCCGAGTGCTGCCGGTGATTCCCGTGACATACGTCGTGGTCCCGGGTGGGACCAGCAGCACCACATCCCGGCCGGCGCCGATCGCGGTGAGGTCGATTGCGGAAGGCAGGTCGTAGCAGATCAGCAGGCCGGTACCGGAGGGGACTCCGCGGCTGATGATCTCGCGGTCGGCGCATTCGATCAGCGCCAGATCGATTGCCGCATGATCGGCCGGGTCAGCAGTCCATACCGAGACGGCTGCAGGATCGAGAGATTCGACCACCGAGCGCAGTACCGCGACTCTGCCCGACCAAGGAGTGGTGATGGTGCGAACCGACTTCGGGGCGGGGGTATTCTCGTCGATCGTGAGACCGGCCGCCGCGACCGAGACAGCGCGCCTCAGATGACGCTCCACCAGTTCGGCGGTGGCCTCGACGGACGAGGTGAGCACGACGCGCTGCGCATCGCGGGGGAACTCGCCCAGCAGCACCGTCATCGCCTCGTCGGCTGCCCAGTGCTCGGGCCAGCCCAGTGCGACTGCACCGAAGTGGTCGATCGGAAGCTGTGATCTGGTATGAAGGGCGAGTGCGGTGGCAGGTGAGGTGACTAACAGTGCCGCAGTGCCGTCCCGCAGCACCCGTGCGGCACGCGATGCGCCGTTGGCGGTAACGACCCTGGCTCCCGAGCCGGCAGCGATACGGCCGGCAGTCTGGCCTACCGCGTCCACCATCGCGGGAGCGACGAGAACCAGAACCGGGACCTGGGAGCTTACCGCCCGCTCGACCAGGGCTGCCAGAATCGGCATGGCCCATGCCGGTGAGGGCGGCACCACTGCCACCAGATTGTTACCGCGTGCCACGGTGGGCATCCCCACCCGGAGCAGTTCGTCGCCAGGCTGCCAGCCTGCTGCAGCCACCGCTGCGTTCATGTCCCAGTCCATCTGTCACCGCCTTCGATTGTCAAGTTACGGATACCGCCAGCGGCCCGGCCGCATCCTCCAATCGTAGCTGGTAGCGGCCCGCCGTCCAACCCTGCAACCGGCGTTGACTATGCGGCCCGAGTGGCGGAGCTTTCGGACTCGCCACGAGTCCTCCGCATTTCAACCGGACCATTCTGCCCATGTCCTTCCAGCGTTCCCAGAATCTCGCGCACCTCAAGGCTTCCGAGACGGTGGCGATCAGCAACGAGGCCAGGCGTCGCCAGGCTGCGGGCGAGGACGTGATCGACCTCGGCGTCGGCGAACCCGATTTCGATACTCCGGAACAGGTCGCCGAAGCGGGGATCGAGGCAGTCAGGAAGGGATTCACCCGCTATCCGCCCAATATCGGTACTGCGGCCCTGCGTGAGGCAATGGCCGGCGCACTCTCACGGATGAGCAACGGTCGCGCCGTCGACCCGGCAAGACTGATCGTCAGCAGCGGTTCCAAGCAGGCGCTCTTCAATGCCTGCTTCTCGCTCTTCGGACCCGGAGACCGGGTGCTGATCCCGGCTCCGGCATGGGTGTCCTATCCCCAGATCGTCCATCTCTGTCGAGCCGAGCCGGTGATGGTTCCTGGCGATCCCGAATGGGGCCTCAAGGTGAGTGTCGATGATCTCGAGCGTCACCGCGATGCCAGCACCCGCGGCCTGATTCTCTGCTCGCCATGCAATCCGACCGGGGCGGTGTACACCGCATCGGAGATCCGCGCGATCACCGAATGGTGCGAGCGCCACGGTATCTGGCTGATCAGCGACGAGATCTACCGGCGGATCCACTACGGGTCTGGTCCGGCCCCTTCGATCTTCGATCTCGATGACGCCGTGCTCGATCGCAGCGTGGTGATCTATGGTGCCTCGAAAGCCTATGCGATGACCGGCTGGCGGATCGGAGCAGCCTATGCTCCTCCGGCACTGCACCAGACGATGGCGGCGCTGCAGAGTCACACCACCACCGGTGCCAATCACCCGGCGATGTGGGCCGCGACAACGGCGTTCTCGGATCCGGATGTCGATCAGGCCGTCGACCGGATGGTGGCCGCCTTCCGCCGGCGCCGCGACTACCTGGTGGCGAGGTTCCAGGAGCAGGCGCCGGGAGTCGAGTTCGTCGAGCCGCATGGTGCGTTCTACCTCTTCTTCCGCGTCGACGGAATCGGCAGCAGTGTCATCACCGGTCAGCAGTTCTCGGAGGGGCTGATGTCCAGCCAGGGCGTGGCCACCGTACCCGGCGGTGCATTCGGAGACGACCGCTGGGTCCGTCTCTCCTACTCGGTATCCGACCAGCAGCTCGAGACTGCGGTCGACCGGATCATGGCCTACATTGAGGGGATCGTCTGATGGCACTCGACATCCATGTGCTTCCCGCCCCCGAGGAACTTCCGAAGATCGAATGGCGCTGGGATACCGAGACCGGAATCCTCTCCGGCGGATTCATGCCCCAGGGACATTCGACCGGATATACCGGAACGGTGGAACTGAGCGACGATGAAGGCGCCACCGTGGTCGTGGAGATCGGCGGCGGAGTGCTCTGCGGTCTGGACCTGGTGGTGTGGCCGGAGCTGGAATCGCTGCCGGGACTGGCCGTGCCGGTCGAGACCAGGATCGGGACGGTCATCGTGCCGTCCAAGTCGGCCCGTCGCGGCATGGCCGCACTGGAGTTCGACACCACGCTCACGGTCTCGGCCGACAGCTCCGAGTCGATCTTCCACCTGAGGATCGGTACCCGCCGCCCGGTCGAGCCGGTGAGAATCGCCGAGGGGCTGGTGGTCGAAGTGGATGCGGCGAGCAGGCTGGCCGGGTTCTGGCTGGAGGGTGTCCCGTCGACACCGGATCCGTGACTTCGCGCAGGGTCGGCACCGTCGTCGGTACGCCCGAGCATCCGGCTACGCCACACTCGTTCCGTTTCAGGGCCGACAGCCTGGCTGCCGGTGATGCCGGTGTCGGAATCGGTTCGGTGGTGAAGGTCTCGGACGACTCGCGCGAAATCTACGGCGTGGTGACCGACGGCTTCCAGACCGGCGAAGAAGGTGGCGGCCAGTTGCCGCGGCTCTGGCAGGTTGCCGTTCTCAGGCAGGTGCCCGACGAACCGCTCCGGCCGGTGCCGATCGCACCCGTTGTGCTCGCGCGCGCGGAGGAGGTAGTCGTTGCGCTGCGAATGGACGGCTATGCGTCCTCGGGTATTCCGATCGGACTTCATCAGGGCTCGGATGGCGGCACACCGGTACTTCTCGATGCCGACTTTCTTCTCGGCCCGGAAGCCGCCCACTGCAACATCACCGGCGTGTCGGGACTCGCCACCAAGACTTCGCTGCTGACGCTGCTGCTGAGCAGCGTCTTCCAGAAGCTGCCATCATCGCGCGGTTCGGTGGCAACGGTCTGCTTCAACGTGAAGGGACCCGATCTCCTCTTTCTCGATCAGCCCGCCGTGCTCGGCGAGCGCGACCTCGCCGCATGGCAGGCGATGGGACTCGCAGCCGTACCCTTCCAGGATGTGACCGTCTACGCTCCGTATCAGGCTGACGGCGTCAACCTGAACACGCTCCGCAGCCACCCCGATCTTGCATCGAACGTGCAGCCGCTGGTGTGGGGTCTGCCCGAAGTGCTCGAGTACGCCGATGTAGTGCTCAACCGGGACGACCTCGATGCCAAGGCGGAGGCACTGCTCGACTTCCTGGCCGACCGAGTGGTCGGTCGGGTATTCGAGGCGCCTGAACTCCGCGGTTCGCCATTCGCGGTCAGCAGCTTCGCCGACCTCGACGAACTCTTCCGCGCGATCTTCGAGATGCTCGAAGAGCGGGGCAGGGGAGCCGAAGCCTGGCGCACCCATCACGTCGCCACCATTCGCAAGGTCCGCAACCGGCTCGGCAACCTCGCTGCCAGATCCCGCGGACTGATCACCGACAGCGGGCCAGCGGTCGATCTTCCCTGGGGAAACTTCCGCGACCGCTCGGTCCATGTAGTCGACATGGCCGGAGTCGACCCGCTGGCGCAGGAACTGGCATTCACCCGGATCATATCACGACTCCGCGAGCAGCTCGAACGTCGCGAACTCGGCGTCGATCAGGTGATCGTGGTGGTGGACGAACTCAACAAGCACGCGCCGGGCGACGGTTCCGACAGCTACGTCAAGCGGATGCTGCTGGATCTTTCCGAACGCGGCCGATACCTCGGACTGGTGCTTTTCTCCGCGCAGCAGTTCCGCTCCCAGGTGGAGCGCCGGGTCACCGGCAACGCGGCCACCACCATCTACGGACGTATGGACCCCGACGAGATAGCGCTGCCGGGTTATGCTACCATGCCGCCGGCAATCAGGGCCCGGCTGGCGGGACTGCCCAAGGGCGAAGTGCTGCTCCGGCACCCGCACTTTACCCATCCCGTTTTCGTGAGGTTCCCGCGGCCGGCGGCATTGTCCGGTAGAGAGGGCGTGGAGCGCTTCCCGCCCGCCGAGCCGCTGCCGTTCGCAGATGCTGTGATCCGCAGGCTGCGTGAGCACGATCAGAGAATCGGCGGAGATGCGGTGCGGCAGTTGATCGCCGGACGCGAGGAGGCCGACGTACTCCGCGCGCTCTCGCGGGTGGCTCTGGAACGTCCGGAAGATGTGCTCTCATACTTCCGTGCCTGTCTCGGCAGCGTGACCATGCCGGGTCAGGCGAGAGGGCGGGGAGTAGCACAGCTCGCCTCTGACCCCGACGACCGGTTCTCGCCGTACTGACGGACCTGCCATGAAGATCGCCCATCTCGCCGATCTCCATCTCGGCTTCAGGCAGTACCATCGGCTTACATCGCGCGGGCGCAACCAGCGCGAGGCGGATGTGGCACTGGCACTGGAGCGCGCAGTCGACGGGATCATCTCGTCGACACCCGATGCGGTATTCGTGGCGGGCGACATCTTTCATGCAGTCCGCCCCACCAACTCGGCCATTCTCCACGCCTGGCGCCAGTTCGGCCGGATCAGGTCGGCACTGCCTGAGGCTCCGCTGGTGATCATTGCCGGCAACCACGATACGCCGCGTTCCAGCGATACCGTTTCGATCTTCGGGCTCTTTGCGGAACTGGGTGCCCGCGTGGTACACGAACAGGCGGAGCGCCTGGTGTTCCCGGAACTGGATCTGTCGGTGCTGGCAGTGCCGCATCCTGCCCTCATCGCCACGCCACGTCCGCTGCTCGAACCTGCCGGACCGGAGCGATATCAGGTGCTGCTCCTGCACGGCGAGACTCCCGATCTGTTCGGCGGGCATGGTCTCCGTGAACCCGGTGGTGCGATGCTCGATCACGGCGAACTCAGGGCAGGCTGGAGCTACGTCGCACTCGGTCACTACCATGTGCAGCACGAAGTGCGCGAACGGGTCTGGTATTCCGGATCGCTGGAGTACGTCTCCAGCGATCCCTGGACCGAGCGACGCGAGGAGAATCGCAAGGGACTGGCAGGAAAGGGCTGGCTGCTGGTCGATCTCGAGTCGGGTGAAGTGGTACCCCGGCCCATTGAACCCCCGCGCCGGGTGATCGACCTGCCCTGGCTCGATGCCAGCGGAATGACAGCCGGGGAAGTCGACGCAGCGCTGGCCGCGGCGATGGCCGCAGTACCCGGTGGAATCGATCAGGCAGTGGTGCGTCAGGTCGTGAAGGAGATTTCCCGTCCGGTGGCGCGCAATATCGATCATGCGGTGATCCGGCAGTGGAAGGCGCAGGCGCTGCACCTCCATCTCGATCTCCGTTCCCCCGAGCCGGGGAAGGTTGCTGCCGGCGGTGCTCCCGGCCCCTCGCGCCGCACCCTGGCGGAGACGCTCGCCGACCATCTGGCGGAGCGCCGGCTTCCGCCAGGCGTCGATCGCGAACGGTTCGTGGCCGAGGGAATGGGGTTTCTCGAAGAAGCCGACCGGAAGGCGCTGGAGGGATAGATGCAGCTTCAGCGTATCGCTCTCACCAATTTCCGCCAGCACGAGTTCACAGAGCTGCTGCTGGGGCGCGAGCTGCTGGCGATCGTCGGTCCGAACGGTTCGGGCAAGTCGACGCTGCTGGAAGCGATCGCGTGGGCACTCTACGGCGCCCCGGCTGCGAGAGGGCGCAAGGAGACGCTTCGCCGTCGCCGTGCCGAAGGGCGCGCACGGATGTCAGTGGAACTCGACTTCTCGCTCGGCTCCCACGGCTATTCGATCACCAGGACGCTGACCGGAGCAGAACTGCGGCAGGATGGCGTCGTCATCGCCAACAGCACCGTCAGCGTAACCGATCGGGTCCGCGCGCTGCTTGGCATGACTCGCGACGAGTTCTTCGCCACCTACTTCACCGGCCAGAAGGAACTGGCGGTGATGTCGGCGATGCAGCCGGTGGAGCGGGGACAGTTTCTGCTGCGGGTGCTGGGCTACGAGCGACTTCGCGAAGCACAGGAACTGCTGCGTGCCTCCCGGAGTGCCAGAAGATCGGAACTGGCCGGGC
Organism: uncultured Gemmatimonadaceae bacterium; assembly: GCA_964608715.1. Taxonomy (GTDB): domain Bacteria; phylum Gemmatimonadota; class Gemmatimonadetes; order Gemmatimonadales; family GWC2-71-9; genus Palsa-1233. The sequence goes on along the minus strand of CAZSPH010000007.1, from coordinate 6,226 downwards.
TCGAGCAGGGACTGCCGGATCAGGCGGAAGTCGACGGCGAAGTCACCCGGGCTGAAACTGTGCTTGCGGATTCCCTTGCTGCGAGCGACACCGCCCGGGCGACTGCCGCGGCCGCCCGGATGTCTGTCGACCAACTCAGGCCGCGCTGGAATGATCTCCGCCAGCGTCTCGCTCTCTGGCAGCGGCTGGAGGGAGAACTGCGGGTGGGAGAAGAGCGGGTGATCTCCTCGCAGACTGCCCTGGCGTCGCTGGATCGCGAACTGGCAGCAGCGATCACGGCTGGTACCAGACTGGAAGGCCTCAGACAGGAACTGAAGGACTGGGACGCACTGGTTGCCGAACGTACCGAACTGGATCAGGTCGCCACCGGTGCTGCCTCCCGTACCCGCGCGATCGCCCGGCGGGACGAAGTGCGTGAGCGACTCGCGGCACTCACCGCGGAGATCGGCACGCTGCCCGGTCGCGAAGTACTGGAGGAGCGGATTGCGGCGCGCCGTGCCGCTCTCGAGGCCCGCGGAGATGCTGATCGTCGGGTATCCGAGCGGCGTACCCGGTGGAACCAGGACGAGCAGGAAGTCCGGACCCGCCTGGATCAGTTCCGGTCCCGCTACCGGGAGTTGAAGGAACAGGTCGAGCTGGCGCAGTCACAGGGCGAGGCCGGCATCTGTCCGACCTGCGGGCGACCGCTGGGGGCCGACGTGAAGTCGCTGATCGAGCTGCTGACCCGCCAGATCGAGGAGATCGAGGTCGACGGCAAGTATCTCAGGCAGCGGGCCGATCAGCTCAAGGCTCCTCCCGAGGATCTGACCTCGCTCGAGGAAGAGCATCGTCGACTGGACATCGCGCTGAGACGCGCCACCGAACTGCTCGCTGAAGCGGAGACCAGGAGTCGCCAGCGGGAGGTACTTGAAGCCGAACGGCAGCGACTGGCGACCGAACTGGAACGTCTGGAGAGTGAGCTTTCCGGTCCCGAGGCCCGGTATGATCGGGCCCGGCACGACCACGTCAGGGACATGCTCACCCGTCTCGAACCGCGCCGACGCGAGCATGACCAGTTGACCGGTCAGGCATCCCGCGCCGAAGCACTGGCGGCCGACGCGGCCGTGGCAGAGGCTGCGGCAACTGCTGCCGAAGCGGAAGTGACCCGTATCAGGGCCGGGATGGTGGCGACGGAACTGGATCCCGCCGAAGCTGCGAAAGTGGAACAGGACCTGGCGGACGCCGAGCGCCGCGGCAGCGAAGCTGCGGTGGCGGCGGCCGGGGCTGAGGCTGCAGCAGAGGGAGCCCGCCAGCTTCTGGACCGCGCACGCGAGCGACAGGGAGAACGGGAGATGCGCGTTGCTGCAATCCGTGCCGCAACCGATGACGTCGATCGTCTGAGCGAACTCGATCGAGCCTACGGGGATCTGCGTACCGAACTCAATGTCAGACTCCGCCCCGAGCTGAATGAACGCGCATCAGGGTTTCTCAATATCATCACCGGTGGTCGATACTCCGACCTGGAACTGAGCGAGGACTATACTGCGACGATCATGGAGGATGGTGATCCCAAGTCGGTGATCTCCGGTGGTGAGGAGGACCTGGTTGCGCTTGCGCTGCGCCTGGCCATCTCGGAGATGATTGCTGAACGTGCCGGTCAGCCGCTGTCCATGCTGGTGCTGGACGAAGTCTTCGGCTCGCTCGATGAAGAGCGGCGTCAGTCGGTTCTCGAACTGCTCCGTGGCCTCGCCGATCGCTTCCCGCAGGTTGTCGTCGTATCGCACATCGAGGGGATCCGGGACGCCGCCGATCGACTGGTCCGGGTGGAGTACGATGCGGGCAGAGGTGTTTCGGTGGTGACCGAGGACGCAGCGGAGGTCGATCATGTGGCGCAGTGACAGTCATGTTCTGGTGAGGGATGCCGTCAGTCCGGTCGACATCCCGCAGCTCAATCGTCTCTTCAGCGACTCGTTCACCGATCGCTATCGCCGGGACGGCATGACCTCGATGCGGGTGCCGAATCTGAATCCCGCCATCTGGCGTTTCGCGATCGAGCGTGCGGGTGAGGGGGCGATGGTCTGGCGGGACTCGCAGGGCCTGATCGCTGCCTTCAACATGGTGCACCGGTCGGGCAGCGAGGGCTGGATGGGGCCACTGGCGGTCCGCGTCGACCGTCAGGGAAGAGGCGTCGGCCGAACGATCGTGATGGCAGGTGTCGATCATCTGCGCAACGCGGGAGCCACCGTGATCGGCCTGGAGACGATGCCGCGGACGGTGGACAACATCGGTTTCTATTCACGCCTCGGTTTCATTCCCGGTCCGCTGACCATCTCGATGGGAAGAACAAGTGGCCGCGCGACGGTCGATTCGACCACCTCGCTGGGCTCGCTCCCGGCAGGTGCCGGTGCGGGAGCCATCGAGCGCTGTGCCCGGCTCTGCCAGGAACTGGCTCCGGGGCTGAACTTCACCCGCGAGATCATGCTCACGCTCGAACACGGCCTCGGCGATCTGCTGATACTCGGACCTCCGGATGCGATCGAGGGCTTTGCACTCTGGCATCATGCCCCGCTCGCAGCCGGACGTGCCGCCGAGGAGGTGCGGGTGCTGAAACTGGTGACCACGGACGTCACCAGAGCAATGAGGCTGATCGATGCGGTCGGCGACGCTGCCACCAGGCTCGGCCTGAGGCGAGTGACCGTGAGGTGTCAGACAGCCGAACGGGCGCTGTACCGGGCACTGGCCGCTGCGGGCTGGGAGGTTCTCTGGACCGACCTGCGACTGACACTGAGTGGCCATGAAGAGCAGCCGCGGGCAGGAGTGGTGCTTTCCAACTGGGAGGTATGAGATGATGAACGAATCCGAGGAGTCGCTCGCCAGCCTGGTGCGAAACTCCAAAGTCATCGCAGTTATCGGGATGAAGGATGACTCCGACCCGATGGCTCCCGCCTTCGGTGTCCCGGCCCATCTCGGCCAGCTCGGCTACGACATCTGGCCGGTCAACCCGAAGATCGAGAGCGCCCTCGGCAGACCCGCCGTGCCCGACATCGCTTCGCTGCCGGTGGTGCCGGACCTCGTCAACGTCTTCCGGAGAAAGGAAGCGCTTCCGGGCATCGCTGATGAGATCCTCTCACTGCCGCCCGGACGACGTCCCGGTGCGGTGTGGTTCCAGACCGGCATCGCCGATGACGCCGTAGCCACCAGGTTGCGGGAGCATGGCATCACCGTGGTGCAGGATCGCTGTCTCGGCGTGTATGCGTCGCGGTATCGGCGACAGGCAGTCGACTGAGTTCAACCAGCCTCATGGTATCGCGTTCGCATCAGCAATTGTCATCAGCGCGACCGGCTTGCCTCTGCCACGCCCGTCGCTAGCTTCGAGGAATGGCAAGACGTCGCGCCCTCGCACTGATGATGCTGCTCCTGGCTCTCTGCTTCCAGGTCGAGGCGGCATCGGCGATGGTTACCCACTGCGATGACGATGCCCCGGTCTCCGTGGCTGCGACCGGCGAGACCGGCAGTCCCGATGCCTGCGGTGACTGCTGCCTCCTGCATGTCCATCACAGTCATCTCGTGGTTGCCGGTCGTCACGACTCCGCAGTGCCGGTCCCGCTGGATCTTGTCTGGACGATTTCGGCTCCTGCCGGATCGCTGATAGCCTGGGTCCCTCCGCGGACCGTTCCCCCACCACCGTAGTCAACTCGTTGGATGCGATGAACTGACCGGCGCGGTGCATCACCGTGCCGTCGGTCCGCGTCGTCCTCGTGCATTCGATGGAGCTGCCGATCATGCGGGAGACTCCGACCAGTCACGACCCGTCATGGGGAAACGAGATGATTGCTGCCCTGACTCTTTTCGGGGTGATGCTTGCCCAGCCGGCTGTCGGGAGTGCCGATACGCTGAGATTGACACTCGCCGAAGCGCGCGCGCGAGCCGTGGCGGCGGCTCCGACGGTGCGCATTGCCGCAGCCGGGACTGCTGCTGCGGGCGCGGCATACCGCACTGCCGGTATGATCGCAGCAAACCCCGGCGTGTCGGTCGCCTGGCCAGCGTCGCTGTCCGGTGGAGGTGATCGCTTCGAGGCAGGGTTTACCCAGCCGCTGGATGTCACCGTCACCAGGTCACTCAGGAAGTCCGTCGGTGCTGCCGGCCTGGCACGCGCCAGGCTGATGGAGGAGGATGCCAGGAGGCTGGCCGAATACGATGTGGCTGTTGCCTTCGCGGCGCTCCATGCCTCGATGCAGCGGGTGGCAGTTGCCACCGAAGTGGCGGCGAATCTCGATCGCCTGGTCGAGGCTGCGCGGATTCGACTCGACGCAGGCGAGATCAGTGTGCTGGAAGCCGACATGGTGGCGATAGCTGCCGCTCGCGTCAGACCCGCGCTGGTCAACCACGGTGTCGCGATGCGTGAGGCTGGAAACCGTCTGACAGCCCTGCTGGGATTCGAAGCCGGTACCGCGATAGTGCCGCTGGAGACGACAGCGGCCGACGCATCCTTGCGGGGTGCCGGGGCCAGCTGTCGCCCGGATCTGCTGGCAATGAACGAACTGGTTCGCGAGAACCGGCTCCGCTCCCGTCTTGCCAGGGCAGAGGCTCTGCCGGTTCCGGCATTCACGATACTGCACGAACGGGAGCCCGGCACCAGTGGCTGGTGGGGAATCGGTTTCGAAATGACGCTGCCGCTGTGGTCACGTGGCGGCGCCCTGGCAGCATCACATGCAGCCGAAGCGGAAATGAGCCTGATCGCGGCGGCCGCAGCAGCACGGGAGATCGACGCCGATCGTCGCGCCCTCGAGAACCAGGTCGCTGCATCTGCCGCTGCTCTGGAACCGCTGCGTGTCGCGGCACTCGAACTTGCCGGAGCAAGTGCCGTCCGGCTGCTGGAGGGCTACCGATCCGGTGAGATCGATCTCGTAGACATGCTGAGGCTGCGGGATGAACTCGATCAGGTCCGGTTCGACTACTGGGATGCCTGGGAGGCGCACCAGCGTGCGCTTGCCGGACTGCGCACTGCGGGATCCCCATCGGAGGAATGTCATGACGGTCTCTGAGACAGGACTTGTGAGGCTGCTGGTTGTCTTCGCTGCGGCTGCAGCGGGGTGCGGTAGCGATCAGCACCTGGAAGGCGATCACGATGATCATGAAGAGTCGCCAGCAGTGGCCGACCATGTCGAGATCGACACCACCCTGATCGCAAAGGGGCTGATCGCTACCGACACCGTGATCGCGATGTACACCGGCACCCTGAATGCCGTCGGCGAAATCACCTGGCTTCCCGACCGTGTCGCAATGATCTCCGCGCCGGTGGCGGGTCGCCTGGCTTCCGTGCCGGTCGCACCGGGCTCGGCTGTCAGCGCAGGAGAGCTGCTGGCTACGATGCAGTCTCCCGAGGTCGCTGCCCTCCAGGTGGAGTATCGCGAAGCATCGGTGCTGGGATCGATCGCGCGCCAGCACTACGAACGGCAGGTACGGCTGGAACGGGAAGGAGTGGTGGCCCGCCGCAGCGTGCTGGAAGCGGAGGGAGAACTTCGCCGGCACGAGCTTGCCGCCGAGGGATTGATCGCGAGACTCGGCATCGTCGGTGCCGATACGGCTGGCGGCGCGATCAGGATCACCTCGCCGATCACCGGTGTCCTGCTCGCCAGGACTGCGACACCGGGCCAGATGGTCACGCCCGATATGCTGCTCTTCACCGTTGCCGAGCTTTCGACCGTGATGCTGGAAGTAGCGGTTGCCGAACGTGATCTCACGCTGGTGAAGCGGGGGATGGAAGCGACCGCTGCCGTGGCCGCGTGGCCGGGCAGGGTCTTCCGTGGGAAGGTTTCCGAAGTGTCGGGCGGAGTCGACGCCGTGACCCGATCGGTGGTCGCACGGATCGAGATTCCCAACCGCGACCTGGCATTGCGCGCCGGGATGCATGCCGCGGTAGAACTCGCCGGCGCAGACTCCGAGAAGATGCTCGCTGTCCCGGCGGCAGCGGTGCAGCGGATCGACGGGCGGCAGATCGTCTTCGTGTCTGGTGATGGCGCGGGCGAGTACCAGGTGCGCGAGGTGGTTGCAGAACCATCGTCGACCACTGGCTGGGTGATCATCCGTCACGGTCTCGAGGCCGGTGAGCGCCTGGTAACCACCGGTGCCTTCCTGCTTCGCAGCGAGCTGTCGCGCGGCGATCTCCAGGGCCACGACCACTGAGGCGGTAATGGAATCGATGATCAGGTTCGGCCTGAGCCACAGGGTTGCCGCGGTACTTGCC
>CAZSPH010000006.1:0-35851 GCA_964608715.1 uncultured Gemmatimonadaceae bacterium | reverse complement strand
CGAAGCAGATGCCCAGGGGAATCACCATCTGCGAGATGATGGAGATGTAGAGCGGCGAGCGGGTGTCGCCGGTGCCCTGCAGGCCGCCGGTGTAGGTGAGTGCGACTGCGATGAAGACTCCCGACACCGAGAGGACTCGCAGCAGCTCGACGCCGAGTTCTACCGCCACCGGATCGTCCATGCCGAAGATCCCCAGCAGTTGACGCGGGATCAGAAAGAAGGCGAGGCCGAGTACCGAGGCTCCGATTGCCGCAAAGCGGCCCGCCTCGCGCACACCTTCGCGGGTCCGGTCCGGCCTGCCGGCGCCGAGGTTCTGCCCCGCCACCACTGCCGCAGCACCCATCAGACCAACGGCGGTCCAGGTGATGAAGGCGAAGAGCTGGGTGTATCCCACCGCATACGCGGCCTGTGCGGCACCGCTCTCGGCGAGTGATCCGATGAATGCGAGCAGGAGCACACCGCCGATGTTCATCGCGATACCCTGGAAGCCGGCGGGGAGGCCGAAGCGGAAGAGGGTGCGAATGATCTCCCAGTCGGGGCGGTATCCCATTCCCTTCGGGAAGCCGACCACCCAGCCACCGTGCCAGAGTCGCCACATCCCGTAGCCGCCGACCAGCAGCGATGCCGCAGCAGTGCCCATCGCCGATCCGGCAGTGCCTAGCGCAGGTATCGGTCCGGCGCCTGGAATGAGAACGACGTTGAAGGCGATGTTGAGAATGGTGAGTACAATGCCAAGAACCATCGGTGTCCGGGCATCGCCTGCGGAACGGAGCGCACCGCCGATCATGTAGAAGAGCAGCATGCCCGCTGAGAATATGAACGAGATCCGGAGGAACGGCAGCGCTTCATCATGCACCGCGCCGGTGGCGTTGACGAAGTCCAGCATGGCCGGAGCCGCGAAGTAGCCGATCGGTGCCATGATGCCCAGCGAGATCACCAGTGCGGTGATGAAGGCCTGGTAGACCGCCCGGTCGGCACCGACCGAATCTCCCGCGCCTACGAAGCGCGCGACCAGCACGCTCATTCCGGTGAAGACCGCCATGATGAAGGAGATCACCATGATGATGAGCTGATTGGCAACACCTATCGCGGCATTGCCGGCGTAGCCGAGGAAGTGGCCTACCAGGATGTGATCGATCAGGACCTGGAGGCCGCCGAAGATGTTGGTGAGCATGGTCGGCCAGGCAAGCTTCCAGATTGCCGCGCGCAGCGGCCCTTCGATGATGGTACGGTCGTACTTGCGCGCAGCCGGGGCTGGTGCCGGAGGTGGAATCGGAGAAGCGTCTGCAGCCGGATCAGGGGGCGGGCGTGTGTCGGACACCGGCAGGAATCTAGCGGGTGTCTCCCGGCACTGCGGCAGGATTGCGCGGGATGGATAACATCACTACGGGACTGAGATTTCGGCCTACTGCCTGTTGAGGAGCCTTCGCGATACCAGCGCGCTGACGGCGCTGGTACGAATCTCCACTACCGGCCATGCCAGGTTGCGGCCGGCATCGGCAGCCACCCAACGCTCGAGCGGCTCCAGCAGATCATCCGCATCGTCGGGGATGGCCGCCCTGAGCGGGAGAAGCGAAACCAGGTCAAGCATCTCGTCAACAGTCAGCATCCGCCTGGCGTACCTGACACTTTCGACCTGATACGCGGAGCCGGACGGAAACGGCACCGCCTCGACGCTGAAGACATCCAGCATCGGCGCCGACGGTAGCCGAGGCAGCGCGAGGAGTACCGATCAGGTGGACGATCAGAGAGTCCCTGGTGCCGACATAGGGCGTGACCGCTTCCGGCAGGGCCGTCAGCGCGATCGCGAGAGCGGTCAGGCGATGGATGATCGATGCCATCATTTTCTCCTTCCAGTAGCTGATATCATGCCACCGCTACCTGCGTCGCTCCAGCCGGTACAGCACCACCAGCGGCTCGTCGAACTCGCCGGCGTCGATCCCCAGGAGAAAATCGCGCCCGATCTGCTTCAGCTTGAGACCAGCCGGAAGGCTTGCCCGCCCTGTCCTCACTCCCACGACATCGAAGATGTCCCAGTCAGCCGTGGTAGCAGTGTCCGGAAAGACCCGCGCCCATACTCCACCTGCTTCATCCACCACGACCGCATCGTATGCCGGCCGATTCTCCGGTATCCGGACGACTCCGGCGACTTCGTCCCGGTACTGAAGAAACGGCTCGCCCTCGAGCAACTGCGACCTGCCGCGCTCGACATCTGCCGGAGTCAGCTTAGCAATCGGCCGATCCACGCGCACCATCAACCCGGGAGTCCCATCCAGCCGATACTCGGCGAGCGAGAAATCGGTGCCGTTGCTGTGCCAGATGGAACTGTCGGAGGCGGCGAGCGAGCCTGCCGGACCGAAGGGCACCGGACCGAACACCACCATCTGTCCATCCTTCGATTCGTGTTCGTATTCGAGCGACACCGGCCACTCGCCCACCGGTACCGGCACGCCCGTCGAGTCCGTCAACCAGACGGCGCGGCGCATCCGATAGTGCGGCGAGTCCAGCTTCTCGGTAACTCCGGTGGTCGACAGCATCCGCCCACCCTCGACGGCGTGCCAGAGAGCCAGTCGCTTCGAGGAGGTGGCACCGGGTTCCGGCGGGGGACGATCCAATGCCACGTTGCCGCGATACGTGCCGTCGACCCGGTACACCTGCGCGCTGTGCGGGACCATGTTCCAGACGAACACACTGTCGCCGGTCAGCACCACTTGATCAATACGGCTGAACTCACCTGGACCTTCACCCTGGCGGCCGATATGGTGCAGGAAGTTTCCATCGCCATCGAAGACGCTGAGAACACGGCTCCGTCCCTGCCAGTCGGCGACCACAGTTCGGCCTCCACTGGCGAGCCTGACTTCCGAGATTCGAACGAACTGCTGCTGCTCCGGCACGTCGCTGCCGCCCAGCACCAGTATCGGCTCCGGAGACACAGCGATCAGCGGAACGTCCCCGTCTACAGACGACTCCACGATTCTGATCCCCGCCGAGTCGCGGACGATGGTGCCTTCAGGGACTGCGCCCGACGGGCCACAGGCAACCAGCGAGAGGAGCAGCAGGACCGTCGCTTCAGCAACGGGCTCGAGCGAATCGCCTGGGTGAGACACGGGCGCTCCTGATTATCGGGTATTCCCGAATATATGCCGCGCACCGGATTCAGGCATGACTACCTGCTACCTCGTCGAGAAACAGATTCCTCCGCTTCGCGCCCGCATCGCGGGCGCTCCGGTCGGAATGACGATTCGCAATGACGACACGCCCCTGTTACGGCACCAGCGTTGGCGGCTCCAGACCGGGAAGTCGGACCACACCGAAATGCCGCCGATCGGTGGTCAGGATTGCACCGGCCCCCAGACGAGCTGCTCCGACCAGCACGGCAGCATCGACAAAGCCGAGCGGAAGATCGCGATAGCGGCGCACCAGGGTAGCCGTCGGCGCCAGGTCTTCCGAACGCATCTCATCGAGTTCGAACTCCCCATCAGCCACCGCCTGCACGAACGCCACTTCGGCCTCTGCACCGAGCCTGGTACCGACCAGCCATGCGATCTCCGGAAGAATCATCTGCGGAAGGATGATCCTTGCACCCGCGCTCCCCCACCAATCCGATACCCGTCGATGCCAGGCATCGTCACGATCGAGGAGGGCATAGACCGCTCCGGTATCGGCAACGACAATCATCCGTGAGGATCACACCAGAGAAGTTCGTCGACCCGCTGACTGGTATCACTGGTACCGGAGGCAAAGCGACCGGCCAGTGACGGGAGCGGAGTCACAACTGCTTCACGATGGTCGAGATAGGCAGAGAGCGCCTCCCTCACCATCCCGGCCATCGGCTGCCCCGTACGACGGGCCGCCTCCCTGAGTCGCCGTTCGGTCGCGTCATCGAGAAAGATCGTAGTACGCTTCATGGCATACATATTACACATACATATTCCACCCGGCAAGCCCGAATTGGCGCTCCGGCCGGAATGACGACGGCTACAGATGCCAGAAGGGGCGACGCATGCGTCGCCCCCTGAAAAGCAGATCCTTCGACTTCGCCCCGCGCGAAGCGCGGGGGCTTCGCTCAGGATGACCGTCGCTGCTCTCCGGTCACCCGCACTCGCTGAAGCCGCAGATGTGGCACTTCATGCACCCCTCGGCGAACTCGAGCTGCGAGCCGCAGTCGGGGCAGGCGCCGGCCAGTGTCTCCTGCATTCCGCCCATCATCATCTGCAGGTCGTCGCGGGTGACGGAGACCGGCGGATTCGGCTGTGACACCACGGTGTGGGCGGTACGACCGGCAGTGGTGTCGAGCAGGTCCTGCTGGACGCCCTGCTTCTCCGACATGTAGCGCTCCAGCGCGATGCCCACCGCATCCGGCACCGAGAGCACCTTGCCTGGCCCGAGTCCGATCGCACGGTCGGACGAGATGCCGCGAAGCTGACGGTAGACTGCGGTCGCGGGAATCCCCGACCGGAGTGCCAGCGAGATCAGCCGCCCCATCGCCTCGACGTCGGCCATCAGCGCGCCACCGGCCTTGCCGAGGGACATGAAGACCTCGAACGGCTGGCCCTTCTCGTCTTCGGTGATGTTGACGAAGAGATCGCCGAGCGGAGTCTGGAGACGACGGGTAGTGCCGCGGAGAACGTCGGGCCGCGAGCGCTTCTGGCGACGCTGGAGATTCTCGCTCTCCAGTTCGTGCACCACCTTGCGCAGCCGCTCGATTTCGGCGTTGGCTTCATCGAGCTGGGAGACCATGTCGGCAACGGCACTGCGGTCGCCGATTTCGGCACCCGCTTCCGCGCTCGCCGCCACCACCAGATCCTCGCGCGCGGCAGCCTTGCCGCTCTTCGTGGCATCTTCGGCAACCTTCTTCGCAGTCGATCCGGTGGAGAGCACCTGGAAGTCGCGCGAGCCGTCGCGATAGACGGTGACACCCTTGCAGCCGAGATCGAAGGCCAGGCGGTAGATCTGCTCGACGTCGTCCTCGGTGGCGGAGTTGGCGAAGTTCACCGTCTTCGAGATTGCCGAGTCGTTCGCCTCCTGGAAGGCCGCCTGCATCCGGACATGCCACTCGGGCGCGATCTGGTTGGCGGTAACGAACACCCGCTGCCACTTCTCCGGCACCTCTTCGAACTCGATCGTCCCCTGCTCGGCGATCCGGCGCATCAGGTCGTCACTGTACCAGCCCTCGCGCTTCGCGATCGCGACGAAGTCCTCGTTGACATCCGGCATCAGCACGCCGGCCTGGTTGCGCATGAAGGCGACGGCGAACAGCGGCTCGATTCCCGACGAACAGCCGGTGATGATCGAGATCGTCCCGGTGGGTGCCACCGTGGTGACGTTGCAGTTGCGGAGCTTCCGCATCGGACGGACCCGCTCGCCATTGGCATCGCGGGCGCAGCTGGCATCCGGTCCCCAGATGCTCCGCTCCCACTCCGCGAAGACGCCGCGGATGGTGGCCAGGCGCTCCGATTCGACCTTGGCCTCCTCATCGACGAACGCCTGGATCTGGCGCCCGAGACGTACCGCTTCGGCCGAGTCGTACGGAATACCGAGCCGGACGAAGAGATCGGCGAGGCCCATCACACCGAGACCGATCCGCCGGATCCGCTGCGCGAGATCGGTGATCTCGGGGAGCGGATAGGCGTTGGCGTCGATCACGTTCTCGAGGAAGTGGGTGGTCAGGTGCACCACGCGACGGAGGTGCTCCCAGTCGACGCTGCCATCCTTGATGAACATTCCGAGATTGATCGAGCCGAGGTTGCAGACGTCGTAGGGAAGGAGCGGCTGCTCACCACACGGATTGGTCGCCTCGTACTGGCCCAGGTGCGGCACCGGGTTGTAATGATTGGCGCGATCGATGAAGAAGATCCCCGGTTCGCCGGTCTTCCAGGCGCCATGGATGATCTTCCCCCACACCGTGTCGGCATCGAGACGGCCCGACTCGACGCCGGTGCGCGGATCGACCAGCGCGTAGTCGGTGCCGTTGCGGAGCGCCTCCATGAAGGCGTCAGTAACACCGACCGAGATGTTGAAGTTGGTGATCCGGGTGATGTCATCCTTGCAGGTGATGAACTCCAGGATGTCCGGATGATCGACGCGGAGGATGCCCATGTTGGCGCCGCGACGGGTGCCACCCTGCTTGACCACGTCGGTCGACGCGTCGTACAGCGACATGAAGGAGATCGGCCCCGAGGCGACTCCCATCGTCGAGCGGACGATGTCGTTGCGCGAGCGGATCCGCGAGAACGAGAAGCCGGTGCCGCCACCCGACTGATGGACCAGCGCCATCGAGCGGAGGGTGTCATAGATCCCGTCCTTGCCGTTGGCCAGCGTGTCGGCCACCGGCAGCACGAAGCAGGCGGAAAGCTGGCCAAGCGGCCGTCCGGCATTCATCAGGGTGGGCGAGTTCGGCATGAACAGCCGCTTCGCCATCACCTCGTAGAAGGCATCGGCCAGCGCATCTACCGCGCCGGCCGAAGCGCCGTAGCGCGCATCCGGTGCGGCGATCGTCCGCGCCACGCGCGCGAAGAGATCCTCGGCTTTCTCCGTCGGTCTGCCATTGTCGTCCTTGATGAGGTAACGCTTTTCCAGGACCGTGATGGCATTGGGAGACAGATCGACAGCCCCCCGTGACGGAGACGTTTCCATGAGGCCTCTCTGGCAGTGCGACTGAGGAAGATTGGTCGAAGCAGACCGGCTGAGCCGGTTCCCGGAAGACAGTTCTGTCAGCGCCGCGAGCATGACGGAACAGTGCGTCCGAGGGAAGATCAAGCTAGGTCCCCGGCAGTGCCCCGACAACGGTCACGCAAACCCGCAGGGTGCAACGCCGGCGTCCTTCAACATCACAAATCCATCACGTCAGCGCAAGGGCCGGCTCACCACCGAGATCCCCCGGCGGCGGATCTCCGCCCGCTCGCCGGTACCGACCCTCAGCTCCAGCAGGTAATCGCCGGCCGCCAGGCCCATCAATGCCAGCTCCCGGTCGTACTCGATCACCCGACCCGCCGGCACCGTCAGCTCCTCGGTGAGACCGATCGCGGTGGTCTCCGAACCGAACAGCCGCGCCAGACCGGACCGCCGGCGCTTCACGGTGAGTTCCACCGCTACCGTCTCCCCTGCTCCTGCACCGTAGATCTCGGCATACACACTCACCGTGTCACCGGTGCCGTAGCGAGGTGCCAGGTCCATCCAGACCGTCTCGTCGGCATCCTTCTGCCACGAGAGCGAGCGATTCCTGGTACCGAGCATCACCGCGCTGATGTCGAGCGCGCGGCCCTGCGGAAAGGGCACCATCAGCGAATCGGACGGGAATACCACGCCCGTGGCTTCATCAGCCTCGACCGCGAATCTCACTCTCACCCTGCCGGACGGCACCAGCATTTCGGCACGCGACGCAACCACCGTTCCTGCCATCTGCGGCACCGGCACGATCTGCACGGTATCCAGGGTCGCCACCACCTCACCGCGCGCCGAGATCGCCGAAGCACGTACTCGCAGTCGCACGGCGGACGAATCTCCGGCAACGCGGCGCAGTGCATCGCCATCGACACCGTAGAGGAGATGGACTATCGGCACGCCACCACGGTTGCCCACCGGCATCCACTGCACCGCTCCCTCGAGCACCCGGGAATACACCCGTGCCCATGAATCGGTCTGGGTCGCGATGGCCATCGCGATGCGATTGTCGGCCCTCACCTCTTCGCGCACCATCTCCAGCGATGCCGGGCCGGCCCGCACCAGACGCTGCATTCCCGGGATCTCGTGGGCTCTGCTGACCAGGATGTCACCGTCGACATCGAGTTCGGTCGGCGAGTCGACCAGGCGATAGTCATCCTGATCGTCGCGGGCGACGAAGTGCAGTTCGAAGCGCCCGTCGGACCGGTCGTAGCGCCAGGTCTCGTTGCCGTAGTTGCGATCCATCAGCGATATCCGGCCGGTGCTGCTGGCCCGGGGCCAGACTATCCTCAGCGCCGGCTCACCGTGACGGATGTAGACGATCCCGCGATCGTCGAACTCCGGATCGCCACTGCGGTAGTTCTCGATCCCCCATCGATAGCGGCGCCTGAACGGCGGCAGCCGGAACTCCCGCTCGGCCACCTGCCAGCGACGATAGTGCTCCACCAGCCTGGAGCCCGACTCCCGCACGTCGATTGCATCCCGCCGACTCCAGAACTGGTGCAGCCAGTCTGCCAGAGCCTCGCGCGATCTGAGCGAGATGCGGTCGAACGCCTCCAGTTCGCTCTGCCGTGCCAGCGGTTCGAGATCACGGCGGATCGCGGCAATCGTGATCAGGTTGCCGGTAGTGATCGCGCGCCGATAGGTGTGCTGAGTCTCCCGGCGGGCTGCATTGCCTTCGTCACCCGGCTCGAAGGCAGCGGAGGCCGGAGTTCTTGCGAGTTCGAGCCATGCCGCGCCGGGAGACATTCCCAGCAACGCCGATCGCCTGAAGGCAGTCCTGGCGGAATCGGGATCGCCGAAGCGACGCTCGAGCCGACCGAGGGCAAGCAGCAGATCCGGATCCCAGCCGAGCGGGTATCTGGTGGCGGTGCGCAATGCGGCGAGTGCTGCCGCGCCGGGAGGATCGATCCGCTGTTCGAGTGCGATGTCGGCGTATTCGAGCAGTGGGGGTGCGAAGAACGGGTCGGCAAGAATGGCCCTGGCGAAGGCGTCGGCCACGGTACGGTCGCGGTCGAGCCCGAGCATGCTGTAGAGTCCGCCCGCAAACCCGCCGGCACTGTTGCGTCCCCGGGCGGAAGCCAGCCCGATACCGTACCACGGCCAGGGCCAGTACGGCCGCAGTTCGGCGGCCCATTCGAACTCCTGGGCGGCATGCTCCACGTGGCGGGTACCGGGTACCAGTTCGGCCAGCCGGAGTGCCACCAACCCCAGCCGGAGGTGCAGCATCGGATTGTCACGATCCGCCCTCGCCAGCTCGATCAGCCGCTCCTCCTCGGCCAGCAGGGGGAACGGGAGATGTACTCCGGCCAGCGAGTCCCGCAGCCGCGCCAGCCCGCTCCGCTCCTCCCTGCTCTGACCGGATACCGGAGTCGCCGACGTCAGCAGCGTCATCGCAAGCAGCACCATCAGCCATCGGGTCATCTCGTGATCTGGAACTCCCGGCAACTGCTGGTCCGTTGCTCACCGGCCACCACCTCGACCACGATTCCATAGCGTCCGGTATCGAGCCGGTCGAGCGACACCTCGCGCTGAATCCGGTCGATCCCGCCACCGTGACGCTGATCGAACGAGATCGCGAGCTGCCGGCCGTCACCTCCGCAGCCGCCTCTTCTTCCCGAGTAGCGGTCGATGGCCAGATTCACCCGGTACGGCGCGTCGGTCGGCAGACCGCCGATTTCGAAGTAGAGCTGCATGGCCTCGCGGGCACTGAAACGTCCGATCGGATTGACCCACGCCGTGTCGGCACCGGGAGCACGCCAGATGATCGGCACCGACCTGCTGCCAAGCGCGACATCGGTGATCGTGAGTCGTCCCGATCCGGCATCGGGCACGACCAGCGGAACCGCTGCGGTCAGGACTCCGCGGGCGCTGGTCTCCACCGCCGCGCGGACCCGGTACCGCCCCGGAGCAACCTTGATCGGGATCTGACCGAGGAGATGCCTGCCCGGTGGAATGACCTGCGGGGTGACGAAAGCTCTCACCGTATCGACCACCGCGACGGTACGACCGGACTCATCCTGTACCGCAATCCGGAAACGGAGCCGGTGCGCAAAGCCGCGATTCACCGGCTCGACGATCAACTGTTCGCTGGGCACCGCGAAGGCGAGCTGAATGACACCGCTGCTGCCGTCCGAGCCCACCACCAGCAGTTGCGTAGCGGCATCGAGTGCCAGCTCGTAGCCAAGTTCGTAGGTCACTGGTACCGCGAGACTGGCGCGTCCGATCTCGCGTTCGAGCTGCTGCAGCGAGTCGGCCCCCTTCTTCCCCTCGTTGAGCATCCGGGTATAGAGATCCGATGACGAAGCGCGCGATATCAGCACCTGCTGGGCCACCATCGACACCAGTTCGGCACCGTAGGTCTGGACGGTGACCCGGCTGGAATCGGCGCCGAGCGGTTCCCGGCCGGCGCGGAAGCGCTTGAACTGTCCGGACCGGGCGATGATGTCGAAGATCGATTCGACTGACCGGTAGGTGCTCCCCTTCGGGTCGGCCACGAAATGGTAGAGTCGCTCGTTGCCGTCGGGGTCGACATATCGCCAGGTCTCATTCTCGGGCATTCCCACCACCCGCAACATCGATTCGACGTGCGGGCCGTTGCTCGGACCGAGAGAGGTGCGACTCACCGGAGAGCCATGTCGCAGCATGATCCTGCCGCGGTCATCGAGCGCGGTGATCGCCAGGGTATCGAACTGGTACCGGCGATTCATCGCGCGGGTCGGCGCATCCGTGTAGTAGCGCCGGGCGAACATGAGTCGCCGGTAGTGCTCGCGGACCCGTTCATCGGCGGTCGGCAATCCGTCGGGATCGTGACTTGCCCAGATATCGCGGAAGAGGCTCACCCGCTCGCCGCCGCTCAGGTGGTGCATCCGTTCGAAGACGCTGTCGGCAATCACCGGCACCAGATCGCGTGCCAGCGCCTGGATCGTCTGCTCATCGGCGAGACGGACACCACGATACCACGGAGTGATGCCGTCGCCCACACCATGAGTGAACCGGTAGATGCCGAGCAGCCGGTTGGCATCAGGATGATCGGGAAAGCGCTCGACGACCTTTTCGATCACTGCCAGCGCCGAATCGCGGTCGCCGACAGCGTGTTCCATCCTGGCGAGGAGAATTCCGGTCGCCGGATCGGCCATCACGATGCTGCGATCGACCGTGCGGATCACGGTCAGTGCCACCTTCTCCCGGCTGCCACCCTGATCCGCCAACCCCGCCTCGGTCAGCGCCCTCAGCAGTTCAAGATCTGACGAATCGATTTCGATCGCCTTGAGGAAACGTCCGGCTACGCGATTCTCCGGCACCCCGCCGAAGAGTCTCCGGAACATCACGTCCATGCCGCCCGTCTCCAGCTCACCGAGTTCGGCGAAGCCCAGTTGACTCCAGCCGACCGCCCAGTCCGGGCGCAGTTCCAGTACCCGCTCGAAGCGTTCGACTGCGGTCACGAAATCCGGCCTGCTGCCGGTCGACTCTGCCAGGACTAGAGCGGCGGTGCCGGTCCGCAGCGCGGCGAGTGGATCGTCAGCCGCCCGACGGTTGTACTGTTCCAGCGAGCCGACCACGCGACGCAGTGCCGGGGCATCGAAATGCCGGATGCTGTCCCGAAAGGCCACCATGTCGGAGCGCACCTCCATCTGCTGCGCACTGAGGCCGGTCCCCATGAGGGTCAGCAGTCCCGCTGCAACGATTGATACGGCTCTCATCGGCGCACCTCGATCGTTCGCTCCCTGACGACTTCCGGTCCGCTGCCCGATCTCACTGCGACACGTACCAGATATTCCCCCGGCTCCAGTCGCGAGATGTCGAGCTGCTGCGATACCACCGTAAATGGTCCGGCAGCCTCACCGCCGGTGGCAACCTCGAGAGCAGCCCTGCCGCTACCGAAGATCCGCCGCAGGAGTGAGCTGCCACCTGGACGCTCCACCCTGACCTTGAGTTCGTAGCCGTCTCCTGCCCGCATCCCTCGCAGCTCGAACATCAGCGAGAGGAGGTCTCCGGATCGAAGCACCGGGACGGGATCGACCCAGGCCATCTCTCCGATCGCGGTAACAGGCCATTCGAGATCACGCCCGACCACCCCTGCGACCAGATCGGAGAGCGCCACCTCGCCACTGTCAGACCCCGCCAGGAACGATATTGTCACCGGCCCGGTGATATACCCCGATGAATCGGCTTCCACCAGAGCCCTGACCGTATGCTTACCTGGCGGGACCGCAAGCGGTATCCGGATCACCCGTCGTCCCGTACCACCACCTGCCACGGAGACGACGGTGTCGATCGCGGCGACCCGCGTCCCCGTCCCGTCGATGGCATTGGCCCTCACCCGTACCGGTGATGACGATGCCTCATGGCCCAGTGCTACGATCACCTGCAGCGCCGCCGTCTCCATGTTGCCGCCGACTGCCAGCAGATCGACATCGGCCTCCAGCGAACGGGATGGTCTGGTAGGCCATGAGTCGGTGGTAGTGCCGAGCCGGATCGCGGCCTCTCCGTTGCTGCGATCATCGCTCACGTATCGGCTGGCCGAGGCCCTCCCTGCCACCTGCATTCTGGAGTAGATCGGATCGAGGCGTTCCCGGGACGAAACCACCCGGCCGATCAGATCGCTGCCGGGGCCGAAGGACCGTGGATTCTCGCCCAGGCTGCTCCGCTGGTCGGCGATGAAGCTGGCCTCGAAGCCGACGATGTCGAGAACACCGGCAACCAGCCGGTAGTCCTGGACGTCGTTTCGGGCCACGAAGTGGAAGACGAGATTGCGCGGTGAGCGCCGATAGAGCCAGCTCTCGTTGGGTTCGAGTCCCGGTGCTGACACCGTGGCGCGATCATCGGGCTCGCCGTGGCGGATGTAGATCACTCCGCGATCGTCGAACTCCTGCTGGGTCGACCGGTACCGCTCGACGATGTCGTACTGCCTGAAAGTGCTGACCAGTCGGTAGTGCCGGCGGGCATGATCGAGGCGACGGTAGTGTTCGCTGAGCCGCGATCCCCGGGGATACAGCTCTTCATCATCACGCCGGTCCCAGAAGGCTCTGACCTCTTCGACTCTTTTCGCTGGTGGCAGCAGCAGCAGGGCCAGTGTCGAGTCCTGCATCACGTGCTGGAGATCGTTCCGGAACAGGTCGATTGCAGCGGAACCGGCTTCGCCCAGTGCCCGGTACCATTCACTCGCGCCGTCCTGGCGGCCCAGTATCAGCATGGTGGCGGCAAGTTCGAATCTGGCGACTGCATTGGTCCCATCCCTGGCCACCAGTCTGCGCAGGATCACCAGCGAGGAGTCAAGGCTGCCGGCCTCCCGCTCGACCCTCCCACGGATCAGGAGCAGTTCCGGCGAATCCTGGGACACGGTACTCGCTGCCCGCCTGAGTGCTTCCATTGCCACACCGGTGCGGACGTTCACCCGCTGCCTGAGCGCGGTGTTGCCGAGTTCCACGAGTGCACTCACGAATGAGGGGTCGACCGCCGCACTTCGGGCGAAGGCATTGACCGACCTGGTGAGTGCGTCCCGGCCCAGCATCGTCTGAAGTCCGCGGAAGAGGGAGAACTCCGAATCGCCTACGCCGAGTTCCGCCAGTCCGAGGCCGTACCATCCCCAGGGCCAGCCCGGTTCCTCCTGGGTGGCCCATTCGAATTCGCCACTGGCATCATCGTAGTGCCTGCGACGTTCGGAACCGGTGGCCAGTTCTCCCATCCGCAACGCAATCATCCCGAGCTTCAGGTGAAGCATCGCGTCGCGGGTGTTGGCGCGGGCTACGGCGATCAGTGCTGCTTCGCCCTGCCGGAGTGCCGGGAGATCGGTCACCATGGCCAGCGAATCGCGATACCGCTCCAGCTCCACCCGCTCCGCCGGACGCTGGGCGGTGAGCGCAGCCATGCCACCCGTCGTCACGAGTGCCACTGACAGCAGCGGAATCAGGAAACGGAGCTTCATCGTGCGCATCGTCCGGACAGGGCTGGGCTACCTACCGGAGACGATCGGCCGGGCGCGGAGTGGACAGCAGCTCTCCCTCGATGAACCGCCTGATTCCCTCGGCGATGCCGGCGGCATACGCCTCCTGTCCACTGCGCGACCGCGCCAGCCTCTCCTGCGATGGCTCCATCAGGTGCATCCCTTCGGTGAGGATAGCCGGAAACCAGGAAGGCCTGGCCAGCGCCAGATCTCCGCGCGCGACCCCGAGATCGGGAAGGCCGAGCCGGGTCACCAGCGAGCGTTGCACCGCAAGCGCAAGTCTTCTCGATCCCGGGTGGTAGAAGAATGTAGTGGTCCCGGTTGCACCGTGAGGCCGGATCCCGTCGGGAAGACCGTTGTGGTGGATCGATACCATCAGGTCGACCGAAGCCGAATCGGCTATCGCGATCCGCCGCTCCAGCGGCATCGACCTCCCATCGGCACGGGTGAGCACCACCGCCGCTCCGGCCCGACCGAGTTCCGCAGCCACCAGTTGCGCCACGGTCATATTGGCGACGGGTTCGCAGTAGCCGAGCGGGCCGCACGACCCGCCGGGGGGATGGCCGGCGTCGATCGCGATCTGCAGCCCTGCAAGAGGTGCCGCCGGATCGACCTTCGGCGGCTCGCGCAGGGTGACCACCAGGTGTCCGTTCCTCACCGCAATCCGGTGGCCCCAGATCGGTCCGTCGCTGGTCACATCCAGGCGTACCGTCTCACCCTGCTGGGACGGCACGATCATCAGCCGGTCGGCGGTCTGCTGCTGAAACCGGATCCAGTCCGCCGAAGCCGTGGCACCGTGGAGCAGGATCACTGCCCCGCTGCCGTCAACGACAACATCGGTGGGTACCGGTCGATCGACCGGAATCAGGATCTCCACTCCCCGATCGACCGGAATGACGGCGATCGAGCCGACAGTCGCCGGATCTGCGGCGACTCCTGATCTCACCACCTCGACCTGATCGCGGGGAACCAGTGCATGTGCCCCGGCCGGAAGGCGGACCCGCACCAGATCGCCGAGCCTGCCGTCCGAGAGGGCGACCGTGCCATTGGGCCAGCGCCAGACATATGCTCCGCCCGGAACGGTGGTGGCGTGCACCATGCCGTCGGTGCCACCTGTTCCGGCGGGATCGTCATGCAGCCGCACCAGGTCGGCTGCGACCTCCCGTCTGGCTAGTCTGATCGACCACGGCACCCGGACCGTATCCCTGCCGCGAACCAGTTCAAGAACCGGCTGCCCCGTCTGGATTGCTGCGGTCGTCGCAGCGGTCTGATATACGGCGTCTCCGCTTTTCCGGACAGCATCGGGCGGACCGAAGCTGTTCAGCGCCCGGCCGTACTGGTCGAACGGCGGCGGTGATGGTGCGAATGCGATCGGTTCCGCACCGGTTGTGATCAGCCGTGCCGTCGTACCCGGTGAAGTACGAACCGAGAGCTGCAGCGCTTCACCAGTGGGAACGGAGATGTCACCGACGGGATAGAGGGATGTCGGGATGATCGCCGGCCGGTCCCCGGGAACCCAGTCACCCCGGACCACCCGGCGTGTCGTCCTCACCTCGCGACCGTCGAGCCGGGCGACCACCTCGAAGCGGTGCATGCTGTCCCCGGGGAGCGGCACCCAGGCCAGCCAGCCACCGCCGCTGTCAACGGTCACCGGCACGCCACCGATCTCGAGACGGGCTCGGGAATCGGAGAGCCGGCCGAACAGAAAGGTCGAGTCACCGACGAAGAGCACGGCGCCCTCCGCCGGATAGGCGACAGTCACGGCCAGCGGCTGCTGGGCCGACAGCGGGGCCATTGCCATCGCCAGGATGGTTGCCACCAGTACAGGTGCGACGCTCAGAATCCCCCTTCCCATCTTCCCTCCGCCTCGTTGACGCCCCCACGGACGCCCGGTATCTTCGCTGGATGTCCCTGATTCGCGCGACGGTATTTGCGCTGACCGATCGCGGCCATACCCGCGAGCACAATGAGGACACCTTCCTCCTGGCCGACTTTTCGGATACGGGAAGATGGCTCCCGGTGGCGGGCGAGTCGAGGGCGGTCGGTCCCCGCGGCTTCCTCTGGCTGGTCGCGGACGGGATGGGGGGCGCTGCGGCCGGCGAAGTTGCCAGCGCGATGGCCGCCTCCGAAATCCACGATCATCTGAAACTCCGCTGGCTCGATGCAGCCGACAGATCCGGGCTCCGGTTCGCCGCAGCGATCCGGTCGGCCGTAGAGGACGCCAATTCCACCCTGCATCTCCACGCACGTGAGCACGTCGAACTGCGCGGCATGGGCACCACCGCTACCGTGGTAGGGATGCTGCGCGACCACCTCTACATCGCCCAGGTGGGAGATTCCCGCGCCTATCTGGTGCGCGATGGCGAAGCAACCCAGTTGACCCGCGATCAGTCGCTCACCCAGCGCCTGGTGGAAGTCGGCGAACTGACCGCCGAAGAAGCCGAAGTCAGTGAGCGACGCAACATCATCCTCCAGGCGCTGGGGCCCGACCCGCGGATCAAGGTCGACCTGAGCCATCAGTCCCTCCAGCAGGGAGACCTGCTGATCATCTGCAGCGACGGTCTCTCGGGAGTGGTCCGGCGTGAGGACATGGCCGCACTGGTGGCTACCGAGACGGCGGTCGATCGCATCTGTGAGAAGCTGGTGGACCTTGCGAATGATCGGGGCGGCCCTGACAACATCACCGTGGTCGTAGTCCGCTTCGACGGCGAGGTGCTTCCCGCAGCCGCCGATGCTCCGGGATACCACCCGCTCCTCACCGAAGAAGACCGCCCGGGCCTGCAACATACCGGCGTCGTTCAGGCGATCATTCCCCCGATTGCTCCGGTCACCGGGACCGCCAGGAGGGGATCTCCCACCGGCCTGGCTCTGGTGGCAATCGCCGCCGCGATGGCGGTGCTCACGCTGCTGGCCTGGCTCTCCCGGAACTGACCATCACGCCGGAGTGATCGCGCCGATCACTCGCGGCCCCGCTGCCCCGGTCACGGCAGGGAGGTTCCCCGGCTGACCGTGAAGTGCCAGCCAGCCCAGCATCGCAAACGCCGCTCCCTCCTTCGCCTCGGCGGCGAAGAAGATGTCGTCGAACAGCAGCAGTTCCATCCCCCGCCCGGCGAGCCGTCGCCGGAGCTCGGACGTCACCAGCGGATGACGGCAGCCACCTCCCGAAACCACAACCTCGGGCGCCGCCGGAAGATGAGCAGCGCAGAAATCGACGACGCTCTCCACGGTGAGTGCCACCGCAGTCCTCACTCCGTCAGGTCCCGGCAGACGGTCAGCCAGTTGCGCGGCGTACTCGTTGCCGAACAGCTCGCGTCCGGTGCTCTTCGGCAGCGCCCTGGCGAAGAACGGCTCGGCGAGCAGTTCGCGCAGCACCACCTCGTCCACGGTACCGACCGCAGCAACGAGGCCATCGCGGTCGAAGGGCAGCGTCGGGTCCACAATCCGGGCGAGAGCGTCGATCACCGCCATTCCCGGCCCGCTGTCACCGGCCAGCGCCGTCTCCACCACTCCTCTTCGCTCCACCCAGGTGGCGTTGGCCATACCACCAAGATTCAGAAGTATCCGGGGATGATCTACCGCGCCGAAACAGAGTGCATCGACCACCGGCACCAGCGGTGCTCCCTGCCCTCCGGCCGCCACATCGCGGGAGCGGAAGTCATGGACCACCTTCACCCCGAACCGTTCCGCCAGAATCGCCGAATCGCCGAGCTGCCAGGTGACAATCGGCGGCTCGTGCCAGATGGTCTGCCCGTGAAAGGCAATGAACGACAACTGATCGGCGCGACAACCGGTTGCCGCCAGCAGTTCCTCCACTGCATCACAGGCCCAGTGAGCGAGTGATGCATGCAGCCTTGCTGCGGCAGATACGGGGCCGCCAGCCAGGACGTCGAGTATCTGCCTGCGCTCCTCAGGCGAATACTGTCGCGAAGCGTGACCGATCACTTCCAGTGACAGTGGGCCGGAAATCCTGACCAGCACCGCGTCGGTGCCATCCAGCGAAGTGCCTGACATCAGCCCGACCGCAAGCATCGGTGCTTCCATCGTCATTCTCCCGCGACAGGGGGTGGATCGCCGATCAACTGCCGTAGTCTGCCGTCGGCGGCGGCAAGCAGTTCCCTCGCTGCGGTGATGTCCACTCCCATCGCGACCATCGCGATCGCGGTCCGGATGCTGCCATCGGCGGCAGCAATCGCAAAGCGGGCCTCCTCGCGGGCGACACCGGCCACCTCCATCACGATCCGCTCGCCGCGATCGTGCAGCTTGAGGTTCCGCGCCTGAAGATCAACCATCAGATTCCCCCAGGTCTTCCCGATCCTCACCATTGCCGCGGTGGTGATGGTGTTGAGCACCATCTTGGTGGCAGTACCTGCCTTGAGACGGGTCGATCCGGTCACCAGTTCGGGACCGACATCGAGCTGCACCACCGTTCCCCATTTCGCAGTGACAGCCGGATCGATTGCAGCACAGGTGATCATCGCCGTTGCGGCACCGATCGCGGCGGCATGATCGAGTCCGCCGTGAACGAACGGCGTACTGCCGCTTGCCGCTATTCCGACCACCGCATCGCTGGAGGTGAGACCCCGCGCGACCAGCTCCCGTCGTCCGGCGTCGCGGTCATCCTCGGCGCCTTCCACTGCTGTGGTCAGAGCGACGTTTCCACCGGCGATGATTCCCTGCACCATCATCGGATCGGTGCCGAAGGTGGGAGGACATTCGGAGGCATCGAGCACGCCCAGGCGTCCGGAGGTTCCGGCGCCGAGGTAGAAGAGCCTGCCGCCAGTCCGGAAGGAACGCTCGACTGCCTCAACCACTGCGACGATAGCATCCCGAGCCCCGGCCACTGCGAGCGGTACCTGTCGGTCCTCGGCCGCGAAGAGATCCACCAGTTCGTCCACCGGCATCAGGTCGATGTCGCGGGAGCGGGGATTGCGGCGCTCGGTGGCCCGGATTGACGGGGCCGGCGGTGACGTTTCAGTCATGGTCCCTTAAGTTACCGTTCAACCTCCCGCCGTACCATTGCAGCGCACAACCCGACATCCCGGAGCAGCAATGCGCAGTCGCAGTTCCTCTCTTGGCTTTCTCGTCCTGGCCCTCCTCAGTGCCTGCGCGCCGGCCACCCGCGAGCGGGCGACCCTGCCGGGCACCTGGCGTCATGCCGACCGGTCGCCTTCGGCCACCGGCACCAGAGCGATGGTCTCCTCTTCCCATCCGATCGCGAGCGAGATCGGCCGCGACGTGATGATGGCCGGTGGCAACGCGGTCGACGCCGCCGTTGCGGTCGGTTTCGCGCTGGCCGTAGTGCATCCGGTTGCCGGCAACATCGGCGGCGGCGGCTTCATGGTGATGCGGATGAACGATGGCAAGGCATACGCCATCGACTATCGCGAGACGGCCCCGGCCGGTGCATCACGCGACATGTTCCTGGACGAGAAGGGTGACCTGACCGACAAGTCGCGCGTCGGTCACCTGGCCTCGGGCGTGCCGGGGGCGGTGGCCGGCATGGTCGACGCCCACGCCAGGTTCGGCAAGCTGCCGCTGGCGGACGTGATCAATCCGGCAATCCGCCTGGCGCGCGACGGCTTCGTGCTGGACGATTCCCGTTCCCGGTCGATCCGGGGGGCAGCGCGCAATCTGGCCCGCTTCGAAGCCAGTGCCCGGCAGTTCCTGATCAACGGCACGGATGCTCCGCCCACCGGGTACCTGCTGAAGCAGCCCGATCTGGCAAGGACCCTTGAAGCGGTCCGTGACCATGGCAAGGACGGTTTCTACCGCGGCTGGGTGGCCGATTCGCTCGAAGCCGAGATGAAGCGCGGTGGAGGGGTGATGACCGCAGCCGACCTGGC
Source organism: uncultured Gemmatimonadaceae bacterium (assembly GCA_964608715.1). Classification (GTDB taxonomy): domain Bacteria; phylum Gemmatimonadota; class Gemmatimonadetes; order Gemmatimonadales; family GWC2-71-9; genus Palsa-1233. The sequence goes on along the minus strand of CAZSPH010000006.1, from coordinate 16,399 downwards.
CTCCTATCAGGCCAAGTGGCGGGATCCGATCCGGATCGACTATCGCGGCTGGACCATCTGGTCGATGCCGCCGGCATCGAGCGGAGGCGCCACGCTGGCGATGCTGCTCAACGTGATGGAGGGGTTCAAGCCGCTCCCGCCGTTCGGCAGTGCCGAGCTGATGCATCTCGAAGCCGAGGCGATGAGACGGGCCTTCACCGACCGCAACCGGTTCCTGGCGGATCCGGATTTCGAGCGGGTGCCGCTCGACCGTCTGGTGTCGAAGGAGCATGCGGCTGCACTGCGCCGGGACATCGATCGCAACGAGGCGACTCCGACTCCGCCGTTCGACCCGGCAATCGTCGAAGGAATCCATACCACTCACTACTCGGTGGTCGATCCCGAAGGCAATGCGGTTTCGACGACCACGACCATCAACTTCAACTACGGCTCGTTCGTCACCGTGTCGGGCGCAGGCTTCCTGCTCAACAATGAGATGGATGATTTTGCCGCGGCACCCGGCCGGCCCAACGGTTTCGGGCTGGTCCAGGGCGAGATCAACGCGATCAAGCCTGGCAAGCGGATGCTGTCAGCGATGACGCCCAGCGTAGTGGTCGACCCGAAGGGGCAGCTCAGCATGGTGGTGGGTACTCCTGGCGGCCCGACGATCATCACCCAGGTCTTCCATGTGATCACCAACGTGATCGACCATGGCATGTCACTGACCGACGCGGTGGCCGCGCCGCGGACTCACCATCAGGCGCTGCCCGATCAGCTCCGGGTCGAGGGTCCCGGTGGCTTCAGCGATGCGGTTCTCGATCGCCTGCGGGCGATGGGACACAAACTCGACATCGGCAGTGGCTGGGGTGATTTCCAGGCGATCGGCCGGACCAGCAGTGGCTGGATCGGGGTGGCCGATCCGCGGGCCGGCGGTGGTGCGGCGGGTTGGTGACGGGGAACGGCGAACGGCGAACGGCGAACGGCGAACGGCGGGCCGGATGGTAATCGTAAGGGCGCAGCATGCTGCGCCCCTACGGCATGACATGTCACGTACGCACCGCGTATCGCGTATCACGGCATGACATGTCACGTACGCACCGCGTATCGCGTATCACGGCATGACATGTCACGTACGCACCGCGTATCGCGTATCACGGCATGATGTATCACATACGCATCACACACCGGCATGGTGTATCACGTATGCATCGCGTATCACGTACGGGTCACGTACCACGGTTCGCCGTTCGCGAATCGCCGATCGCCCGTCATTCGCCCCGGGTGAATCCGTCCCGCAGGGTGATCGTCATCGGCTTGCCGGCCGAAACGACCAGGTCACGATCCTGGGTGTGATCGGCGACCGCGGCACCTACTGCGGCGCCACCGGCCGCTCCGACCACGGTTCCCTTCCTGCCGCCGATCACCCGCCCGATGATTGCTCCTGCCGCCGCACCGGCACCGGTCTTGGCCACTTCGCTGGTACCGACTCCGCGACCGCGCATCTCGAACTCGAAATCGGTTGCCCGAGCGGTGATGTCATGGCTGCTGCCGTCGATCATCACGCTGCGGCTGGAGAGCACCAGGTTTCCTTCGCCACCACGAGTATTGGCCGAGGCGATCTCGGTGATCGACATCGTCAGGATCGATCCGGCGGGGATAACGACCCGGCCGTCGCTTCCGGCCACGTCCCGTGACACCCGGACCTTCACCAGGTCACCCACTCTGTTGTAGCGGGAGTGAATCGAATCGACCGTGGTGGTCTGGATCGCGGTCCCGTTGGCGAGCGACGCGGCTGCCGGTGCCGGTGCCGGCGGAGGAGCCGGTTCGGGAGCGGGTGCGGGCGCTGCCGCGGGTGGCGGCGTCGGCCGGGGCGCCGGCGGACGTGCCGCAGGCGGAGGAGTCGCCGCGATGAACACCGTGTCCGGTGGTGCGGGCGGCATCTCCTCGGGAATGATCGCCTCATCCACGATCGGGGTGAGTACCTCCTCCCCGGTGGCACTGCCGAAATCGGTCGTGTCCTGGTCCTTTCCGCCACAGGCGGCAACTGCCGCCAATGCTGCAACCAGGCCGACCCTCTGGATCGTCTGCATAGTGTACTTCTCCCGTTGATATGAGTACTGCTCCGCCCATGCATCGGACCCGCCCGGGCCACTCCAGCCGGCTCGGACTTGTCCAACCCCATGTATCGATCGGGGCGGTCACACTAATAATGACGACTGGACGGCGTTCCAGCCACACAGGCCCGGTCGGATCACCGACCCCCGATGGTGGCCCTGATCGGTACCGGGTACGATATCGGACCGGCTGGTGTATCGATCCTGGGGATCACTTCCAGTGCGATCCGGGTCGGATCGGCCTGCGCGCCAGCGAGTCCGGCCGCGAGGTTGAATATCTCCTCCGCGCCGCCTTCGAAGAATTCGCGGAGGTCGAGCTTCATCCGGAGCGGGATCATCACCGTATCACCGGGAGGAAGGACCATACTCGAATCGATGACACCACGGATCGTTTCCCGCTGGTCCAGCAGCAGCGTCCAGCCCATCCGGACCATCCGGGCATTCGACGTGTTGGAGGCGGGGTTGACCGCCTTCACATCGAGCGTGAACTCGAACGGGAAGTCGTTGCGGGCAACGGCCAGCCCGAGCCTCGCGGCATCGGCAGCGGAGAGATCACGATAGGAGGCGATCCGCTCCAGCGGTACCCCGGCCAGGCGCGCGCCCCCGACGCCTCCCAGTGAGAACGCCACCTGCCGGAGAGCAGCGACCTGCTGGATCGCCGCGCAGCCGGCGAGCAGCATCGTTGCGACCAGCATCAGGATTCCACGCGTTCTCATTGTCTCCACCTCTCTTCCGACCGTTCAGGATCGCGTCAGACCCGGTTCCGGAGGAACTCGGGCGTCAGCCCCTGGAGCATCGACGCCAGCCGCGAGAACTCGCCGGTCACCAGGAGGATGCCCACCACGAGCAGCATCAGGCCACTCACCCGCTGCACCCATGGGATCCAGCGACGGAACCGCGTGAACGCCACTCCAAAGCGGTCGATTGCGAACGCCACCAGCAGGAACGGCAGCGCCAGGCCCAGCGAGTAGATGCCGAGGAGCGTGACACCGTACTGCACATCGCCGGAGGGCCCGGCCATCATCAGGATCGCGCTGAGGATCGGACCGAGGCACGGTGTCCAGCCGGCGGCAAAAGCCATTCCCACCAGCACCGATCCGAGGTACCCCACCGGCTTGCGATCGACATGCACCCGCTGCTCGCGATCGAACATGCCGATCCTGAGCACCCCCATGGTGTAGAGGCCGAAGACGATGATCACCACACCGGCGACACGTTCGAGAATGCCGCGGTTGTAGCGCAGCGTGGCACCCAGTGCGGTGGCACCGGCACCGAGAGCCATGAAGACAAGCGAGAAACCGATGGTGAACAGCAGGGCGTGCAGCAGGGCGGTGCGCTTCTGCCTGCTCATTTCGTCCAGACTCATGCCGGTCAGGAAGCCCAGCCACGACGGTACCAGCGGGAGGACACAGGGAGAAAGGAACGAGAGCAGTCCGGCGCTGAACGCGACCGCCGGCCCCAGAGCTATGTCGCCGTTCATCTGCCGCTCCCCGCCCGCCGCAGTGAGACCATCTCCCGCTCACGACAGGAACTGCAGTGGCCGTGGATCTCCACCCGATGCCGCACGGCGGCAAAGCCGTGCTGATCGGCGATCATCGGGAGAACCCGGTCGAGGCGATGCAGTTCGAAGGGCGTGACGCCGTTGCAGCGCGAGCAGATCAGGTAGCCGGACTGGTCTCCGGCCGTTCCCGCTTCGTAGCGGCGGAACCCTTCGCCGAAGTCATGTTCGCGGACCAGACCGGAGCGGACCATCACCTCAAGCGAGCGGTAGATGGTTGCTGCTGCAACCGGAGTTCCGCGATCACGGAGAGCAGTACCGATCTCATCCACCGAGAGGTGGCGATCCGACTGGAAGACGATGCGCGCAATGTCGTCGCGCTGCCTGGTGACCGGCTGATGGCGATCCCGGAGCCAGCGACGGAACCGCTCCTGCAGTTCGGTCCCGCGGTCCCTGCTCATCCAGCGACCTCGACATCGGCCTCGCGTCCGGCAGCCAGGTCGGCATCGATGGTCCCGACATCGGCAGGGTCATCCTCGACTGCCGCCGGTACTTCGCTCTTTCCGCTTCGAGGGAACCACCTGCGAGGTTCGACCGGAGCAGGTGGATCCTCATCATCGGCCCGCACCGGCACCAGTGCCAGCAGCTCGTGCAGCGCTTCGAGAGGCCCTGTTCCCACTTCATTCAGTTCAGTCTCGAAACCACCTCGCTGGCGGCCCTTGATGGTCGCCACATAGCGGGCGGTGCAGATCCTCCGACGGTCGCTGGAGACCAGGGAGATGACGGCGGTGCCGTACTCCTTCGGCCCCCGTCGAACGACCCGGAACACCCAGACACCATCGACCTCCGAGACCGGAATCCGGTCGCCCAGCCACTCGGCCAGACGGGCCCACCGCTCTCCCTCGCCCGGACCGAGTGTCGCCTCAGGAATCATGACTGCACCCGCAGCTTGCAGAGAGGTCGCAGATGAGATCTTCAGTCATTCCGGTCATGCCTGAAGATACCATGTCACCGGCCCTGCCGCATTGCCGCGGAGGCGCTCGGGGGCGACGTTTCGGAGATGCGAAACGGATTGCTTCTCCTGCTCCTGGCCGGGCCCGCGCTCCCGGAAATCGCCGCCCAGCAGCCGGACTCGATCATCCTTCTCCCCGATCTGGTGGCCCGGGGAACGCGCCGCGCCGACGACTTCACCGCCCTGTCGTCGACCACGGTGTCGGCGGCATCCAGACCGTCGGGAAGGTTCGCCGACCTGACGGATGCGCTGAGCTACGTACCGGGAATCCAGATCTCCAACCGCTGGAACTGGTCGCTGGACCAGCGGGTGGTGATCCGCGGCTCGGGGGCCCGCGCCAACTTCGGACTGCGCGGCATCCGGGTGATGCTCGATGGCATTCCCCAGACTCTCCCCGACGGCCAGGGGACACTTACCCTCGCCGACATGCCCGGCATCAGAGAGATCACGGTGCTGCGCGGTGCCGGCTCGGCGCTGCACGGCAATGCGGCCGGTGGCGTGATAGCGCTTTCATCGACGACGGAACTGCCTGCCGGGCGCAACCTGGAGGTCACCGCTGCGGCGGGCAGCTTCGATTCCCGCCGACTCTCCATCCTCGGGGCGACGTCGACCGGTCCGGTGGCGGCATCGATCAGTGGGTCGCGCTTCACGTCATCGGGCATGCGGAATCATTCCGCGACCGAGCAGTACCGCATCAGCAGCTCCATCACCTGGCGTCCGGCCCCGACCACGGCGCTGATCGCCCGTTTCTCGCTTGCGAACGATCCGGTGGCCGACAATCCCGGCGCATTGACACCGGCCGAGTACGAAAACGATCCATCTGCGGCGGCACCCGCCAATATCGCCCGGAACGCCGGCAAGGCGGTCCGGCAGAGCCAGCTTGCGCTCGGCGTAGATCACGGCCGACCCGGGATATCGATCACCACCCGCGCCTGGCTGGGCAGTCGCAGACTCGACAACCCCCTGGCCTCCCCGGTACCCGCGACCGTCGGTGGTCCGGATCTGGGAACCTGGGTATCACTCGACCGGTCGCTGATCGGGATACGCACGGCGGCCACCTTCATCCCCACCCAGCAGCTCTCGGTGACGCTGGGCTGGGATGCTCAACGATCGATCGACGATCGCAGCAATCGCCCACATCGCGCCGGAGAGATCACCGGCTCCGCCTGGTTCGACCAGCAGGAGCGGATGTCGGAACGAGGGCTCTTTGCTCAGGGCATCCTGCAACTCACTCCGGAATGGACTGTACGCGGCGGCGCCAGACATGATGCGGTGTCGCTGGACGTCGCCGACCGGATAGCTGCCGAGCGCGGCGGCAAGCGGACGATGACCGCCCCCAGTTCCAACATCGGCGTGCAGTGGCAGCGAAACAGCATTTCGATGTGGGTCGCCAGGCAGAGCCTCTTCGAAACTCCCACCACCACCGAACTGGCAAACCGTCCCGACGGAACTACCGGGCTCAATCGCGACCTGGAACCGCAGCAGGGTCATTCGATCGAGACCGGAATCCGGTACCACGACTCGCGGATACGACTCGAAGCAGTCGCCTGGCGCCAGCAACTGGACCAGACGATATCACCGGTGGCGGAACTCGGCGGAAGATCGTTCTACGACAACATCGGTTCCACCAGAATGACCGGAGTGGAAGCTGCGATCTCCGGCCAGGTGCGACAGAACCTCGAACTCGTAGCCACGTGGATGACCACCGACGCGATCTTCGGCGAAGGTGCAGCAACTCCCGACGGCCGATCACTCACCGGCAATATGCTGCCGGGAATCGCCCGCAGTCAGCTCAGGGTCGGCGCCACCGCCCGGTCCGGAATAATCACGGCGAGCTACGATCACGCCTTCCGGTCATCGATCGCCGCCGACGACCTGAACCTGATCGGACTCGATGGCTGGGGTACGGGAATCGGCAGCTTCCGGATCGCTGGAAGAGCCGGCGCGATGATCGACTGGCAGATCGCGATCGACAATGTTTTCGACCGCCGTCATGTCGCAGGTGTGATAGTGAACGGCGCAGCGGGACGGGTCGTCGAGCCGGGCGCCGGACGGACCGTGATGGTGGGGGTTGTGGCGCGTCCGTCACTGGACTGAGACGGCCCGTTCGGGGCCTCGCCATAACGGCGGACAGCGAGGGATCTGTTTTTCCGACAAGAAGATCCCTCGACATCGCGACCCTGCAGGTTGCTCTGCTCGGGATGACGGTTCGCCGTTCGCCGTTCCCGCCATTCCCTACCTCGGAGACACCGCCGCTCCGGCTGCGCCGGAGGGCGGTGAAAATATCAGTCGTCCCGCTCCTGAATCGCGAACACCGTAGCGGCAGCAGCACCGCCAAGCAGCGGCCCTATCAGATAGAGCCAGATCGGACCTATCGGCGCTCCGGAAATCAGAGTGCGCATCACTGCCGGTCCCACTCCGACTGCAGGGTTGAAGGCGCCGCCGGAGATCCCGCCTCCTGCGAATGCTGCCGCCATCACGGTGCCACCGATTGCGAAGCCATAGAAGGAATTGCCCTTGATGGCCCGGTGCGTGGCGGTATTGAGCACCACCAGCGCCAGCAGGAAGGTGAACAGCGCTTCGATCAGCAGCGGAGGCATGACACCGACGTCGGCGGCGGGAGCAGGAGCGAAGGTCTGGCCGGTGATCAGGTGCACCATGCCCGCTGCGGCCACTGCCCCGAGAAACTGGGCCACGACATAGGGAACGAAATCGGTGGAGGGCATCTTGCTGCGGAGCAGAGCGGCCAGCGACACCGCAGGATTATAGTGGGCACCCGATACGTGCCCGCCCATGTACACCAGAACTGCGAGCGCGACTCCGATCGGAATCGGGGCCAGGGCAACTCCCCCGGTAACTACGAGTCCGATGACCAGCACCAGGAAGAAAGTACCGATGAACTCGGTGAGCAGCTTCCTCATCACGCCTCCGCGATCTGGTTGTCGATGGATTGGATCGGAACCATGAAGGTACCGCATTCTCCTCAAAGGAGGGAGACCGGATTCCGGTCGACGGCAAACCTCAGTTCGCCGGAAGACCCGAGCCGGGGGCCGACGGTCCTGACCCAGGCACCCACTTCCGCGGGGCGACCCTTTACGATCAGGTGTTCGCGCCAGCGGCCGCGGATCCTGGGGACCGGACACTGGACCGGCCCTCGCAGCAGCAGCGACGACTTCGAACGCGCGATCGCCCGTTCGGACCAGTCTGCCAGCTTCATCATTGCCGCCGCCAGTTCCTGCTGATCCTCACCCGATCCGACCACTCGCGCAACCGAGATGTGCGGTGGCCACTCGGGGAACCTCCGCGCTTCGAGTTCCTCCGCGAGGAAGCCATCGGTGTCGTGCACCGCGGCATACCGCAGCGCGCGGTGATCCGGCTGTCTCGTCTGCACCAGTACTCTTCCTCCCAGCGGCCCTCTCCCGGCACGTCCCGCCACCTGCGCGACCAGCTGGAAGGTCCGCTCCTCCGAGCGGAAATCGGGAACCGCGAGCGAGAGATCAGCGTCCACGACCCCCACCAGCGTGACGTTGGGAAAATCGATTCCCTTCGCAATCATCTGGGTGCCCAGGAGAATGTCGATCTCTCCTCGACCCACGCGTTCGAGGATCCGGTGATGAGCCCAGCGTGCACCGGTGGTATCAAGGTCCATCCGGGCCAGTCGCGCCCCGGGAAAGCGCTCGGCCACCAGTCGTTCGAGCTGCTGGGTACCGGTTCCCCGGTTGCGCACCGTGGCACCATCGCAGATGGCACAGATACCGCGGATCTCGTCCCGCCAGCCGCAGTAGTGGCAGCGCAGATGATCGGGATGACTGTGAACCGTGAGTGTGACGGCGCAGTGTGGACACTCGGCCCGGCTGCCGCAGGAGCTGCACTGCATGAAGGCCGCCCAGCCGCGGCGATTCAGCAGCAGCAGCGCCTGCTCCTTCGCAGCCAGTGATCGCTGCACTGCAGAATCCAGCTCCTCGGTCCACGGCACCGCTCCGGCATGTTCCACCTGCGGGGCAGAGCGGAGGTCGATGATCTCGACGGGCGGCATAGGAATGCCGCCGATCCGGTTCGGCAGATGTACCACTGCGTTCCGCTCGCGGGCTTGCAGCCAGCTTTCCAGGGCAGGGGTCGCACTGCCCAGCACTACATGCGCACCCTCGATCCGGGCGCGCATCGCTGCCACCTCGCGAGCGTGATAGCGCGGCGTCTCACCGTTCTTGTAGCTGGCCTCGTGTTCCTCGTCGATGATGATGACACCGAGTCGCTCGGTCGGTGCGAAGATCGCCGACCGCGCACCGACGGCCACCCTCCGCTCGCCGCTGCGCAGCAGCCGCCAGGCATCGGCCCGCTCCGCGTCGCTCAGCGCGCTGTGCAGCACCGCAACCTGATCACCGAAGGCACCACGGACCCGCGCCACTGTCTGCGGTGTCAGGGCGATCTCCGGCACCAGCAGAATCGCTCCCCGCCCTTCGGCCATCGTACGGCGGATGATCTCCAGATAGACCGCCGTCTTCCCCGATCCGGTCACCCCCTGCAGCAGCATGGTGGTCCCGGGTTCCGCAGCGCTCAGTGATTCCGTCGCCCGAAGCTGATCCCCGGTCAGACGCTCCGGAGGCGGAACGGACGGCACATCGGCAAAGGGATCTCGCGAGGCCGACTCCTGCTCGAAAACCAGAATTCCGCGCTCGACCATCTGCCGCAGCGGTCCGGAGCCGGCATCGGCAGTGGCCAGCAGCGTCTTCTCCTCGGCACGGCCACCGGCGCTTTCGAGCGCCTCATAGATCCGGCGCTGCGCGGGAGTACGGCGGAAGAGTTCATCGCGGCGGACCAGCGGCATCGGCCCGTCGACCATCGTCACCACGCGTCGTGTCAGCCTGCCGCGGTCGGCATCGGGCGAACGGAACTCCATCTCGATCATACCGGTACGTTGCAGGCGGGCCAGCGCCTGCCAGGAGCTGCCGGTCGCACGGATGGCAGTAGCAGCCTTCACATCGCCGCCGCGGCGACGCAGCCAGTCCAGCAGCTTCCCGCCGGTGCCACCTACTGCCGTGGCGTGATCCACCGCAGTCACCAGCACTTCGGTCCGGCCCCAGAGCAGCGCCGGCAGCATCGCCCGGATCACCATTCCGAGCGGCACGCCATAGCTGCGCGACATCTCTGCCGCGAGTTCCAGCATGGGAGAGTCGAGCGATGGCAGGGTATCGGGAACAGCGAGCACTTCGCGCAACTGCACTCCCGCAGGAGCAGCCGCATCGACTGCCGTAATCACTCCGATCATCTCGCGGGAACGCACCGGAACGACGACGCGCGCCCCGGGGAGCGCGCGGTCGGCCATTCCCTCGGGAACGGCGTACAGATATGGCGCCGCTGTCGGAATCGGCAGCGCCACCTCGACGATGCGCGTCGAGTTCACCTTCTCACGACACCGAGCCCGGGAAGTTCCGGAAGCCGGACCTTGCCGCCGTCGATGGTGGCACCGACGAACGGATCGTCGGAGAGGAGCGCTGCACCATCAAGATCCACTATATCCACCAGCGGCGTGAAATGCGCCGCTGCGGTGATGCCGACCGACGATTCGATCATGCAGCCGACCATCACCATCAGTCCGTGAGCGCGGGCGATTGCGATCATCCTGATCGCCTCGCGCAGCGAGCCGCACTTGGCCAGCTTGATGTTGATGCCGTCCACCTTGCCCACGAGCCCGGGAATGTCGCGACTGGTGACACAGCTCTCATCGGCGATCACCGGGATCTTCGCGTGGGCGCGTACCCGCGCCAGACCTTCGAGATCGTGCGGTGCCACGGGCTGCTCCAGCACCGTCACGCCGAACTCCGCCAGCATCGCCAGCTTGCCCACTGCCTCGGAGGCGGTCCAGCCGCAGTTGGCGTCGACCCGAAGCTCGCGATCGGTCGCACTGCGTATGGCAGTGAGCAGTTCGAGATCGCGATCACTTCCCAGCTTGATCTTGAGGATCGGATACTGCTCCGCCTCCAGCACCTTGCTGCGCACCATATCGGGAGTGTCGATCCCGATCGTGAAGGTCGACATCGGGGCGGCGGCGGGATCGAGTCCCCACCAGCGGCAGAGCGGCACTCCGGCGCGCTTCGCAACCAGGTCATGCAGTGCGGTGGAGATCGCGACCCTGGCGGCGGCATTGCGGCCGATGGCTGCTTCCATCCGTGCCTCGATCGCCTCGAGCTGCATCGGGTCGTCGCCGAGCTGAGAAGCGTAGACCGGCAGTGTCGCCATCACCGTGTCGAGCGTCTCCCCGTAGAAGCGGGTGGCCGCTGCCTCGCCCCACCCCTCGTTGCCGTCGCCGTCGGTGATCTTCACCAGAACGGTGCGGTATTCGGAGTTGCCCCCACGGGCGATGATGAACGGGTGCCGGGTGTGGAGCGTCAGGATTTCCGTTTCGAGTCTGAGCATCGTCACCTCACCGCCCGCCGACGGCGACGCAGCACGATCAGTGCCCCGCCATCGGGCACGCCGCACTCGGCGAGTGAAGCTCCCTCACTGCGGAGCGTGGCGCCACGGAACTTCACTTCGAAGGCATCAGGGTCTTCAACTACCCTGGCGGTCTGAAGCGCGCCCGCCTTCAGTGCCGCGATCGATGTCGACGCCTCCACCTGCATCGCCACCTCGTCCCATGCCTCATGTACTGCGACTCGAACCGTCATCATTCCGATCCATCTCCGTCGGCTGGCGGCAGGGTAGTGAGGAACCGGGCCACCGCCTGATCGAACATCAGCGTCGAGCCACGTACCAACGTCAGCCCCTCCTTCTCGCGGGCCATCAGAGCGATCTCCTCTCCTCCCTGACCGCGGAAGGTTGCGAATCCCTCGCCCCGGCGCTCGGGAAAGGCCGCCGTAGCCGGCACCCGGTTGGCGAAGAAGAACTCCGCCCGATCCAGCACGTCGGCGGGTGAAATCGATGTCGTCGTCTCGTGGATCATCCGTTCCCCACATTGACTGGTATCACTGTCCGACGGCGCGATCACGCCGCCGATGATTCCATCATTCGATCGGTCCGGCAGTCACCTCGACCACCGTGAGCTTCCCGTTCCGGAACAGATCCCGGAACCGGGCTCGACGCCTGAGAGAAATGACCAGGTCCCCCTCCGGGCGATCGACGATTCCCTCCACCAGAAGATAGGCCGGCAGGGTGATTCCGGCAGGCACTGCCACCCGCCATGTCGACCCTGCCCAGTCGAAGTCGATCGACTCGGGAACAGAGGAGAATTGCCGGTCGACGAACCAGTCGTCATCCACCCGGTAGAGACCGGGACCGACACGTTCGGCACCGAGGTAGAAGAGCGGATCGAATTCCTCCCCTGCCAGCCGGGCGAAGTTCGCCTCGGCGGCATCGTCGTACTCCTCCAGCGATTCGTCGCGGGCGAGCCACTCGACATGATGTCTGATCTCGTGGGTCAGCGTCTCCCAGGTCTCGCCTTCCCAGTCGAAGCCCTCTTCGAGGGTGGCGAGTGCCGCGAACGAACCGTGGTAAAGCACTACCCTGCTCTGGAGGGTATCACCTGCGCCGCCGTCACCTGCATGGATCGGAATGCAGTGGCCGAGCGTGAATATTTCGAGGCGGTCGGGGTGCGGTACCACTCGTGGAGAGACGGTGATCTCGGCGATCCCCTCGAGATACTCGACGGGAATCCGTTCCGTCATCTCGCGGACCATCAGCTCGAAGGCGATCCGGTCCATCGCGGCCAGCTGCTATACCGCGCCGAGCGCTGCGTCGAGATCGGCGATCAGATCGCCGGCGTCCTCGATCCCGACCGACAGCCGCACCAGTGCCGGCGTGATCCCGAAGCGTTCGTGGTCCGCCGGGTCGACGTCGGCATGTGTCATCGTCCGCGGATGCTGCGCCAGCGATTCGGTTCCGCCCAGCGACACCGCCAGCTTCACCAGGGTGAGCGCGTTCAGGAAGCGGAATGCCTCGGCTTCGCCACCATGCACCTCGAACGAGATCATCGATCCCGGGCCGCTGCACAGGCGGTCGAAAGTCGGCCGCATCGGGTCATCTACGGGAAGGAGTCCGAGCCAGTTCACCCGGGCTACTTTGGGATGTCCATCCAGGAACCGGGCAACCTCACCGGCGTTCAGTGCGGCCCGCTCCATCCGGAGCTTGAGTGTTTCCAGCGAGCGCATCAGCAGCCAGCCGGTCCACGGCTCGGCCATCGTGCCGAGGAAGGTGCGCATCGCCCTGATCGGAGCCATGAACCGATCATCACCTATGGCGGCTCCGGCAATCAGGTCGCTGTGGCCACCGACGAATTTGGTGAGCGAGTACAGCACGACATCGGCGCCATGACGCAGCGGTTGCTGGAAGATCGGCCCGAGGAAGGTGTTGTCGACCATCAGCGGCGGCCAGCGGTCATCGGTGCGGTACGACCTGGTGAACTCGGCCACGCGGTCGATCTCCACCAGCCCGTTGGTCGGATTGGCCGGCGTCTCGATCAGTACCGCGCCCAGCGTACGACTGCCGATCGCTGCGCGAAGACCTTCTTCGACCTCGGCGAACGGAACACCGGCCGGGAATGGAACCGCCTCGATGTTCCAGGTCGGCAGGATATGCCGCATGAAATGATTGGTGCCGCCGTAGATCGGAGCGCTGTACACGATCACGTCGCCGGGACGGATGTGAGCCAGCAGAGAAGTGGTGATCGCCGCCATGCCGCTGGCGAAGACTGCTGCGCGGCTGCCGCCGTCCCAGAGTGTCAGCCGATCTTCCAGTATCTCCAGGTCGGGATTGTTGATACGCGAGTAGATCAGCCCGAGGTCTTCGCCCTGATCCGGCTTGCGAAGCCCGTATGCCACTTCGAAGAATGCCTTGCCTGCTTCCGCCGATTCGAACGCGAAGGTCGAGGTCTGGAAGATCGGGCTCTTCACCGCACCCTCGGAGAGGGCAGGATCGTAGCCGTAACTCATCGCCAGCGTCTCGGGGCGAAGCTCCCGGTCGCCGATCTTCCGCGGGGGGCGTCCCCTGCTCATTCGAGCGACCCGAGACGACTGGACACCCATTCGACCACCTGTTCGGCTGCCAGGCGTTCCTGCGCCATCGAATCGCGGTGGCGGACGGTGACCGTGCCGTCGGCGATGGTGTCGTGATCGACGGTGAAGCACCAGGGCGTGCCGATCTCGTCCTGACGACGGTAGCGTCGACCGATCGCTCCACCGTCGTCATAGAAGGTGGGCACCTTCCGACGCAGATCGCGGTAGATCCGCTCGGCGATCTCCGGGAGGCCGTCCTTCTTCATCAGCGGCAGCACGGCGGCCTTCATCGGCGCCACGGCGGGATTGAAGCCCATCACCACCCGCTGCTCGCCGTCGACGTCCTCTTCACGGTAGGCGTCGGCAAGCACCGTGAGAGTCACCCGGTCGGCGCCGGCCGAAGTCTCGACCACATAGGGCAGGTAGCGCTCATTGGCTGCCTGATCGAAGTACTCGAGCTTCTTCCCCGAGTACTCCTGGTGGCGACCGAGATCGAAGTCGGTGCGGTTGTGTACTCCCTCGATCTCGTGCCAGCCGAACGGGAACTGGTACTCGATGTCGTACGCCGCCTTGGCGTAGTGGGCGAGTTCACCCTCGCCATGCGGGTGCCAACGGAGCTTCGAGGGATCCAGTCCCAGGGCGTGGTGCCACTGCATCCGGAGTTCACGCCACCGCTCGAACCATTCCTCGTCGGTGCCGGGCTTGACGAAGAACTGCATCTCCATCTGCTCGAACTCGCGGGTCCGGAAGATGAAGTTCCCCGGGGTGATCTCGTTGCGGAAGGCCTTGCCGATCTGCGCGATCCCGAACGGCACCCGCTGGCGGGTGCTGTTGAGAACGTTCTGGTAGTTGACGTAGATGCCCTGGGCCGTCTCAGGCCGGAGGAAGATCACGGCAGCCTGCTCTTCGACCGGACCCATGAAGGTCTTGAACATCAGGTTGAAGAGCCGGGGCTCGGTCAGCGAACCGCGATTGCCGCATACCGGACACGGGGTAGCCGGATCGGTGGGTGGACCCTTGAGCCGGGGATCGTCGGCCCGGAACCGGTTCTTGCACTGGCGGCAGTCGATCAGCGGGTCGGTGAAGCCGGCGACGTGGCCGGAGGCCTCCCAGACCCTGGGGTGCATCAGGATCGCGGCGTCGAGCCCCTCGATGTCATCCCGGGCGTGGACCATCGACCGCCACCAGCGGTCCTTGACGTTCCGCTTGAGTTCGACCCCCAGGGGGCCGTAGTCCCATACCGAGCCCAGCCCGCCATAGACTTCGGAGCTCTGGAAGACGAATCCGCGCCGCTTGGCGAGGGAAACCAGCTTGTCCATCAAGTTTGATTCTGCCATGGTCGATACTGTCGGAACTTGAGGTGAATGATGCCCGGACCGGCAGGTAAGGTAACCGGGCAAGGAAGCCCCGCGATGGGGCATGTGTGGCGCAACATGCGGGACGGCGGCATCACTGTCGCGGAGACGGGTACCGCTGGTTATCATTGAATGGCTTGAGGTTGGCGGAAAGTTCTATCCCAGCACGTTTCTTGCAGTACAGCGTTGGTTGGTGACCTATATGCGGCGAGTGGCGACTACAGGCGGCCTGAGAGGGACCGGCGGCGTCTCGTTGATCGAGATGCTGATAGTCATTACCGTGATCGGGATTCTCGCGGCCATCTCGGCCTCGCGGCTCGACTGGGTGCGCTACCGTGCCGACTCCGTGTCGCGGGGGGCCTACGGCGACCTGGCCCAGGCCCAGCGGACCGCTGTCTCGCTCCAGATGGATGTCCGGATCACGGTGGACGGGTCCTCGACGCTCCGGATCCACGAGGATGCCAACAACAACGGCACGGTCGACGGCGGCGAGCGGGTGATCGGCAGCACTCTCGATCACGGCTTCGTCTTCGGCAAGGGCGCGATGGCATCGGTGCCGTCCCCGGCCGACCCGACCGAACTGACAGTGCTGGTCTTCCGCCGCGACGGCTCGGCCTCCAGGAGCGGCACTTTCTACGTGGCCAGCCCGCTGGCCGACCCCGACTGCAAGTACTGCAGGGCGGTGGCGGTGACCCGCGCCACGGGACGTCCCAGCTGGTATTCGTTCGCCACCGGCACCTGGGTGAGGAGGAACTAGATGCTGCGGGATGTCAGAGGTTTCACGCTGGTCGAGATGCTGATCGCGGTAGTGCTGCTGGTGATCACCATCACGAGCACCGCCCGCTTTGCCACCGACTTCTCCCGCGAGATGGGCAATTCGTCGGTACGGATGATCGCCACCGGCGTTGCCACCGGGCAGCTCGAACTGGTCCGGGCCGACCCGCGCTACGCTCAGCTCGTCACTCTCTACAACGGCAACAGCGTCACCGGCTTCCCCGGCTACCCCAACATGCAGCGGACCACGCGGGTGGTGAGGGACCAGAGCGGTACCCCGGCCCGCGACCGCACTACGATTACGGTACGGGTGACCGATCCCGTCCTCAAGGACACCGTCAAGGTGACTGTGGTGGTGGCGGCCCCATGAGATCTCCCATTCGCTCCGATCGCCGTGGTGTGACCCTCATCGAGCTGATGATCGTGATCGTGATGATGGGCATCGTCGGCGCGGCCACTCTCTCGCTCTTCCGCTCCCAGAGCCTGTCGTTCCGCCAGAACACCGACCGTTTCGACCTGGTCCAGAACCTTCGCAGTGCGATGGAGCTGAGCGAGCGCACGATCCGGACGATGGGCGCAGGTGTCACCGGCCACCAGCCGATGATAGTCTACGGCGCCGGCACGGTGCTGGCCTTCAATGCCGACTACATCGAGCGGGACACCACCGACATGCGCTGGGC
>CAZSPH010000005.1:12388-36502 GCA_964608715.1 uncultured Gemmatimonadaceae bacterium | reverse complement strand
TGGTGGCTCACTGGACCATGCCGTCGACTCCCGAGTCGTACTATCAGGAGGCGGGTCGGGCCGGCCGGGATGGCAACCAGGCCCTGTGCGTGCTCTACCATCATCCCGGCGATCAGCACCTGCCGATGCAGCAGGTCGCCGCGACCTTTCCCGATGAGAAGATGATCGAGAAGATCTGGGCCGATCCGTCGCTCCGGCGTCGTCAGCCGGCGGCAGTGGTGGAAGCTGCCGACCGGCTCGCAGCCGAACTGCGCCCCGATCGCGGGGCAGTGGACTGGCGCGGTGTACGGCGCCGACGCCGCGAGGCACACGACCGCATCAGGGCCATGGTCGCCTATGCGTCGGGCCCGTCATGTCGACGGGCAACACTGCTGGGCTGGTTCGGTGAACGGATCGGGAGCTGTGCCGGCTGCGACCGGTGCCAGCGACATCGCAGGACGCCACCGCTGTCGAACTGGCGACGCTGGATTGCCCGCTGATGCGGACTCAGGGGCGCGGGAACGGTCTCAGCGTGCCATCAGGGAGCAGCTCGGCCCGGGGAGGGAGCACCTCCTCGACGATCCGGGTTCGCTGCAGTGCACGGATGGCGTCGGCGAGAGTCGCGCCAGCCAGGTTGAACGGCTCGGCGGCAGTCATGTCCACTTCATATCCCATGTCACCCAGTGCGCCAACGGTGACCGCAGTGAGCGGCATGTAGGCGCCACCTGGTTCGAGCCAGCCGGTCATCAGCTCGTGATTCAGCACGGTCTCGCGCCAGTGGGAATCGCGGGTGCCGGATCCACCGGTATTCTCGAGTGGTACGATCTGTCCGGAGTAGCCGAGCCCGAGTCCGGTGAATGCAAGCCGTGCCCGGGCACCGGTAAAATACGGATTGTCGGTGGTCGATCCGACCATCAGGCCGCGGTTGACCCAGACCTGGGAGGTCATCCCGATGGCATGCCCCAGTTCGTGCATCGCGAGCCGGGTGAAGGAGCCATTCGAGATCAACCCGGGCGCGTCGGCACGGTCGAGCTCGATGTGACCGACGGCTGTCATCGCACTGTTGGAACGGATGACACACGGGTAGGCTCTGCCGGCCACGCCACCTGGACCGTCATCGTCGACCATTCCGGCGAAGATGATCACGTCGTCGACGGTCTCGTTGATGGCCGGGCTCAGGGCCTTGATACCGCAGAACTGGGCGGCAATCGACACCGGCCGGTCGGGCAGGTCGCCGATGATCACCTCCATCCACTTGGCCGCGGCAGCTACGACGCCATCCCGCTGATCCGGTGTGAACGGCGTCAGGAAACGGAGGTCGATGGTGAAGTCGCGCGGAACGACGTTCACCGTGAAGGTGACCGAGAGTCCGGGGGCGCCGGGGACCGAAGCCCTGAGCTGCTGAACCGGGGCGTCGCCGAGCCGCCAGTCGCCCGGTGCCGCGATGCCATTGAGGGCCGAACTGGTCGCCCCGCCGGCGATGGTACCATCGCCGGCCACCACTTCGAAGAGAACCGGTACGTCGGCGATCGGAGCACCGGTTCCGTCGAGGACCCGGATCCGCGGAATCAGGGGTGCCTGGAAGCGGGTGTAGCCGCTCTGGGAGGCGGCGGTGGTTGCCTCGATCGCAGCCGGAGGGCCGACAGCGGTCGCATCGAAGGTGAGGGTGATGCCCGAGGACGACGTGGCCGTCAGCCGATTGGGACCGACCGATGGACCCAGCCGCCATCCCTGTGGGGCGGCTGTCCCGTCGGCACTGCTCTGAGTGGTCGACGGCCCGACTACCGAGCCTTCACCCATCGAGACCGACCAGGTGATCGACTCGCCGGGCACCGCGTTGCCGTAGTTGTCGCGAACCCTGAGCGACGGCGGAGGGGTGACCACTTCTCCCACGAGGGCGGTCTGGGTCCCGGTGGCCACCCGCTGGAGCACCACTGCCGGGCCTGGCACCGCATTGACTCCCACCTGACGCTCGATCGGTTCACCGATCACGGCCGCCCGCACCGCCTGAAGCCCGACAGTTCCACCGAGTCGCCAGCCGTTGAGAGTGACCTGACCGTCTGAGCCGGTGTCGACGCTGTCACCGGCGGTGAGGGTGCCGTTCCCCTGAGCGATCACGAATCTGACCGGTACGTTCGGGACAGCCCTGCCGTCAGCGTCCCGCACCACGAAGACCGGTGAGGTGGCAGGAACGGTACCCACCTGAACCGTCTGGTCCGCTCCGGATACGACGAAGATCTGAGCCGGACGCCCCGGTGGTGTCGGGCCCGTTCCGCTGCTCCGGCAGCCGACGAGCAGTGCCAGAGGGAGGGCGACGGCAGAGAGGCGATGGAGAGTGATCGGCATGGGCTGAAGTCTCGGTCGATCCGGATGTGAATGCAAATGCCGGGACCGGATGTCGGAGATCCATTGCCGCTGCCGGTTGGCCCGTCTAGCTTCCGGGAATGCGATTTCCGACCACGATAGTCGAGGCCAGAGAATTCCTGGTCGGCTCGAATCGAGTCGGCGGGATCGCAGCCATGTTGGGCAGTCTGCTGTGCTGGTGCGTGTCACAGCTCGGTCATCTCCGTTCTACATCATCTCGACAGCCACATCCTTCGGATTCCGCCGATGTCGCGTCATCGGACCCGGCTCGCCGTGCGAGCGTACCCGGGCCCCGTGCCGTACATGCCGGTCCCGCGAGGATGAGGCTTTCGCCGACGGGGAGCGCGCGCCGCGTGGCGCGCATCGATCTGCGACCGGACCGGCGGGTGTTGCCGCACTCCGGCGGTCCACCCGGTTCCCCCCATCGGACGTCCGCGGGCTCGAGAGCCGCGCCGGACACAAGGGCACAACGTGAAGCGCGAGATTCTCGTTTCAGGTACCCCGCGCGAGACGCGGGTAGCTATTCTGGAAGACGACCGCCTGGTCGAACTTCTGGTGGACCGGCCCGACCAGCGCCGGATCGTGGGAGACATCTATCTAGGACGGGTTGAGGCGATCCTCCCCGGAATCCAGGCCGCATTCGTTGATATCGGACTGGACAAATCGGCCTTCCTCCATGCCTCCGATCTCCTCGAGCCGGATGAGGACGAGGATCCCGAGGACCGCGAAGATGACGACGACGAGATCCCTGACACCGAGGACGCACAGCCGCCACAGAATGGCGGCAAGCGCCGCGGCGAGGGAGGGCGGCGTGAAGTGCGGTCCCGCCGGGCCGTGCCGGACATCAGCGAGATCCTGAAGAAGGGGCAGCTCCTCCCGGTCCAGGTCACCAAGGAGCCGATCTCGACCAAGGGCAGCCGGGTTACCGCCCAGATTTCGCTGGCCGGCCGATTCCTCGTCTACACGCCCTATTCATCCAAGGTCGGCGTCTCCCGCAAGATCGAGAGCCGCGAACTCCGGGTGAAGTTGCGCGAAATGGTCTCCCGACTCCTGCCCGAGGACGCCGGCGGGATGATCGTCCGTACCGTTGCCGAAGGCGTTACCGAGGATCATTTCCGTCGGGAAGTCGAATCGCTGCTGGGGATCTGGCGGAAGGTGAAGCGCAAGCAGGTCTACGTGAAGAAGGGACCCGCCCTCCTCCATCGCGAGGCATCGCTCACCCGGGCGCTGATCCGCGACGTCTTTTCGGCCAAGGTCGATGCCCTGCACGTCGATTCGAAGGAAATCCTGAACGAGATCACCCAGTACCTGGAGCAGGTCGATCCCGATCTCCTGCCGCGAGTCCAGTACTACACCGATCCGCTGCCGCTGTTCGATCATTTCAAGGTCGAACAGGAGATCCGCGATCTGTTCAAGCAGCGGGTCGATCTGCCCACCGGCGGCTACCTGATCATCCAGCCCACCGAGGCACTGGTGTCGGTGGACGTCAACACCGGGCGGTATACCGGCAAGAAGGATCCGGAGAAGACCATCCTCCGTACCAATATCGAGGCGGCGCGCGAGATCGCCCGGCAGATCCGGCTCCGTGACGTCGGCGGGATCATCGTCTGCGACTTCATCGACATGGACACCCGCAGCAACCGCGACCGGGTGCTGCAGGAACTCCGCACCCACCTGGGTCGCGATCGTGCCCGCACCCGGGCCTTCGCAGTATCCGAACTCGGCCTGATCGAGATGACCCGGCAACGGGTGAGGCCGTCGCTGTGGGCATCGATGACCCGAGACTGCCCGACCTGTCATGGCACCGGCCGGGTCTTCTCGCCGGAAGTCGTGGCCAGGCGGCTGGAGCGGGCGCTCCAGCGGGTCGGATTCGAGAAGAAGGAGCGCAAGCTGGCCGTCAGGCTGCACCCCGAGGTTGCGATCTACCTGCTGGAGGACGAGCCGAAGCTGGTCTCCTCGCTGGGTAGGCAGGGGGGAGTGGAACTGGAGCTCCGCGACGACCCGATGCTCCGGCTGGACGAATTCCGGCTGATGGCCAGGCCATCGGGCCGCGACGTGACCGAACTCTACGCCGTGGCGTGACAAGGCCTTGCGTATCAGGCGGATACCTGCTATTCTTCGAGGCTAGGCTTGTTGCTGATCCGGACTTCAAGAAGGTACCATGTACGCGATTTTCAAGGCACTGGGCAAGCAGTATCGGGCAGAGAAGGGGACCACCCTTCGCATCCCGCTCATGGACGAGAAGCAGGCGGGCGACGCACTGACGTTCGACGAGGTGCTTCTTACCTCCAACGGTGACTCGATCACGGCTGGTACTCCCACCGTCGCTGGCGCCAAGGTGCTCGCCGAAGTCGTCCGTCACGGCAAGGAAGACAAGATCTACGTCTTCAAGTTCAAGCGTCGCAAGAACTATCGTCGCAAGACCGGCCATCGGCAGAAGTACACCGAGGTCAAGGTCACCGACGTCGTACTCGGGTGAGGTAGCAGATGGCACATAAGAAGGGCGTCGGCTCCAGCCGCAACGGTCGCAACTCGAATCCCCAGTACCTCGGCGTCAAGCGCTTCGGGGGCGAGGCGGTCACTGCCGGCTCGATCCTGGTCAAGCAGCGGGGCACCAGGTTCCACCCGGGGAAGAACGTCTTCCTTGCCAAGGACGACTCGCTTCACACCTACATCGACGGTGTGGTGAAGTTCGAGCGCAAGGACAGGAACCGGCTCAAGGTCTCGGTCTACCCAGCCTGAGCCGCCGGCCAGCGATGGAACGATGAGGACGGCCCCTGCGGGCCGTCCTTTTTTCATCAGATATCCCGGCAGAGGCCGCCCAGCCCGGAGCGGGAGAACCATGCCGGTGCCGTCCACGCTATCACCTCAACCCCGCTGGCCGCACAGCGACTGATCAGCTCTTCATCGATCATCCGCCACTGCTGCCAGAGTGTCTGCGCCCCCGCTGCCTCTACCTGTCGTACCGGATCAACCGGATAGCTGCTGGAGAGGACCCCCAGGCGAAGTCCAGGGTCGGTCGCAGCCAGGGCCGCAATCAGTCGATGGTCGAAGGAGTGGAAGTGGCAGTTGGTACGCGTTCCGAATTCTCCAGCCAGTCGGGGCAGGCAGGCCGGCGCTACTCCCTTCAACTCGACATGGACCACCTTGTCACCCATGATCTCGAACACCTCCTCCAGGCTCGGGATCGGGGAGTCATCGGGCAGGGTCACCCTGCTGACCTCTGCTGTGGATAACCTGCCTATCGAGCGGCCGTCAGCGAGTTCGTGGTCGTGGTGGATCACGAACCCGCCGTCAGCGGTAGTGTGGATATCCAGTTCGACCCCTTGGCACTCCCCTCCAGGAAGCGCTGCCGCCAGCCTGAAAGCCGCCAGCGAGTTCTCGATCGCGCCAGACGTTACTCCTCGATGAGCGATTATCGGGATGGTTGTGGAAAACCCCGGATGTTGTTGTGAATGTTGAAGATTCATGTTGACATGTCACTCGGTGACTGAGGTGCTGTCCACGGCCTTGCCGCTTCCTGGTCGAGCTGCACCGCCGTTGGAGAGAAGATCCGGTGCGGTATCTTCCTGCCGTTGCTTCACGACTGATCTTAACAGGGCCCATCGAATGACGTCATACCTCGCATGACCGGCCTCACCCCCGGAGAGCGCGCCGACTCCGAACTGGTGGCGGCCTGGCAGGGTGGTGACGAACTGGCGGCGTCAGCGCTGGTCGGCCGCCACGCCTCAGCACTGGCGCGCTTCATCGAGTCGCGCGGGTTCGAAGCGGCCGATCGGGACGACATCCTGCAGGATGTGTTCTTCCGGGCTTTCCGGGGGATCGGCGGATGGCGGCAGGAGGGGAACTTCCGGGGTTGGCTCTTCCGGATAGCGGTGAACGCGGTGCGGGATCGGTACCGATCGGCGGGTGGCCGGGTCGTGGTGCCGCTGGACGAAGAGGAACTGGTCGACAAGGCAGATCCTGCGGCGGAGTTTGCCGCGAGTGAGCTGCTCGACCGGGTGAAGGGCGGTCTCAGGGTACTGAGTCCGATGCAGCGGGAGGTCTTCCTGCTGCGGGCAGAGCAGGGACTCGAGTATGCGGAGATTGCGGTACTGGTAGGATCGACGGCTGGGGCTGCGCGGGTCCACTACCACCATGCGGTGCGAAGACTGAGGGAGCGGATAGCAGGATGAATGATGAACACCTGATCGACCGGATGCCGGAGATCGCCCACGGGCGGGGAAGCTGGACGGGATCGGAAGCGGCGCACCTGGCGGGATGCCGCGAGTGCCGGGAGGAGTGGCAGATCGTGGCGCGGGTTGCCAGGGGCGGAATCACTGAACTCCGTTCGCCGCTGGACCTCGGTGCGCTCCAGGCCGCAGTTTCGGGCCGACTGGCAGAGCCCGTGGTGATCACCGCAGTCCGGCCACCGTTGCGGCGATGGGCCTGGGGTGTAGCGGCGGCCGCCATGCTGCTGCTGGGGGTCGGTGGTTCGTTCGTCCAGTGGAACCGGAGCCGGTCGATGGCGGACACGGCAATGGTACCGGTGCGGAGCCCGACCCTGCTTCCCGAACTGGACCGGCTCCTCGAGTCCGAACTCGAGATGCTGCTGGCGATGATGGAGCCATCGGTGGATGACCTGCGTCCAGGGGCGGCTCCGCTCCTCGGCGAACTGACGGATTCCGAGCTGGAGCTGCTGCTCGGGGAAATCGAGGGATGAGATGATGACGACGAGTCGGATCGTGGCGGTACTGGTGGTCTCGGCAGCACTTGGAGCGACGGCACAGCTCGACGCGCAGCAGCAGCAGCGGCGCATGGGACGTGGCGAGATGCCGCGCACGGAGCAGCAGTCTCGCGATACCATTCGCGAGCGGGAACTCCGCACCCGGATCGAGGAGGCCTTTACCACGCGGCTCCAGGCTGAGCTGGGCCTCACCGCAGAGCAGGCGACGAAGACCAGAGTGATTCTGGAACGCAACGGCGAAGCGCGGATGCGTCTGGAGATGGAGCAGCGCCAGTTGTACGGCGAGCTGTCACGCCAGTTGCGTCCCGGCGTGGCGGCCGATTCGGTCGAAGTTGGTCGACTGGTCAACGGGCTGCTGGTCAACCGGATCGGCTATGCCGAGGCTCAGCGGAAGGAACTGCAGGAACTCGCAGCGACGCTCACCGCCGTGCAACGTGGCCAGTTTCTGTTGATGCGTGACCGCCTTTTCCAGCGCGCCGCTGACATCCAGCAGGGACGTCATCCCTTCGGTATCGGAGGAATGCCCCCCCGTCCCTGATTTCCGCAGCAATCCGCTATCTTCCGGTATATGCCCCTGTACCGCGCCGGAGGTAGTCGATGAGGCAATGGTTGCTCGCGGTAGTGCTCGCGCTGGCGGTGCCTTCTGGCAGCGCCGGTGCGCAGTCTGGCAAGGTCTATCGCATTCCGGTCAGCGGAGTGATCGAAAACGGCCTGGCGCCCTATATCGATCGCTCGATCCGGTCCGCAGCAGCGGCTGGCGCAGATGCGGTCATCCTGGACATTGACACTCCCGGTGGTCGGATCGACGCGGCCCAGCGGATCACGGGAAGCATCAGGGAATCGCCGATTCCGGTGATTGCCTGGGTGAGGTCCCACGCCCTGAGCGCCGGTGCGATGATCGCCCTGGCGGCCGAGCAGATCTACATGACTCCCGACGCCACCCTCGGGGCTGCGACTCCGGTAGATGGAGCCGGTACCAAGGGGTCGGAGAAGATCGTCAGTGCGATGCGGGCCGAATTCCGGGCGCTGGCCGAGGCGCGGGGACGCAATGCCGCTCTGGCAGAGGCGATGGTCGACGAGTCGCTTGGCGTCGAAGGCTACGCCGCAGCCGGGCAGCTGGTTACGCTCACCACCGCCCAGGCCATCGACGCCGGCTTCGCCGAGGGTGAGGCTGCCACGATGGATCAGCTTCTGGCGGCAATCGGCCTGCCGGGAGCGGTGATCGAGAGCGTCGACCCGAACTGGGCCGAACAGTTGCTGAGGTTCCTGACCCATCCGGCCGTATCACCGCTGCTCCTTTCGCTGGGGCTGCTCGGTCTGGTCTTCGAGATCAAGGCCGGAGCATTCGGACTTGGGGGACTGGTGTCGGTGGTCTCTCTCGGTCTCTTCTTCGGCTCCTCGTTCCTGCTGGGGCTGGCTGGCTGGGAGACGGTGATCCTGCTGTCCCTCGGCCTGATCGCGCTGGGAGTCGAGGTTTTCGTCCTTCCCGGTTTCGGCGTGGCGGGAATCCTTGGCCTGCTGGCCATGGGCGCGGCCGTGGTGATGGCACTGGTCGGCGGTGCCCCCACCGGTGGCGATTTCGTCTACGCATTCGGGATCATGGCCGCAGCGATCGCCCTCTCCGGCGGCGTCTTCTATGCCTGGCTCCGCCACCTGCCGAACTCGGAGCGGTGGTCCGGACTGCTGCTCAAGGATGAAGTCCACCGCGACCAGGGCTACGTCTCGGCACCCGTCAGGAATGAACTGATCGGGCTCACTGCGGTGGCGGTCACCGATCTTCGCCCCTCCGGGACAGCGGAGATCGAGGGAGAACGGATCGACGTCGTAGCAGAAGGGGTGTTCATCAGGGCCGGCGAGGTGGTCGAGATCACCGCGTCGGAAGGCTATCGTCACGTGGTCCGTCCGGTAAGCCGGGTGGCGACCAATATCATTGAGGAGAACGACGAGTGAACCAGGAATCCGCCGGACTTGCGACACTGCTGGTAATGCTGGCGCTGGGTGTGATAGCCCTGCTGTTATTCTTCCACTTCATTCCGGTGGGACTCTGGATCAGGGCCGCTGCCAGCGGTGTCCGGGTCTCGTTCCTTACCCTGTTCGGGATGCGGTTCAGGAAGGTCGATCCGGCCCGGATCGTGGATCCGCTGATCACTGCCCGGAAGGCCGGACTCAACCTCGGCATCAACGATCTCGAGGCGCACCTGCTGTCCGGCGGCAACGTCGGCCGGGTAGTGAATGCGCTCATCTCCGCCGACAAGGCCGGGATTCCGCTCTCGTTCAAGCAGGCCACGGCCATCGATCTCGCCGGCCGCGACGTATTCGAAGCGGTACAGGTGAGCGTCAACCCGAAGGTCATCACCACTCCCAAGGTGGCGGCGATGGCCAAGGACGGCATCCAGCTTCTGGCCCTGGCACGGGTGACGGTGCGCGCCAACGTGAACCGCCTGGTCGGCGGTGCCGGCGAGGAGACCATCCTGGCACGGGTCGGTGAGGGGATCGTCAGCACCATCGGTTCCGCTGATTCGCACAAGAAGGTGCTGGAGAATCCCGACATGATCTCCAAGACCGTGCTCGGCAAGGGGCTCGATGCCGGTACCGCATTCGAGATCCTCTCGATCGACATCATGGACGTCGATGTCGGCAAGAACATCGGCGCCGAACTCCAGACCGACCAGGCAGAGGCCGACAAGCGGATCGCCCAGGCGAAGGCCGAGGAGCGCCGAGCACTCGCGGTGGCGATGGAGCAGGAGTTCAAGGCCGAGGCTCAGAACCAGCGGGCCAAGCTGATCGCGGCCGAAGCTGCCATTCCGCTGGCGATGGCGGATGCGTTCCGCAACGGCAACTTCGGCGTGATGGACTACCAGCGTTACCGCAATGTCGAGGCCGACACCGAGATGCGGAAGTCGCTGGCCTCCGGCAGCGACCTCTCCGGCACGAAGGAAGGGCAGTAGCCGGTGGAACTCGGTCCGCTCATCACCCTTGCCGTCATCTATGGCATCATGTCCGTGATCGGGAAGATCTCCGAAGCGGCTGGCAAGGGTGGTGAAGGGAAGCCGGGGAAGGGAAAGCGCCAACCCCGGCCTCCGGTCCGT
Organism: uncultured Gemmatimonadaceae bacterium; assembly: GCA_964608715.1. GTDB lineage: Bacteria > Gemmatimonadota > Gemmatimonadetes > Gemmatimonadales > GWC2-71-9 > Palsa-1233. The sequence goes on along the minus strand of CAZSPH010000005.1, from coordinate 26,344 downwards.
CAGATTCCAGGCACCACGGCTGGCAGGCCTCAGTCGCGGCCCACCAGCTTCGAAGATCTCCTGGCCGAGATGCGGGCCCAGATCGAGCAGGCCGCCGGAGTCGAGCCGCCGCCGATCAGCGATTCACAGGACCCCGATGACACGGTGGTAGTGACCCGGCGTTTTCCCGAGGAACAGGAATACGAGGAAATCGAGGACCTTCGTTCTTCCGAGATCGAGCGGATCCCGGTATCGATCGAGACCGTTCCGGAGCGTGAACCGATCCGGATCATCTCGCTGGACGAACAGTCTGAACTGGTGGCCGAGGCGCGGAGAAGGGCGGCAGCAGAGCGCAATCGTGCCTGGCAGATGAGCGACCACAGGGAGTTCCACCAGCGGATCGATCCGGTCGAGAAGGCCGTGGCTGATGGGACGGCTGTCCGCAGGCGCGCCGAGTTGCGGCGGGCAATGATCTGGCGGGAGGTGCTCGACAAGCCGGTGGCTTTGCGGGACGGTTGATCCGACTAGATTCCCCGCGCTCGCCCGAGTGGCGGAATGGCAGACGCAGCGGACTCAAAATCCGCCGCCGGCAACGGCATGTGGGTTCGACTCCCACCTTGGGCATGATCGAAACTGAAGACGGCGGAGCGACCCTGATCGGTCGCTCCGCCGTTTTTTTGTGAGGCAACAGGAGGATCGGCTGGCCGACCAGTATGCGTCACCACTGGTTATCAACACATTATCACGTTATATATCAAGGAGATACCCCTATCGGGTAGGTACTTCCCTTTTCAAGAAGGTGATGCGTGGGCACTGATGGTCTGATCGCCCTGATGTCGCCGGTGCAGCGGCACCTGCTGGCCCTCTTCTACGGTCAGCCGGGTCGGGTCTACCAGAATCACGAGCTGATCTCGATCGTCGGGAGCGGGGTCGGGGCCGTCCATCGTCAGCTCGGACTATTTGAGGGGGCCGGGCTGATCCGGCGGATCCCGCTCGGCAACCAGCGCTACTTCACCTCGAACTCCGGCCGTAGTGACCACGAGCTTCTGGTGGAACTCACCAGAGCGGGGGCTGGAATGGTGGCCCCCATCAGGGCGGCCCTGAGTCCGCTTTCGGCCAGATTGTGCGGGGCCTGGATCCACGGAGCAGCAGCCTGCGGCAGAGACGAGCCCGGGAGCGCATTGGGAGTAGTGGTGGTAGCAGAGGCGCTGGCCAGGGAGCAGGTCGACTCGCTGCTTGTGCCGGCACGGGAATGGCTGGCCCGGCCGATCGATGTCACGGTGGTCTCCCGTTCCGAGTGGCTGGGATTGGGGGATGAGCCGGACCTCTTCGTCGCCGCGACCGTCAACGGCCCGAGGATCACAGTCATCGACGGATCGGCTAGCTTGAAGTGATGGACGACCGCATGGCCCCGGTGACGATCACCCGACTCGGTCCTGACGACCTCCGCTGGATGCACCAGCTGCTGACGGTGTTCAGTGAAGCCTTCGATGATCCCGAGAGCTACGACAGCGCGCGCCCGGACGACAACTACCTGTTGGACCTCCTTTCCTCGCCGGGCTTCTTCGCCGTCGTGGCGATCGAGGCGGAGCAGGTGGTAGCTGGCCTCGCGGCCTATGAACTCCGGAAGTTCGAGCAGCAGCGGAGCGAGCTGTACATCTACGATCTGGCAGTGGCCGAGTCCCATCGGCGGAGGAGAATCGCCACGGCACTGATCGAACGGCTGGGCAGGGAAGCCGCTGCGATCGGAGCGTGGGTGGTGTACGTGCAGGCCGACTACGGTGACGAACCGGCCATCGCTCTCTACCAGAAGCTCGGTACCAGGGAGGATGTGATGCACTTCGACATACCGGTGACCCAGGTGTCGGATGTCTGACCTGTTCCCGACATCCGGTGACCCGCTGACCAGGAGATGACCGTGCACCTGATTCGGATCTGCCTCGCAGCGGCAGTGGCAGCGACCGCGGTCGGCTGTTCTCCCGCGATCAGCAGCAGTGGCAGCACCGGCGGCGAAGGCACCCTGATCCGCCGTACCGCCCACGGGGTACCGCACATCCTGGCCGACAACCTCCATGACGCGGGTTTCGCTCTCGCCTGGGTGCAGCTGGAGGACTACGGTGGCGGCCTGGTCGAGGGGATGGAGGGCGCGCGCGGTCGCATGGCGTTGCATCAGGGTGAGCGCCGGGTCGGCAGTGATGCCGTCGCAGTCCTCCGGCATCGTATCGCCGAGCGGGAGTGGCGGAATCTCCGTCAGGACAGCCGGGACGTCTACGCCGGTTTCGCTGCCGGAATGAACGCCTTCATAAGGCTGCACCCGGACCAGGTACCGGAATGGGCCTCGCCTGATTTCTCCGGCATCGACGTTCTGGCCAGGGATGTGTCGCTGGCGGTTTCGGCCCAGCCGCACGCCTTCACCCGCAGGATTGCTTCGGCGGGAGGAACTGCTCCGCTCCTGGTTCAGGATGCCGACGGTATCTGGAACCCGGCAGTGCCGGCTGGCGGTGGTTCGCCTGCCACCGGTGAGGGCGAAGCGGAGGACGACATCTCCTCCGATGACATCGGCTCCAATGCCTGGGCGCTGGCTCCGTCCAGGACCACCTCAGGTCGCAGCATTCTGCTTCGCAACCCCCATCTCGCCTGGACTGCCGGCTACTACGAGGCCCACGTCCGGGTTCCGGGAAAGCTCGACTTCTACGGCGACTTCCGCATCGGTGGCCCTTTTACCACCATCGGAGGATTCAACCGCGCGCTCGGCTTCTCGACCACCAACAACAATTCCCGGTCGCACGAGATCTACGCGTTGGAACTCGACCCGGCTCGCGCCGATCACTACCGTCTCGACGGTCGCTCCCATCCGCTGCTGCGAGACACCGTGGTGGTGCCCTGGCGCGATTCGCTTGCGACCGGAACGGCGGTCAGGGAGTTCTGGTCGACCAGCGTCGGGCCGGTGATAGCCCGGACGGCGACTCACGTGATCATCAACCGGGCCGCCACCGATGGTGGCTTCCGGGCCGGCGAGCAGTGGCTGTCGATGATGCAGGCGGGGAGCCTGGCGGAGTGGCGCGATGCGATGCGGATCCACTCCCGCACTACGTCGAACTTCACCTATGCCGACCGTGACGGAAACATTCTCTACGTGTGGATGTCGGGAGCGCCGATTCTGCCTCATCCGGCAGGCGGCGATTCGCTGGCGGTGCTGGCCACCAGGTCCGATCAGATCTGGAGTCGCCGGGCCAGCTTCGACGAACTGCCACAGCTTCTCAATCCTCCGGGTGGCTACGTCCACAATGAGAATGACTCGCCCCACTTCACCAATCTCTCCTCGCCGCTGCTGGCGCCGACGCCGTACTGGATGGAGCCGCGGTCGCTCCGTACCAGGAGTCAGCTCGCACTGGAACTGATTGCCAACGACCGGGTCTTCTCGCTGGAGGATGTGATCGCGGCCAAGCACAGTTCGAGGATGCTGCTGGCCGATCGGGTGAAAGGTGGTCTGCTCTCCGCCGCCGGCAGTTCCAGCGATTCGCTGCTGTCGGCAGCGACCAGGGTTCTGGCAGGCTGGGACAACACCGCCGCTGTCGACAGCAGGGGCGGGGTGCTGTTCGAGACCTGGTGGAATCGTTACCGCTCGCAGATGCGTGATCGCGAACTTCATTCCGTGCCGTGGGATTCGATCTCACCGGTCGGTACTCCCCGCGGCATTGCCGACCCGGCGGTTGCAGTTGAGGCTCTGCGCTGGGCGGCCGCTGAAACTGCCAACCGTCACGGTTCGATCGACGTGGCGTGGGGAACCGTTCATCGGGTCCGTCGCGGCGATGTGGATCTTCCCGCTGCCGGCTGTGGCGGCGGGCTGGGCTGCTTCCGGGTGATGAGCTTCGCCGGTGCTCCGGATGGACGCCGCGTCGTCAACAGTGGCGATGGCTGGGTCATTGCAGTCGAGTTCGGCGAGGTGCCTCGCGCCCGGTCGATTCTTGCATACGGTCAGAGTCCGGATAGCGCATCCCCGTACTTCTCGTCCCAGGCTGCGATGTTCGCCCGCGGAGAGATGAAGCCGGTGTACTGGTCGGAGGAGGATATCCGGAGTGCGGCGGTCTCGGTCTATCGTCCGGGGAGATAGCGGGCCTCGTTATCTTTCCGTCGCAGAAAGCAGTTCCAGTGCATCCGCCCTCTACCGGACCTTCCATGACTCCCACCGTCTCGATTCGCGTCGCCGATCCCGCATCACTCGACACTCCCCTTCTGATAGTCCCGATGATGCAGCGAACGACGCTGCCGGAGGGACTTCGTGGGCTCGATGATGCCGCCGGTGGTCAGATTTCCCGGGCACTGGATAGCGGCGACTTCGCTGCCAAGCGTGATGAGACGCTGCTGATCTATCCGGCATCGGGGCCCAAGCGGGTGCTGCTGGTCGGCATGGGCGAAGTCGAAGGTGAGCGGCAGCAGGGAATCCGTCGCGCTGCGATGGTAGGTGGGAAGCGGGCCCGGATGGCTGGAGTACCGTCGGCCGCGCTCCTCGTCCCCGGAACTGACGTTCCGGCCGGCACTGCGGGCGAGATGCTTGCCGTCGGCCTGCCGTTCGGCGCCTGGCACTATCCCGATCTCAGGCGTCCCGCCGATCCGCCGAAGCCGCCGCTCGCTTCGATCGAGCTGATCGTCGAGGCCGATGATGCGGAGTTCGCTGCCGGTGTGGCCCGCGGCAATGCGATCGCAGCCGGGCAGCAGCTCACCCGCGGCGTTCAGGTGCTTCCCGCCGATACCTGCACTCCGGAGTTCATCGCCGCACGCGCACGCGAGATCGCGGAGCGTCATGGTCACGCCATCACTGTCCTCGATCGCGGTCAGCTCGAAGCGGAGGGAATGCGGGCGATTCTCGCGGTGGGACAGGGTAGTGCCAACGAGCCGCGCTTCATCGTGCTGGAGTACCGTGGCAGCGACGATGCGCCGACGGTGCTCGTCGGCAAGGGAGTGACGTTCGACACTGGCGGCATCTCGATCAAGCCGGCCCAGGGAATGGAGGACATGAAGTTCGACATGTCCGGCGCTGCGGCCGTGCTGGGCACCTTCGAAGCACTCGGTCGGCTTCGCCCCGCGTGTCACGTGATCGGGCTGATCCCCTCCGCCGAGAACATGGTCTCGGGTAACTCCTATCGTCCCGGTGATGTGGTCAGGGCGCATTCCGGCAAGACGATCGAGGTGGTGAACACCGACGCCGAAGGGCGTCTGCTCCTCGCCGACGCGCTCTCGTGGGCCCGCCGCTACGAGCCGGCCGCAGTGGTGGACTGTGCCACGCTGACCGGCGCGGTCGTCATCGCTCTGGGCCACACCGCTACTGCCGTGATGGGTACCGACCCGGGTCTGGTTGGTCGGCTGCTTCGGGCGGGAGAGAACGCGGGAGAGCGTCTCTGGGAACTGCCGCTGTGGGACGACTTCCGCGATCTGATCAAGTCGGACATCGCCGACATGAAGAACAGCGGCGGCCGCGCTGCGGGAACGATCTCCGCCGCATGGTTTCTCCGGGAATTTGCCGAGGAGTATCCGTGGGCGCACCTCGACATCGCTGGCACTGCCTACACCGACCGGGAACTGCCCACCCAGGTGAAGGGGCCGACCGGAATTCTGGTCCGGCTGTTCAGCGAGTTTCTCCTCGCAGGGTGATCGCCAGCCGGTGAGGTCACCGCGATTCCTTCTGCTGACTGCGACGCTGGTGCTCGGCGCCGGCGTGGCCGCGGCACAGGTACCGGTCGAGCCGGACACTGTCGTCAGAGCGCCTGCGGTACCGGACTCATCGGCCACCGACCGGCTGCTCGCGCTCGAAGGCCAGGACCTGGTCAAGCTCGATGTGATGACGCGGCTGGGGCCGACCGGCCTGCTGCCTGTCGGCAACCGCTTCGTCTTCACCCGCGATTCGATCGAATGGATGGCCGGTCGGACCGTCACCGAGCTGCTGGCTGATGCCGCGCCGGTGATGATCTGGCGCGGTGGCTGGCGCATGCGGCCCGAACTCCCGAGTGTGCAGGGACGGGGCCCGGCCGCGATCGAGTACTTCGTCGATGGACTGCCGTGGCTGCCGGTCGGTCCGGATTCGACCGCAGTCGATCCGTCGCTCTGGAGCCTGGAGCTGATCGACCGGATGGAACTTGAACGTGGCCCCGGCGGCTGGCGTCTCCATCTCTTCACGCGTGACCACGACAGGCTTGCTCCGCGGACCCGCATCGCAGTTGCAACCGGTGACCGCGGCTTCGCGCAGTACTTTGCCGCCTTCGAGAAGCGCTACGGCAGCGGCCTCGGGCTATCACTGGCTGCGGACTACACCGGAGTGAACACACCCTCGGGCGGAACCGGTGACGCCAACCTTACCAACGGCTGGGCCCGGCTCTCCTGGCAGCGCTCGCCACGCTTCGGCATACGGGCCCAGTATCTGGTACAGGACGTCAGGCGGTCGCGGCTGGTCGATCCCAATGCCCCTGAAGGATCGGGAGGTGGTGGTGAGGATGAGGAGGGCGGAGTCCCGGACGATGGCACGCTGGACCCCGGGCTGTTCGGCACCCGCAGTGATCTCGACTTCCGGATCTCCTGGCGGAAGCGGAGCGATCTCACCGGGCTCCGGGTAGATGCTCTGGCCGCACGAACACAGTGGAGCAGCGATTCGGTTTCCCACGATATCGGTACCTGGGGTGGAGTGATCGGCTACCGGATGCCGACCTGGTCGGCTGAGTTCACTGGCTTCCATCACACCGAGTGGACCAGCCTGGATACCCGGCTGGCGCTGGGCTGGGCTCCCCTCAGGATGGTCAGCACTTCACTTGAAGGGGTTCATCGGAAGCACGACGGCGAACGGCGCGAGAGCAACTATCTGACGGCCCGCGTCGGTGCGGAGATCGATCCCGGTCTTCGCGTGCCGGTGCCGTTCATCGGGTTCCGGATTCCATTCGCCCTGAGACTGGGGGCCACGGCGAGCACCGGCGAGCGGGTCCAGGCTCCCGCCATCACCGACATGCCGACCCGCGAGTTCACCGACCTCGAAGCGATGGCCGCGCTGGAATCCTCCCGTCTGGGGATCGAGGCGAGATGGTCCCGCACCGATTCCTGGCAGCCTCTGCCGCTCAGAGCCTTCCGGACGATTCCCGGGTTCGCGCCACTGGAGGAAACCGAGTGGGTGGCTGTCAGCGCCCATGTGAAGCCAACCACCTGGTTCACCCTGGCCACCAACTACGAGCATCCGCTCGGCGGAGCACTGCCCAGCGGGGTGCCTCCTCACCGGGCATGGAGCACCGCCACCGTTTCGTCGCGTTTTCTCCGGAACTTTCCCAGCGGAATCTTCCGCCTCAAAGTCCAGGGTGTGCTGGAGAGCTGGTCGCCGGGGGTGATCGGAGTCGATGGCGATGGAGTACCGATCGACCAGCCCGGCCTCACCTTCATCCGCGGCATCATCCAGCTCAAGATCGGCCCCTTCTCGGCCTACTGGGACCGGGTCAACTTCGCCGCAGTCCGCAAGGGCCAGATACCGGGCTATCAGGTGATGCCGCTCGGCAGCAGCTACGGGATCCGCTGGAGCTTCAACAACTGACCTTGCTGCCGGTACCAGGCGGACCCCTTCGCGGCTATCTTTGAAGGCTGGACTGTAAAGGGGAGCTGGTGGGTCTGGTTCTTAGCATGACGGGATACGGAACGGCTGAAATGCCGGTTGCCGGTCGGCACCTCAAGGTCGAGGTCCGGACGGTCAACCACCGTTTCTTCAATCCGTCGATCCGGCTTCCCGGCAATCTCGCGGCGCTGGAGGGGGAAGTCCGCGAGGCGCTCAAGCGCTCGATCGACCGGGGGCATGTCACCCTCTCCGCCCGCTGGGTGGAGGACGGCGGCAGTCGCGGTGGCGATGCTGGGTTCCCGGTCGAGCGGGCAAGGGCAGTGGTGGCCAGTCTGCGCGGGGCTGCGGCCGAACTGGGACTGGATGCTGCTGTTACTCTGGACCAGGTGCTCGGCTATCCCGGACTGTTCACTGACCGGTCCGATGACGATACCGGAACGGTGGCCTGGGACGAGGTCGCACCGGTGGTGACGGCAGCGGTCGAGGGCTGCAGGGCAGCCCGGGCCAGGGAAGGAGCGGCTCTCGCTGTGGACATCCGCCATCGACTGGAACTGATCGCCGCAGGTGCAGCCAGGGTTGCCGACCTCGTGCCGGCGCGGCTGGAACGCGAAGTGACCCGGTTGGGTGAGGCGGTCGGCAGGCTGGCAGGCGGGGTCGATCCCGACCGGGCGAGGATGGCGACCGAGATCGCTCTCCTGGCCGACCGGATGGACATCACCGAGGAAACGGTGAGGCTCCGTGCCCATCTTTCCGCTGCCGGTGCGATGCTGGACGGAACCGGGCCGGTCGGCAAGCAGCTCGGCTTCATCGCCCAGGAGATCGGACGCGAAGTGAACACCGTCGGCAGCAAGGCAAATGACTCAGGGATTGCCGGCGAGGTGATCGCCATGAAGGGTGAACTGGAGAAGATCCGGGAACAGTTGGAGAATCTCGAATGAGGCCTCTGCTGGTGATCCTGTCTTCACCTTCGGGTGGCGGGAAGTCCACCATCGTCAAGCGGCTGCTTGCCGAGCGGGACGACGTGACCCATTCGGTATCGGCGACCACCCGGGCGCCGCGGCCGGGTGAAGAGAACGGCGTGGCGTACCATTTCATGTCCCGCGAGGAGTTCGAGCGTGAGGTGGCGGCGGGTTCGTTCGTCGAGCATGCCGAGTACGGCGGCAACCGCTACGGCACGCTGTCGCGGGAGATCCAGCTGGGGCTCGATGCCGGCAAGCACGTGCTGCTGGACATCGAGGTGGTCGGAGCCAGGCAGGTGAGGACCCGGTTTCCCGAGGCGGTGTTCGTCTTCGTGGTGCCGCCGAGTGGTCGGGCGCTGGCAGACCGACTGGCAGCGAGGGGAACCGAAGGACAGGATCGTCAGGCGGTACGGTTGCAGCATGCTCTGGATGAGCTGGCAGCGGCCGAGGAGTATGATTACGTAGTGGTGAACGATGTGCTGGACGACGCGGTGCGCATCACCGGTGCAATTCTCGATGCCGAATCGCGCCGCAGCAGCCGTCAGCGCCTCCTCTGGGAGGGACTGGAGCGGTTGCGCAACGAAGTACGGGACGAGCTTGCTGTGCTCGTTCCGGGACGCTGAATCAGGAGGAAGACATGGAAGTATTCACTCCCCAGGAAGTCGCCCGGCAGGCCGGGTCGAAGTATCGCGGTGTGCTGGTCGCGGCGAAGTTTGCGCGCTACCTCAACGAGTTCCCACGCGAGTCGATCACCCAGTTCGAGCGGGTCGAGGGTGTCAGGAAGCTCACCACCCTGGCGCTGATGAAGCTGACCAGCGGCGAACTGACCTTCCGCGAGCTGCGTCGGCGCCGCACCGAGGCGTAACGATGTGGTCCGGCCGCCGGGTCGTCCTCGGGGTTTCCGGGGGGATAGCGGCCTACAAGTCGGTGCTGGTCGCGAGAGAGCTGGCCAGATTGGGCGCCCAGGTCGACGTAGTGATGACTGCGGGCGCATCCCGGTTCGTCGGCGTGCCCACCTTCGAGGCGGTCACCCGCCGGAAGGTGTACACCTCTCTCTGGGAGCCCGGCACGGCACTGGACCATGTGTCTCTGGGAGATGGCGCCGACCTGGTGATCGTCGCTCCAGCCACCGCTTCGCTGCTGGCTCGCGCTGCTCAGGGAATCGCCGACGACCTCCTCACTGCACTGCTGCTCGCAACCGGTTCGCCGGTGCTTGCCGCGCCTGCGATGAACGACCGGATGTACGCCAGCGAGGCAACCGGTTCCAACATCAGTCGACTTGCAGAGCGGGGCTGGCACTTCGTCGGACCCGCGACCGGTGACCTCGCTGAGGGCCCTTCGGAGCTGCCCGGCCGGCTGTCGGAGCCGGTCGAAATCATCGCCCATGCGGGGCGGGTGATCAGCACCAGCAGCGACTGGCGCGGACGTCAGGTTACTATCACCGCCGGACCGACCCGCGAGTCGATCGATCCGGTGCGGGTGATCACCAATCGTTCCAGCGGTCGGATGGGTTACCGGCTGGCCGAAGCGGCCTGGCGACGCGGCGCTGTGGTGACGCTCATCTCCGGTCCCAGCACCGAATCCCCTCCAGTCGGAGTCGAACTGATTCCGGTGGAAACCACCCATGACATGGCGGAAGCGGTCAACCTGATGGTTCCCGCTACCGACGTGCTGATCATGGCTGCGGCTCCTGCCGACTATCGTCCGGCAACGGCCCGCGAGACCAAGCTGCCCCGGTCCGAGGGAGGGTTCTCGCTGCCGTTCGAGTCCACCGACGACATCCTCCTCGGCACTCTGCCGCTCCGGCACGGCGGCCTCATTACGGTCGGGTTCGCGCTGGAGACCGGTACGGCGCTGGAGAAGGGGATGGCGAAGCTCGAACGCAAGCAACTCGATCTGATCGTCATCAACGATGCGCTCGAGCCCGGCGCCGGTTTCGAGGTCGAGACCAACGCGGTCACCATTCTTGACGCCCGGGGCCGGGCTGTCGCGGTGCCGCTCGCCAGCAAGGCGGCAGTGGCCGACCGGATTCTTGACGCGGTGGCAGCTTACCGTGGATGACCGCACCAAGCGCTGGCTGGCGGTACAGCGTGACCTTGGTGGCGACGAACTGATTCTCGATGAGTCGGTGACGATCGCCCCGGCAGTTCCCGATGCCCCGGAGCCGCGACGTTCCAGGGCCCCACGCGGCAGCTCTGTTGCCACCGAGCCGGCGCGACAGCGCTCGCAGGCCACCGTCCCGCCCGCTCAGTCCATCGGACCGTCGATCGCCCGGCCGGTCATCGTGCCGCCGAGGCCCGAAGGCGCCGAACTGCCTTCCTGGCTGGCAGATGCGCCGCCGGTCCCTGGTCCCGGGCTGGCGGTATCGCTGCCCCCCGCCGCCGCGGATGACCCGATCGCCGCCGCTTCGCTGACCGGAATAGGCGAACTGGCCAGCGTCTGTCAGCGCTGCGTGCTGGGCCGGACCCGGACCTGTGCCGTGCCTGGAGAAGGAAATCCCGAGGCCGGGATGATGGTGATCGGCGAGGGGCCGGGTGAGCAGGAAGACCGCACCGGGCGCCCCTTCGTGGGGCGGGCGGGAGAACTGCTGGACAGGATGCTTGCCGCGATCGACGCTCCCCGGCCGACGGTCTACATCGCCAACGTGGTGAAATGCCGCCCGCCGAACAACCGGGCTCCGCTTCCGGATGAACGCGCGGCCTGCATGCCGTATCTTCATCGGCAGATATCGCTGGTACGCCCCCGGGTGATTCTGGCGCTGGGAACCACTGCCGCCGAGGCGCTCCTGGGCACGAAGGTGCGACTCGGGGATGTCCGCGGCAAGGTTCACCGGCTGGATGGAATCCCGCTGGTGGTGACCTATCATCCGGCCGCACTGCTGCGCAACCCTCACTGGAAAAGACCCGCCTGGGATGACCTCCGCATTGCCCGACAGCTTGCCGACATCGTCGAGTGACACTCCGTCCCCCGGGGGACGGGCGGTGCCGTGGAGTCTCGAAGCGGAGCAGGCCGTGCTCGGCGCGATGCTGCTCGACGGCGACGCGGCACTTCGCGGTGCCGAGATTCTCGACGAAGGAGCCTTCTATCGTGAGGACCATCGCCGGCTGTGGCGGGTGCTGCGCACTCTCGTCGAGCGCAGGATGGTGGTCGACTACGTCACGGTGCGTGACGAGCTGTCGAATCGCAGTGAACTCGATGCAGTAGGTGGAGTCGCCTACCTCGAAGAGCTGGTCAATGCGGTTCCGACTGCAGCCAACCTCGAGTATCACGCCCGCATCCTGCGCGACAAGGCGATCCAGCGACGTCTGGTGGAGGCCGCAACCCAGATCATCACCGAAGTCTACGAGCAGAAGCGTTCCGCATCGGAGATGCTCGATGTTGCCGAGTCGCGGATCTTCAAGGTCGCCGAGCGTCGTCACGAAGACGGATTCGTGCGGATCAAGGAGATGCTGTGGCCGACGATGGAGCGGATCGAGACGCTCCAGAAGGGCAACGGCGAGCTGACCGGCGTGCCGAGCGGATTCTCCGATCTCGACGAGATGACCGCAGGTTTTCAGGGTTCGGAACTGATCATCGTGGCGGCGCGGCCTTCGATGGGAAAGACTGCCTTCTGCCTCAACGTAGCGACGCATGCGGCGCATTCGGGAACGGGAGTCGCGATCTTCTCGCTCGAGATGTCGCGCGAGTCTCTGGTGCAGCGCATGCTCTGCGCCGAGGCACGGGTCGATTCGCAGGCGGTGCGCCGCGGGCAGCTCAAGGATCGCGACTACACCAAGCTGGCTCGCGCCGCCGGCATTCTGACCAACTGTCCGATCTGGATCGACGACACTCCGGCACTCACTCTGCTGGAGATGCGTGCCAAGGCACGTCGGCTTCGTGCCGACAACGAGGTGGGCATGCTGGTGGTCGACTACCTCCAGCTCATGCGCAGCCCCGAATATTCGAGGGACCGGGTGCAGGAGATCTCCGACATCTCCCGGTCGCTCAAGGGACTGGCGCGCGAACTCAACATACCGGTGATAGCTCTGTCCCAGCTCTCCCGCGCCAGTGAGCAGCGAGGCGGGGAAAGAACGCCGCTTCTCTCCGATCTGCGTGATTCGGGTGCGATCGAGCAGGATGCCGACGTGGTGCTGTTCATCCATCGGCCCGAGATGTACAAGGATCTTCGCGACAAGGCGGAGCAGGCGGGCGAGTCGCTCGACGGCCGTGCATCACTGATCGTGGCCAAGCACCGCAATGGTCCCACCGGCAATCTCGACATGTACTTCCACAAGCAGTTCACCCGGTTCGACAGCATCTCCCAGCGGGAGCAGTAGCGTGGCGGCGGTGAAGTCGGTGTGGCGCTGCACCGCCTGCGGTCATGAACATCGCAGGTGGGCCGGACGCTGTGACGGATGTGGCGAGTGGAACAGCGTCGTGGAGGAGTCGGTTGCACCGGTCCGCACTCGCACTGCTGCGGGTCCGGTACCCTCCGTACGTCGCCTGGCCGACGTGAAGCCGGAGCGACTGGTCAGATGGTCCACCGGTCTTCGCGAACTCGACTTTGCAATGGGCGGTGGGATCGTTCCGGGATCGATCACGCTGATCGGTGGTGAGCCGGGCATCGGCAAGTCGACGCTGCTGCTGCAGGCAGCGGGAATGCTGGAAGGCGGCGGACATGTGGTGCTCTACGCCAGCGGCGAGGAAAGTGCCGAGCAGTTGCGGCTGAGAGCCGACCGGCTGGCCGGTGGTGCCGGCGCCGTGCAGGTAGTGGGTGAGACCAGCGTCGAGGCGATCATCCGGGCAACCCGTGACATCGGCGCAGATGTACTGGTCCTCGATTCGATCCAGACCGTCTACGCCGAATCGCTCGAAAGCGCACCGGGGAATGTCACCCAGGTGCGTGAGTGCGCCGCGATGCTGATGCGGTTTGCCAAGGAAACCGGTGTGGCAGTGATCGTCGTAGGGCACGTCACCAAGGGCGGCAGTCTCGCCGGTCCGAAGACGCTGGAACACATCGTGGACACGGTGCTCTACTTCGAGGGCGATGCCACGCTCGACTATCGCCTGCTGCGCGCGGCCAAGAACCGCTTCGGCTCGGTGGACGAAGTAGGTGTCTTCGAGATGACCGGGAAGGGCCTGGTGCCGGTGGCGAATCCATCGGCGCTGTTTCTCGCAGCCCGCTCTTCGGGTATTCCGGGGAGCGCGGTCACAGCGCTGATGGAAGGGACCCGGCCGGTGCTGGTCGAGGTGCAGGCGCTGGCCGCACCTTCCGGCTATGGCACGCCACAGCGGGTGGCTACCGGAATCGATCAGAAGCGGCTGGCGGTGATCCTCGCGATTCTCGAACGGCGCGCCGGAGAATCCTTCGCAACCGTGGACGTGTTCGTACAGGCGACTGCCGGGGTGCGACTGTCCGAACCGGGAACGGATCTCGCAGTGGCTGCCGCTCTCCTC
>CAZSPH010000005.1:8661-12378 GCA_964608715.1 uncultured Gemmatimonadaceae bacterium | reverse complement strand
GCTCTCCTCAGTTCGATCCGCAATCGTCACACTCCTCCCGATGCACTCTACCTCGGCGAACTGGGGCTGGGGGGCGAGATCCGTCCCTCAGGTGGCGTGGAACGTCGACTCTCCGAGGCTGCACGCATGGGATTCACCCAGGCGTTCGGATCCTCCCGTTCGAGAGTCGACGTGTCGGGAATCAGACATCGCGGGCTCGAACACATCGACGAACTGGCGGCCACCCTTGTACCGTGATGTCGGCGTGATCGTGGTCGCAGCCGGCCGCGGTGAGCGGATGGCAATGGATGTTCCCAAACAGTTTCTGCCGATCGCCGGAGTGCCGGTGCTGCTCCGGGCCATCGAACCGTTCACTGCGCATCCGGAAGTAGTGTGCATCGTGGTGGTGCTGCCAGAGGCGGACGCCGCAACACCGCCGCAGTGGCTTGTACCTCTCTGTGGCGACTCGTTCAGGGTAGCTGCTGGAGGAGCCACGCGACGGGCATCGGTCGCGGCAGGACTGACGATGCTGTCCGATGAGTGTTCCGTGGTGCTGGTGCACGACGGCGCCCGTCCCTTTCCGCCTGCCGGCGCGATCGACCAGTGCATCGCTGCGGCACGCGACGGCAGAGCCGCAGTGGTGGCCGTACCGGTGGTCGATACCGTCAAGCGTGCCGACGACTTCGGCCGGGTGCATGGCACCATCGAGCGAGTCGGTCTCTGGCATGCACAGACTCCCCAGGGATTCCCCCGGGAGCTGCTCCTTGCAGCCCATGTCGCTGCCGACAACGCCGGCGTCGAGGCCACCGATGATGCCTCGCTGGTCGAGCGGATAGGCGGACGGGTGGAACTGATCCCCGGAGACCGGTCCAATCTCAAGATCACCACCGCTGCCGATCTGGAGTACGCCGAGTGGCTGGCGGGTCGACGGCAGTGAGCCTGCCGCTGCACTCGGTCGACGATGCAGTCGCGGCTGCTCCACACGTCGGTCTGCATCTGCGCCGGGGCGGGGTGATCGCCTGTCCCACCGAGACCGTCTATGGGCTGAGCAGTGCACTCACCGCTGAAGGACTGGGCGCGCTGGTCCAGATCAAGCGGCGACCGCCGGAGCAGCCGTTCCTGGTGCTGGTGAGTGGCATGGCGATGCTCGATGAGCTGCGACTGACGATCTCGAGCGCTGCTCGCGAGCTGATGATGGTTTTCTGGCCCGGCCCGCTGACTCTGATCCTGCCGGCGCCGACCGGTGATCTGCCGGGCCTGCTGCGCGGACCGGATGGCGGAGTCGCGGTCAGGTGGACTTCGCACCGGCCACTGGCCGCGCTGATCGAGACGATCGGTGCACCCATTTCCTCTACCAGCGCCAATCGGACCGGTGAGCAGGTGGCAACGGACCCCGCACTGATTGCAGCCGAGTTTGCGGAGGAAATTTCCAAAGGCACACTGATCGTGCTGGACGACGGATCACCGCCGACTGGATCGCCGTCGACGATCGTCGACTGCGTCGGTGTGCGACCGGTTCTGATTCGGGACGGTGCGATTCCGGCAGCCATGATCACTGCGACAACCGGGGTGTCGTTCTGATGGCCAGCCGCCGGGTAGTCATGGTCTGCACCGGCAACACCTGTCGTTCGCCGCTCGCTGCGGCACTGCTGGAACGCCAGGCGAAGGGAGTCGGCCTCGACCTCGTGGTCGAATCGGCCGGGCTGGCCGCCTGGAATGGAGCGCCAGCATCGGAGGGCTCCTATCTGGTCGGGCTCGAACGGGGTATCGACCTTTCCGGTCATCGCGCTCGGCGGTTCGACCACGCCATCGGTGAGGCGGCCGATCTCATCCTCACGATGACAGCGAGTCATGCCGCCTCGATACGCGGAATGGGGTTCGCCGATCGGACCTGGCAGTTGACGGAATGGGCAAACTCCGGGAATGCTGCGGAGGTCAATGATCCGTTCGGTGGCGATCTCGATGGCTATCGCGAGACCGCAACCGAACTCGACCGGATGATGCATGGAGCAGTTGAACGGATGGTGATGGAGGGATGGTGAAGGTTCGTGCCAGTACCAGGGTGATCGCGCTGCTGGGCCAGCCGGTGGCGCACTCGCTCTCACCGATGATGCAGAACGCCGCCTTCGCTGCGGCCGGAGTGGATGCCGTCTACATCGCGCTGTCATGCGAGGAAATGAACCTGCATGCGTTAATGCGATCCCTCGCCTCCAACGGGGGTGGTGGTAATGTGACGGTGCCGCACAAGGCGCTGGCAGCCCGAGCTGCCCCCGGCGATTCCCGGGTCGAGCGCCTCGGCGTGGCGAACGTGTTCTCCGGAGCATCCGGGGAACTGACGGTTGCGAATACCGACGTCGATGGGCTGCTGGCCGTGATCGCCTCGCTGAGAACCGCTCCCCGGCGTTGGTGTGTGGTCGGAACGGGTGGCAGTGCGAAGGCCGTGGCAGGTGCCGCTCTGGAGGCGGGTGCCGAGCTGGCGGTGCGGTCCCGCGATGCAGATAGGGCCGCGCGGTTCAGGGAATGGGTCGTCGGCCTGGGCGTCGAGCTTGCCGAGCCGGAGGAATGCGAGCTGGTGATCAACGCCACACCGCTCGGTCTTTACGCAGGCGATCCGCTGCCGGCGAAGCTGGACGATTTCCCCCGGCTCACCGGCGTGGTCGACCTGACCTACCGACCGGAGGGCTCGACCGGGTTCGCCACTGCGGCGTTGCGTCGGGGGCTCGCCGCCTCCGACGGTCGCGAGATGCTGGTGGTGCAGGGAGCAGCGGGATGGCGGCACTGGTTCCCGGGGGTTGAACCTCCGATCGAGGTGATGCGTGCGGCACTGGCGGGGAGAATGGCCTGAGCGATTCGGGGAGGCATTGAGCTGGCTGCTGCCGGCTGAGTGCCTCCAGTGCGGCATGTCCGTCGCAGGCACGGCCGAACCGCTGATCTGCAACCTCTGCCAGGGACGCTGGCGTCGGTTGAGTCAGCCGACCTGCGAGCGCTGCGGCCAGCCGCGTCAGTTGTCGATCTCCTGCCGGATCTGTCCCGAATGGCCGCCCGATTTCGGGCCAGTCCGGAGTGCCGTGGCTCTCGACCCTTCCGTCCGTCTGATGATGCATCGTTTCAAGTACCAGGGCTGGACCCGTCTGGCCGAAATTGCGGCACCCAGACTGGCTGAAGCGGCGGCCGGGATGGAGGGGGAGCTGGTGCCGATTCCGGTGGGGCGGGGGCGGCTCCGGTCCCGCGGCTACAACCAGGCTCTCCTGATGGCCGAGGCGCTGGCCGCAGTCAGTGGCCTCCGCGTGGCGCCCGACCGGCTCCGGCGGGTGAGGGAGACCGGTACGCAGACCCGCCTGGCGCCGGCGGCGCGTGCGGCCAACCTCGCCGATGCCTTCGCTGCGACCCCGTCTCAGCTCCCGGCAATTCTGGTCGATGATGTCTTCACGACCGGAGCTACGTTAGTTTCGGCAGCAGCGGAACTCCTCGATGCCGGGGCTTCCGGGGTATCCGCAGTGACTTTTGCGCGCGCTCTGGCCCCGCTCGAGGGCGCCGCCCGACAGATGAGCAAGATTCACCCCTGGGGGAAAGAGGCGTTCTGATGGCCAAGATTCGGGTAGGTATCAACGGGTTCGGACGGATCGGTCGCAACGTGGTGCGCGCAGCCAAGGCCGCCGGTGCCGACATCGACTTCGTCGCGGTCAACGATCTGACCGACACCAAGACCCTTGCTCACCTCCTCAAGTACGACTCGGT
>CAZSPH010000005.1:0-8561 GCA_964608715.1 uncultured Gemmatimonadaceae bacterium | reverse complement strand
AGCGGCCCGCTCAAGGGCGTCATCGAGGTGAGCGACGAGCCATTGGTGTCGGTGGACTACATCGGCAACCGGGCCAGCAGCACCGTCGATCTCCTCTCGACCCAGGTCCTCGACGGCACCATGGTCCACGTCTCCTCCTGGTACGACAACGAGATGGGCTACTCGGCGCGCTGCGTCGACATGCTCACCCTCGTCGGCTCGAAGCTGTGAGCCGCAGGACTCTCGCTTCGCTCGATGGCGCGCAGCTCGACGGGCAGCGCGTCATCGTGCGGGCGGATCTGAACGTGCCGGTGGCGGATGGCAAGGTGACCGACGCCACCCGGATCAAGGCCTCGCTGCCCACGCTCCAGTATCTGAGTCAGAAGGGCGCCCGGGTCGTGGTGCTGTCGCACTTCGGTCGGCCCAAGGGAGCACCCGATCACAAGTACTCGCTCCGCCCGGTTGCCCGCGAGCTGGAGAAGCTGCTCGGCTCGCCGGTGACCTTCATCGAGGATCCGACCTCGGACGCTGCGGTATCGCAGGTGCGCCATCTGCCGCGCGGTGGAATCGCGCTGGCGGAGAATACCCGCTTCTGGCCAGGTGAGGAGAAGAACGATCGCGAGCTGGCGGAGAAGTTTGCGGCTCTGGGCGACATCTACGTCAACGATGCCTTCGGTGCCGCTCACCGCGCGCACGCATCGACCGCAGCGATTGCCGATCTGGTGAAGCCTGCTGCGGCCGGTTTCCTGATGGAGAAGGAACTCCGCTTCCTCGGCGATGCGGTGGACAATCCTCAGCGTCCCTTCGTTGCGATTCTCGGTGGTGCCAAGATCTCGGGCAAGATCGACCTGGTGGAGGCGCTGCTGCCCAAGGTCGATCACATCCTGATCGGTGGTGCGATGGCCTGCACCTTCTTCAAGGCGATGGGATTCGAGGTCGGCAACTCGCTGGTAGAGGACGACCGGGTCGAGATGGCCAAGGCGCTGCTCGCGAAGGCCGGTGACAAGCTGGTGCTGCCGGTGGGTGCGGTGATCGCCGAGAAGTTGTCTGGTGATGCTCCTGTTCGGGAAGTTGCGCGTGATGCCATTCCGGCCGGCTGGGCGATGTTCGACATCGACCAGGCCAGCGTGAACGAGTTCGCGCGGATCATCGGTGGTGCGAAGACGGTGATCTGGAACGGTCCGATGGGAGTGTTCGAGACTCCGCCGTTCGATGCCGGCACCATGGGCGTTGCGCGGGCACTGGCGCAGGCGACTGCTGCCGGTGCCATAACCATCGTCGGTGGCGGTGATTCGGCCGCTGCGATCAATGCAGCCGGTCTGGACGATCAGGTAACCCATGTCAGCACCGGTGGTGGTGCCTCGCTCGAGTTCCTCGAGGGGCGCGTGCTGCCCGGTGTTGCCGCTCTGGATGAGGTCTGAGATGAGCAAGCCGCTCTATCTGGCAGCCAACTGGAAGATGCATGTCGGTCCGGGCGAGGCCCGGACCTTCCTGCGCGAGTTCCTGCGGGTCGACGTGCCGCGTGCCGACCGGACGGTGGCGTTCTTTCCGCCGGCTCCGTCGATCGAGGCGGTGGCCGGTGCGCTCGAAGGTCGCGAGGGCTACGTAGTCGGTGCCCAGAACATATACTGGGAACCGAAGGGGGCCTTCACCGGCGAGCTGTCGGTGGCGATCGCGCGGTCTTCGGGGGCCGGTGCAGCACTGATCGGTCACTCGGAGCGGCGTCATGTCTTCGGTGAGACCGACGAGGAGACCGGCAGGAAGGTTCGTGCGGTGCTCGACGGTGGCCTGCAGGCGGTGCTCTGCGTTGGTGAGAAGCTGGAGGAGCGCGAGGCAGGGCAGACCGGGGCAGTGGTCGAGCGTCAGCTTCGGGCCGGTCTTGCCGGAGTGGAGTCCGGTGCCGATCTGATCATCGCCTATGAGCCGGTCTGGGCGATCGGTACCGGTCGCAATGCCACTCCTGCCGATGCGAATACGGTGCATGCCGCGATCCGTGGCGTACTGGAGTCGCTGGGACTGCCGAGCAGTACTCGCATTCTCTACGGCGGATCAGTCAAGCCGGACAATGCTGCAGCGCTGGTCGCTGAGGAGCATGTCGACGGTCTGCTGGTGGGCGGGGCATCGCTGGAGCCGGAGAGCTGGGGAGCGATCTGCAGGGTGTGACTCGGATCGGGCCTTGCGCGCGGGGGGGGGCAGGGTATCGTCTTACTTCAACCCTAGCCGGAGGTCGACCATGCGTTTCGTTCCTGCTGCCCCGTTCCGTTTCTTGGGTGTCTTGATGCTTGGCGCCGTCGTCTACCTCAGTTCCATCGCCATGCCTCAGAAGGCCGGTGCGGAGCCTGAGGTGGTCTGCTCGTGGTGTGTGACGGTCAGCGATCTTTTGGGAAATGCCGTTCACGGCTTTCCCGATCCTAGCAATCGATGCACTGGTTCACCGCCGTCGGGCGGCACTAGTGTCTACTGCGCACGATGCGGCGGCAGCAGCACATGCCATCCATTCCCAGACCCTCTGAATCCTCCTACTTCTGAGCCTGACCCAGGTGAAGGTCCATGCAATCACATCGCCTGCGGTGGAGAGAATCTGTCCTCAGCTGAGGCTGATCTTGTCGCTATCTTGGCCTCTGGTGACGGTGAGGAGCTTCGCCGCTTTCTTGCCAAAGAACACGAGGGGGTTTCGGTTGTAGTCCAAGTGTCAGGTGGTCGAATCGAGTTGATCGCTGACTGCGCTCCTGAAGCTGTTCCTGTCGTTGTAGCACTCCCCGAAGCAATGCGCGGGTATCTGATTGCGGCGGTCAGTTGACAAGCGATACGGCTCGTTGTCGGCGCGAGTACTCCGTCGCGCCGACAATGTTCTCTCCCTGGCCCCACACCTGGTTGTTGAGACCATTAAAATGGCACCAGGTATGCGGTAGCTGTCTCTTGATCGCAATCATGGCCTCCAGCGGGTGTTCACCCAAATCTGATGATGCACTGCCAAACTCTGGGGTCACAGTCCGCGATTCAGCGGAAGTTAAGATTGTCCACAATCACGAAATGGCAGCAGGAGCATCGTGGAGTATCAGCGAGTCTCCCGCAGTTATTATTGATGGTAATGACACCGGCAACCTGTTTCTGAATGTTGTAGGAGCTGGCCGGTTGAGCGACGGTAGAATCGCGATCATGAATGGAAAGCCTGTTCGGATCTCTATTCATGGCCGTTCTGGCACTCTTTATCGTTCGTTCGGAGGGTCAGGAGGAGGTCCCGGGGAGTTCCGTGCCCCAACCAAGTTCATGGTACTATCGGGAGATATAATCACCGCTTGGGACGCCATGCACGGCCCTGGGTATGGGTTTGACCATGACGGCAAACTGGTACTGGAATCTTATGTCGATCTAGCAAAACTACAAGATGCTATTGGAGATAGTCTGCATTCGGAAACCGGTGCGGCACTACCCGGAGTCGGCACGTTGGTGAAGCTGAGCCATAGAGGATCGGACGATCACTCGCCGCGCCAGAGGAATAGCCATCCTGGAGATGGCACATGGTACAGATGGACTGGAGTGGCGTCTTATGCCATCGTTACAAGTAGTTATGTGATGATTCCAGTTGGCAAGTATGCTAGCTCGGTCACGTCAATCAGGCAAGCCAGTGGTGTATTGGGTAGGTGGGTGGCTCCAATGTATTTCTATCTCAGTTACTCTGCTTTTGCAGAGAGTTCTGGTGAGGTCTTCATATCTGATGCCCTGGAGTATAAAATTGATGTATTTGATGCTCAAGGGGTGATGAAGCGCAGTGTTCGGTCCGACATGAGACCTACGGAGCTAAGCGATACGGACTTTGAGGATGCGCGAATACAGTGGAAGTCTCAGTATGTAGCCATGGGCCTTAGTGATCAAGACTTGATAGATGCGGTTAAGGTTTTACCAGATCCACGTATGCTCCCTCCTATTCTAGGATTGGTTGCAGATGTCGAAGGCCATCTCTGGGTCAGGGAGAGCTTGGAAAGATGGAGTGTCTTCGACCCATCTGGTCGCTGGATTGCTTCGCTTGACATTCCAATGTACAAAGTGTTTGAGGTAGGCTCTGACTACATAGTCGGCTTGATTAAGGATGAAGATGGCGTTGAATCTGTGGTGGAGTACTCACTTAACCGACAGAAGGAGTAAGGTGATGCGATTTATTGAGCAGCGTTTAAGGTAAGATGAATGAAAATATTACAGGGGTAACGTAGGGGCGACTAGTGTCTTGTGCGGCCTCAGCGTTGTTGCGCATGGCAAAGTGCTATTCGTATTGCGAGGTAGTCGTCCTTGCGGTTCGCTGTCCTTCGCTGGGTTACGCAATGACGATTTCAAGCATTCAGGTCAGAAGCTGTTTTATAGTGCTTACAGTGGCTGGGTCGGCATTCAACGTGTTCTCCCTAGTCGGCTTACGGTGGTGGTCCAACGACAACCGTGGGCGACAGTGGTAGCAGTACCAAAGGAGATGCGCACGATGATAGCGGAGTCTAAACAGGGGTGATACTGACCCAGCTTCAGTCGAACTTGCGGGTCTTGGCCCTGCTCGCCCTGATGGCGTGCAGTGAAAGGCGTGCCGATACCGCCTCTGTTATGACGGTCACACGTGATTCGGTTGGAATCACCGTGGTGCAGAATTTTGAACCGTCCTTGCAGGGGCTGGTGTCAGTAGGAGCTGAACCCCGCATAGTCGTAGATGGGCACGCAAGTGATTTCCACGCCAAGTGGATCGAAGCTGCGGTCAGACTGGGTGATGGCCGTACAGTTGTGCTGCTTGGTGATCCATACCTTGCGTTGTTGGTCGGCCACGATGGCAATGTGGTTCGTAGGATTGGAGGTACGGGTGGTGGCCCTGGCGAATTCAGAAGTGCCCGTCACCTGTATGCCAACGGGGACGGCACGATCGGGATCTGGGATACTGGCTACGGTCCTGGATATATGTTCGATACATTGGGGATGGTCGTAAGCGAACATCATGTCGACTACGCTTGGGTGATGGCAGCTACCGGCGACTCGATGCATAGTGAATACCGGATTCCCGTCCCTGGCTTCGGTATTATCATCGGCTTCAGGGACGGCGGTGACGATGACCGACTGGGGTTGCAGTCGTCGCCTTGGCGTGTGGTCAGGCAATGTAGCGCTTTTACTGCTCTGGCTGATGGCGGAGCGCTTGGTGCCACTTCCTGGCACAATGATTTCATGTCAGCTGTAATGTACGCCAATGGTAGGAGGCACAGCATCGTGCCGCTGGTACATCGTAAAGCCAGGATAGCAGTTGATAATGGGCGTGGCTTGTATCATGTCGCCGATGCCGACTCGAACGTGGTAGAGACCCGCGATCTTGCGGGCAAGTTGCTGCGAGTAGTCCGAGGCCCACACCAGCCGGTTAGGCTCGGCAAAGATTTTTATGATAGGTCGCTGGAGTTATGGCGAAGCCAAGCCGCGGGCGATCCTCAGACTCTTGAAATGCTTGGCGGAGGTCTCAGGGTTTTTCCCGACCAGCGCTACTTCCCGCCGATCATTGATCTGAAGGTCGACGTACGTGGCTGGCTCTGGGTGCGCGAAGGCGAGTTCCAGTGGTCGGTGCTGGACGATCACGGGGTATGGCTCACGACTCTTGACGTGCCTGTCAGGCACATCGTGGAGATCGGCGAGGACTACCTGCTGGGAGTAGTCCGGGATGACGACGGCGTAGATTCGGTGGTGGGGTTCTCGTTGAGCCGTGTCCGCGACTGAGATCGCGGACACGACAAGGGCGGAGACTGGAGCCGTAGGAGCCCCATCATGCTGAGCCGCAGATTCATTCTACTGATCATGGTCGCAGCCACGTGCAGCTCCGGTCCGGGAAATTTCGCGCGATGCGATTCCCGCCGGCTGGGCGATGTTCGACATCGATCAGGCCAGTGTGAATGAGTTCACGCGGATCATTGGTAGCGCGAAGACCGTGATCTGGAACGGTCCGATGGGCGTGTTCGAGACTCCACCCTTCGATGTCGGCACGATGGGGGTGGCCCGGGCGCTGGCAAAGGCGACTGCTGCCGGCGCCATCACCATCGTCGGTGGTGGTGATTCGGCCGCCGCGATCAACGCCGCTGGGCTGGACGATCAGGTAACCCATGTCAGCACCGGCGGTGGTGCGTCGCTCGAATTTCTCGAGGGCCGAGTCCTGCCCGGTGTTGCCGCACTGGATGAGGTCTGAGATGAGCAAGCCACTCTATCTGGCGGCCAACTGGAAGATGCATGTCGGTCCGGGCGAGGCCCGGACCTTCCTGCGCGAGTTTCTGCGGATCGATCAGCCGCGCGCTGGTCGGACGGTGGCGTTCTTCCCGCCGTCGCCTTCGATCGAGGCAGTGGCTGGAGCACTCGAAGGCCGCGAGGGCTACACCGTCGGAGCCCAGAACGTCTACTGGGAGCCGAAAGGTGCCTTCACCGGCGAGCTGTCGGTGGCGATCGCCCGTTCGTCGGGAGCTGGTGCGGCGCTGATCGGTCACTCGGAGCGGCGACATGTCTTCGGTGAAACCGACGAGGAGACCGGGAGGAAGGTCCGTGCGGTGCTCGAAGGCGGCCTGCAGGCCGTGCTCTGTGTCGGCGAGAAGCTGGAGGAGCGCGAGGCTGGGGAGACAGAATCGGTGGTGGAGCGTCAGCTCCGCGCCGGTCTGACCGGGGTTGAACCCGGCGCCGATCTGATCGTCGCCTATGAGCCGGTGTGGGCCATCGGTACCGGTCGCAATGCCACACCCGCTGATGCCAACACGGTGCATGCGGCAATCCGCAGCGTCCTGGAGTCGCTCGGACTGCCGGAAGACATCCGCATTCTCTACGGCGGATCGGTCAAGCCGGACAATGCCGCGGCTCTGGTCGCCGAGGAGCATGTCGACGGCCTGCTGGTGGGCGGGGCGTCGCTGGAACCGGAGAGCTGGGGAGCGATCTGCAGGGTGTAGGGGGACTTGCGGAGTCCAGGTGGGTGTGGTAACGTACGGGTTCCAACCCACAAGCCGGGAGGTCGATCATGCGTTTCGTCCCCGCTGTTCCGTTCCGCCACTTGAGCGTCTTGGCGCTTGGTGCCTTCCTGTACCTCGGTTCGGTCGCCATGCCGCAGCGGGCTGGCGCAGAGCCGGAGGTCGTGTGTTCGTGGTGTGTGCCGAGGCAGGACGATCTTGGCAATGCCGGGAACGAGCATCATTTCCCTGATCCTTCTAACCGCTGTGTCCTTCCTAAGCCGGATTTCGTTACCTACGAGTGCTCCAGATGTGGTGGGAGCAGCACCTGTCATACCGACTATCAGGTTGGTGCCTGCCACACTGCATGCGGAGGCGAGAATCTCGCTAGCGCCGAGCAACAGATCGAAGCGCTGATCGCCGGCGGTGATACGGAAGGTCTCCGGGAGTTCCTGGCTACGGCCCATGCAGGTGTGGTGGCCAACTACTTGGAAGCCGGTGGACGGATAGAGCTGGTCGCCGACTGCGCTCCTGATGTTGTCGCATCCGTAGTGGCGATACCGGCAGAGATGCGCCCGATGATCGCAGAGTCCCGGCAGGGGTGAACTTGCCCCAACGTTGCCGGAAGTCAATGAGGCGAGCACTGTTCCTGCTCGCCTTGGTGGCTTGCACTGAACGGCATGTCGATTCCTCCCCTACCGGGACGGTTACGAGTGATTCGGCCGGGGTGGCGTTGGTGCATAACCTGGGGCCTTCTTCGCAAGGGCAGATCCTGATCGGTGCGGAACCTCGCATCATCGTGGATGGGCATGCTGCTGCTTTTCATTCCAAGTGGATCGAGTCAGCTGTCAAGCTTGACGATGATCGTACAGTTGTTCTGCTCGGGGATCCCTTCATGGCGTTGTTGGTCGGCCGCGACGGAAAAGCAATTCGTAGGATTGGAGGTACAGGTGGCGGGCCAGGCGAGTTTCGTCGAGCGAGCCACCTGTACGCCAATGCTGATGGTACGATCGGAATATGGGATACGGGGTACGGGCCTGGGTATGTGTTCGATACTTCGGGGGTGACAGTACGTGAACATCATGTCGACTATGCTTGGGTGATGGCAGCTACTGGCGACTCGATGCATAGTGAATACCGGATTCCCGTCCCTGGTTTCGGTATTATAATCGGCTTCAGGAGCGGCGGTGACGATGACCGAGTGGGGTTGCAGTCGTCGCCTTGGCGTGTCGTCAGGCAACGTAGTGCCTTTACTCCTTTGGCTGACGGCGGAACGGTCGGTGCAACGTCCTGGCACAACGATTTCATGTCTGCTGCAATGTATTCTAACGGCAGAAGGCACAGCATCACTCCGTTAGTATTTCGCAAAGCTAGAGTAGTGGTTGATCATGGGCGCGGCTTGTATCATGTCGCTGACTCTGACTCGAACGTGGTAGAGACTCGTAATCTTGCTGGCAAGCTTCTGCGAATAGTCCGAGGCCCACACCAGCCGGTTCGGCTTGATAAGGATATCTATGAGCGGTCGTTGAAGCTTTGGCGCAGTCAATCAGCCAGCGATCCTCAGACTCTTGAAATGCTCAGCGAAGGCCTGAGGGTCTTTCCCGATCAGCGATACTTTCCGCCGATCATTGACTTGAAGGTAGATAAACG
>CAZSPH010000004.1:0-42426 GCA_964608715.1 uncultured Gemmatimonadaceae bacterium | reverse complement strand
CAACGTCAGCGACGACCCGGCGGTAATCACTTTCACCACCGGCGCCCCGATTCCGACTCACGCTCTGTCGGGCAGTGCCGTGGACTGGGCCAGCGGCAACTTCCTGCCACGCGCGCTGGTCGAGGCAATGCTGCTTCCCGACTCGCTGACATATCGCACCCGGGCTGATTCCAGCGGCAGGTTCTCGCTCTCACCACTTCCCGAGGGCGAATACCTGATCACTATCGTCCGGGATGAGAATTCCAACGGCCGCCGCGACGGCAGGGAACCCTGGGATACGGCAAGGGTAGCCGTAGGCAGTCAGTCTGCCGGAGAAATCTGGGTCTTCGTAAGGGACACGCTCGGTCCGCGTCTGGCCCAGAATGGCATCGCCGTCCACGATTCGTTTTCGGTTGCGCTGACCTTCAACGCTCCGCTCGACTCGCTGCTGTCGATCTCCCGCGATTCGATCCGGATACTGATGCTTCCGGATTCGGTGGTCATCCCGGTACTTGGAGGCCTGCCGCCCGCCAGGCACGACTCGATCTACAGGCCGCTGGATGCCGCGCGCCAGGCTGAAGCTGCCCGGGCAGCCGACACTACCCGTGCTGACAGCATCCGAGCCGATACGGTGGCAACTCCACCGGCCGTCGCCAGAACTGAAGCAGCACCGCGACCCGGTGCCGCAACAGCCGCTGCCGATACCACCCGCAAACCGCAGCAGCAGCGCGCTCCGGTCAACAACCGTGTGGTGATCAGGAGTCAGGCGATCTTCCAGCCAGGCATCAGCTACATGATCAAGGTCTACGGGGTGAAAGCTCTCAACGGCGTGGTGGCGGATTCGACCACGGCGCTGCTGGTGATGCCGCCGCGTCCCCCGGTCGATACGACCAGGAAGACCATTCCTGACTCGACCACCGCAGCGGCAGCACCTCCCGACACGGCCACCAGCGAACCACTGTTCCGGCGGCGATGAGCCGTCCCGCGGTTTTCATCGACCGGGACGGGACCTTCGTCGACGACCCGGGATACCTCAGAGACCCGGCACTCGTCCGCCTTCTGCCGGGCGCTGCTGAAGCTTTCGCCCGCCTGGCCCGGACCGGCTTCGAACTCGTGGTGGTCACCAACCAGTCCGGCATCGGCCGGGGCATCATCTCACCGACGGAACTCGACAGTATCCATGGCGAGATCGAGCGCCAGATCGACCTCCCTCCTGGCACCGCTATTCACTGGTATTTCTGCCCTCACCACCCGGACGCGGGCTGTTCCTGCCGCAAGCCCGGGACCGCCCTCCACCGGCTGGCAGCCGCCGACCTCGATCTGACGATGACCGGTTCATGGTGCATCGGAGACCGGATTTCCGACCTCGCCCCGGCCCGGGAACTGGGGATCTCCGGAATTCTGGTCCTGACGGGCGCCGGGGAGGCTCACGCTGCCGCAGCTCTTGCCGGTGGCTTCCGGGTTGCCCCTTCGCTCACGGAAGCGGTGGAGATCGTCGTTTCCGGTTAGATTTCGGGGTTGTGAGCTATCGTGTCGCAGTCGCCGTTTCGGGCCGGGGCAGCAACCTCGCCGCTCTCGTTTCCGCCCTGAAGGACGACCGGCGGGCTGATGTCGTGCTGGTACTGAGCGACCGCGTCGCTCCGGCACTCGACTACGCCCGGTCGCAGGGGATCATCGCCCACAAGCTGACCGACTGGTCGGACGCCGGTTCGTGGCGTGTGGCACTCGATGCGCTCAAGGTCGACCTTATCGTCCTGGCCGGCTACCTGAAGCTGGTTCCTGCTGAAATCGTGGCGGCCTGGCATGGCCGGATCATCAACATCCATCCGGCGCTGCTTCCGGCCCATGGTGGCCCGGGCATGTATGGCAGCCGGGTCCATGCGGCCGTGATCGCGGCGGGTGATGCAGTCAGCGGTGCCACGGTGCATCTGGTCGACGAGGTCTACGATCGCGGCGAGATCCTGGGGCAGGCAACCGTTCCTGTGCTTCCCGATGATTCGCCCGGATCGCTTGCCGAGCGAGTGCTTGCCGCCGAGCATCGTCTGCTGCCGCAGGCCGTGATGCATGCGGCGGAGCACGGTCGGCCGGTTTCCTTCCAGTTCGATTCTCAATCCTGATTCCGGAGTTCCAGCAACAGATGCCGAGAGCCCTGCTTTCCGTCAGCGACAAACGCGGCATAGTTCCTTTCGCCGAGGCTCTCGTGAGCGCCGGATGGGAGATAGTCTCCACCGGCGGTACCGCGGCACTGCTCCGTCAGGAGGGTATCCCGGTCACTCCGGTCGACCAGGTGACCGGTTTCCCCGAAATCCTCGACGGCCGGGTGAAGACTCTGCATCCCGCCATCCACGCGGGGCTGCTGGCACGCGGCGACCGCGACGAACATCTCCGCCAGCTGGGCGAGCACAGCCTCTCCCGTTTCGACCTGGTCGCGGTGAATCTCTACCCCTTCCAGTCCACCATCGCGGTGGCCGATGTCTCATTCGAAGACGCGATCGAGAACATCGACATCGGTGGCCCCTCGATGCTGCGCAGCGCCGCCAAGAACTTCGAGTTCGTCCTGCCGGTGGTGGATCCCCGTGACTATCCCCGGGTGATCGACCTTATCCGTGACGGTTCGATTCCGCTCGCGGTACGGCGTGAGTTCGCGGCCAAGGTCTTCACCCACACGGCCGACTACGACAACGCCATCGCCGGCTACCTGACAGTCGACAGCGACTCGCTCCCGCCCAGAATCACCCTGGCCATGGAGCGGCGCCAGGCACTGCGCTACGGCGAGAACCCTCAGCAGCGCGCCGGCCTCTATGCCACCGAGGAACCGCGCGGCATCGGCGATCTCACCCAGCGCCAGGGGAAGGAACTCTCATTCAACAATCTGCTGGACATCGATGCTGCGATGAATGCGGTATCCGCCTGGCAGAACCGGGTGGCCTGCGCCGTCATCAAGCACACCACTCCCTGCGGCATCGCGCTCGGCTGCACTCCGACCGAGGCATTCCGGCGTGCCAGGGATACCGATCCGGTATCGGCGTTCGGATCAGTGATCGCATTCAATACTGTGGTGGATCTCGCAGCGGCCGAAGCGATGGCGGATCTCTTCATCGAAGTGGTGGTCGCTCCTGCCTTCAATCAGGATGCGCTGGAACGGTTCGCCTCGAAGAAGAATCTCCGGGTGATCGAGCTGCCGGTTCCGAATGGCACCAGGCGGCTCGACTGGAAGAGCATTCGCGGCGGCTTCCTGATCCAGGACGCCTTCCGCTTCGACCCGAGCGAGGCGGCGTGGACGGTCCCGACCTCCCGGAAGCCCACCACGACAGAGCTGGACGATCTCCGGTTTGCATGGGCGGCGGTCAGCACTGTAAAATCGAACGCGATTCTGCTCGCACGCGCCGAGCAGGCACTCGGAATCGGGGCCGGCCAGATGAGCAGGGTGGACGCCTCGTTCCTGGCGGTCCACAAGGCGCGCACGGCGGGTCATGACCCTGCCGGCTGCGCGCTCGCCTCCGACGGCTTCTTTCCCTTCGCCGACGGCGTCGAGGCGGCAGCCGCAGCCGGAGTGACCGCCCTGATCCAGCCCGGCGGTTCGGTACGTGACGCCGAAGTGATTGCCGCAGCCGATCGCCTGGGACTGGCGATGATCCTGACCCGTGCCCGGATGTTCCGACACTAGTCGGTCATCAGCCACAGACACATTGCAGCCGGAGTACGACGCAGTGCACGACACCACGATCGAGCGCCCGCCTTACCGCTGGGCATTGCTGACCTTCGTGCTGGTCATGGGGATCTATCTCCTGACCATTGCGCCGACCACAGCATTCTGGGACACCTCGGAATACATCGCCGCGGCGAAGGTGCTGGGCATTCCCCATCCGCCTGGCAACCCGCTGTTCACGCTGATGGGCCATGTCTGGGGGATGATTCCATTCGCAGCGGAGTACTCGCTGAGGATCAATCTCTTCGCTGCGGTCACCAGCGCGCTCGGTGCGGCGTTCTGGTTCCTGGTGGCGGAGAACTGGACCCGGAGCATCCTCCCCGCGCGCGGGCCGCGGATCGCCGCGTCGATCGCGGGAGTACTCTGCGGTGCCACCGCCTGGACGGTGTGGAATCAGTCGACCGTCAACGAGAAGGTCTACACCATCTCGCTGCTTTCGCTGGCGATGGTGGCGTGGTTCACGGTGCGCTGGGCCGACACGCCGGAAGGCGGCAGGCGCGATCACTGGCTGCTGGCAATCTTCTACGTCACCGCACTCTCGTCGACCAACCACCTGATGGGTGTGCTGGTCCTGCCGCTGGTGGGCATCTACGTGCTGTGGAACGAGCCGCGGATCTTCCTCCGTCCGGCAATGATGTTCACCGGCTGGCTCTTCATCCTGGCGATCACCGGAATTCTCGGAAAGTATGGCGCGGTCCTGATGCGCGGCGCGCCGATGTCCAACTCGGCAATGATCGGGCTGGCCATTCTGGTGCTGCTGGGCGGCTGGCTGCTGGTCAGCGACGAGCGCCGCTCCCACCTCGCCTGGGTCGGCCCGCTGGTGGTGATTGCCGGCATCTCGATCAACTACATCTACCTCCCGATGCGCGCGGCCCAGTTGCCCCCGATCAACGAGGGCGAACCGGCCGGCTTCTTCTCGCAGGCACTGATGGATGTGCTCGACCGGGTTCAGTATCAGAAGCCGGACGAGTTCAAGGACCGGATGTCACCCTACTCCGCTCAGCTCGCCAACTACTGGTTCTACTGGACCTGGCAGTGGGGCCGTGACCTCGGACGCTTCCACCCGGTGGCTGTCGGGATCTTCTCGGCGCTGACGCTGGGCGGACTCTGGTCGCTGCTCCGCCGCAACCTCAGGAACGGGCTCGCAGCATTGGCCTTCTTCTTCACCATCACGCTGCTGCTGATCTGGTACCTGAACTTCAGGTACGGGTTCTCGTATCAGATGGACAACATCGGGATCCGACTCGAACAGCGCGAGGTGCGCGAGCGCGACTATTTCTACATGGCGTCGTTCGCCTTTGCCGGGGTGCTGATCGGTGCCTCCTTCGCAGCACTGATCCGGGGCATCGGGGACTGGCTGGGTGACCGGACCGACGACGCCCGACGGTACCTGATGGCAACACCGGTACTGGCGCTGGCACTGGTCCCGATCGTCGGCAACTGGGGCACCGCCTCCCGCGCTCACGAGACCCTGGCCCGCGACTTCGCGATCGACATGCTGGAGTCGGTGGAACCCTACGGAATCCTGATCACTGCCGGCGACAACGACACCTTTCCGCTCTGGTTCGCTCAGGAAGTGCTCGGTGTCCGCCGCGACGTGACCCTGGCCAACCTTTCGCTGATGAACACCGACTGGCATCTGCGTCAGGTCGCCCGCCGCGAGGCCGAGCGTTTCGACCCGGAGAAGGCCGCCGCGATCTGGAGCCAGCATCGCGATGCCGATTCCACTTCGCTCTTCGGCGGCGACACCGGCGCCCTGCAGCACCCGGAAGGATCGGTGTTCAGCTGGTCCCTTGCGGAGCTGGATGGGCTGCCCGAGATCGCCTCGGCTCCGGCCACAGCCGTGATGATCGATTCGCTGGTGGTGGAGTTCGGGGTCGACTATCTGACCCGCAGCGACATTGCCACCTTCATGCTGATCCAGGACAACCTCGGCAAACGGCCGATCTACTTCGCCTGGAGCGCCGGACTGGACCCCTACAACAAGTTCGGACTCTTCCCCTACATGGTCTCGCACGGGATGGTCCGGAAGCTTCTGCCCCGCCCCGTCGAAGAGGTCGGCTCGATCATCTACGATCCTGGATCGGGCTTCGTCGACCTGGAGCGGACAGCGAACCTGCTGTTCAACACCTACCACTACGACGCCGCATCGCGTCTGCGTCCCTACGGCTGGGTCGACATCCCCTCGGCCTCGATTCTGGCGATGTACCACGCAGCCTACTCCCGCTTCGGGATGGCCGCGCGGACCGGCGGCGACTCGGCAACGGCGGTGCGGGCCGACTCGATCGCCAACGCCATCATGCGCAACCTCGACCCGAGATAGACGATGAAGACGACCACCGCCATCGCTCTTCTGTTCTCCTGCCCGACGCTCGTGGCAGCGCAGCAGGTAGCCACGCTCTCCTCCGGCACCACTGCACTGCTGCAGGCCGTCAGCGCGCCCGGAAACGACGTGGTGTGGGTCAGCGGCCACGCCGGCACCATCCTCAGGTCGCTCGACGGCGGCGCCACCTGGGAGAAACTGCCGATTGCCGGCACCGAGCGGCTCCAGTTCCGTGACATCCACGCCGCATCGGCCGACATGGCATGGGTGCTGAGCGCGGGGAACGGGCCGCAATCGACGATCCACTTCACCAGTGACGGTGGCAGGAACTGGACCCGGCAGTTCGTCAACGCCGACAGCGCCGCCTTCTACGACTGCCTCGCCTTCTTCGACAGCCGGACCGGTGTCGCAATCAGCGATGCATCCCAGGGTCGCACCAACATCCTCCGCACCACTGACGGCGGAGCCACCTGGGAACTTCTCCCTCCGACTGCGGTCCCCGCACCCCTCGATGGAGAGGGAGCATTCGCAGCCAGCGGCGGCTGTGCCGTTTCCCGCGGCCCCGATCACGGCTGGCTGGCAATGGGGACTCCGGCCGCCCGGATCTTCCGGACCACCGATCGCGGTGCGACCTGGGCCGCCCATCCGACCCCGTTCGTGGCCGGTTCGAGCGCCGGTCTCACCGCCCTCTCCTTCCGCGATACGATGAACGGCATCGGCGTAGCCGGCAGGATCGGCTCCTCCCAGTTGATGTCCTCCGACACCGCCGCCGCAGCGGTCGGAATCACCCGGGACGGCGGCGTTACCTGGACTCTCCGCAGCCGCCCCGTGCAGCCGGGGGCCCTCTTCGGCGTCACCCATGTAGATGGAGCCGGCGACGGCACCGCTGTCGCCGTTTCTCCCGGCGGCCTTTCGGTCACCAGGGACGATGGCGGAAGCTGGACTACGGTCGATACCGCAGCGTACTGGAGTGCCGGCGCGTACGGCCGCACTGCCTGGGCAGTCGGCCCCGGAGGGCGGATCGTAAAGCTGGAGTTCTGAGGCCCGACCCAGCACTTTGAAGCCGGGGGAGCCGATACCTGAATGCTCCCCCGCCCCTGGGCGCGGTGGCAGAGCGGTTGATTGCACCGGTCTTGAAAACCGGCGGTCCCTAGCGGGACTCGTGAGTTCGAATCTCACCCGCGCCGTATTACAGATGTCTTCCCATGCAGGAGTTGACGATGATCCGCAGTTCAGCAGTTGTCCTGGTCGCAGCGCTCACCATGGCCGCGAGTGCCGAAGCTCAGACCTTCGAGGGCACGATTGCCCTCAAGGCCACCACCGCCGGCCAGCCGGAGATCGCCCTCGAGATGCAGGTCAAGGGGCAGCGCAACGTGGTGATCACCACCCTCGGCCCCGAGACCGGTCCGCTGGCCGGTCAGCAGATGCGCATCATCAACGACGCCGCCAAGGGCGAGATGGTGATGCTGATGCCGATCCCACCTGGCATGCCGATTCCCGGAGCTGCCGGCGCCAAGGGAATGAAGGTCGTAATGAATCTGAAGGAAATCGAGGCCAGTGCGCCGAAGACGCCGGATCCGGTCATCACCCGGCTCGGCACCTCGCAGCAGGTCGCCGGAATGCAGTGCGACGACTACTCGGTGAAGGTCGGCAATGACACTTCGTACATCTGCTCCACCGAGGCGATCGGGGCGATCGCACTGCCGATCGGCCCGAACGGTCAGCAGCCCGCCTGGTCCAGGGCACTCGGCAATCGCCCCTTCTTCCCGCTCAAGGTCTGGGGCGACGGCATGACGATGGAAGTGACCCGGGTCACTCGCGGCAGCGTCCCGGACTCGGCCTTCAGCTACGAGGGCAACTACGTCGACATGACCAGCATGATGGGCGGGATGATGCGGGGGGGGAATTGATCCGCCCGGGCAGGCTCGCTCTCGCTGCCGCAGTCGCATTCGCGCCGACAACGATCAGCGCCCAGCAGGGAACGATCACCTACTCGCTGCGTGGATCGGTTCCCGATTCGATCTCTGCCATGGGTGGGGGAATCAAGGAAGTCGATCTTCAGATCACCGCCGCATTCGAGACCGGACGCAGCTCGTTCACGCTGGGTGTCGGTCCGGGCATGGACTGGGTCGGTGGCATCGATCTCTCCCAGGCCAGGGTGATCGGCCTGTACCGGGAGAACAGCGACACGATGACTGTCGCCGTGGTTCTTCCCCCTGAGCTGGCCGTGATGATGGGTGGAGCGCCAGGCGTCCGCATCGACATCCCGGTTTCGGGAATCAGTGACGCGTCCCAGTTCAACACCGATTCGCTCCTCAGGGAAGAGCAGAACACCAGGTACGAGAATACCGGCCGGACCGACCAGGTGGCAGGTCGGCGCTGCGAGATCTGGCACGTGACATCGCCTACGGCAGATGGTCCGCTGGTGATGTGCCTGGCGGAAGCACCCGCCCTTGCCAGGCGGATGTACGAGTTCGGAAGCAAGGCATCTCCCTTCGGTTCGGCGATGTCGGAGTTTCAGGAGGTCTCCCGCCAGCGGTTCGGTGGCAGGGACATGCTGGTCGTGCGCATGGAATTCACTGACGGCGTTGACTCCTTCCTGATCGAACTGGTCGATCTGACCGAGGGTAAACCTGACCCGGGTTTCTTCCAGATCCCTGAAGAGCTTCAGGTGATCGACATGGATCTGATCCAGGGGCTGATCCAGATGCAGACCTCCGGAAGCTGATGCGCGCCGCAGCCCTGCTGCTCCTCGCCGCCGCAGGGTGCCGGTCCGATGGACGGGCCCCTGCGGCGGATCTCTTTCTGGCCCCCGACGGCACTCCAGTGGCACTGGATGATCTCCCCGCCGACCGGATCGCCTCGACGCTCCAGTCGGCCACGGAGTGGATCGTGCTGCTGGGCGAGAGCGGCCGGATGGTGGCCCGCACCGACTACGATCGGCAGCCCGAACTGGCGCACCTCCCGTCGATCGGTGGCGGCCTGGAAACTTCGCCTGAAGTACTGGCCGCGCTGTCGCCTGATCTGGTCATAGGCTGGCGGATCCGTGCCTCGGTCGACCTTGCCCGGGTACTGGCCCCCCTCGGTATCCCGGTGATCACCGGAGAGGCAACCGACACCACTGGCATCTTCCAGCAGCTCGCAATGGTGGGAGCAGTGGTCGGCCGGGAAGCAGCCGCGGACTCGGCTGCAACCGCACTCCGGGGCAGGATCGATTCGATCCGGACCGCATCCCGCTGCGATGAGGCCGGTACCGCGACCGCGATGGTGGTGATCTCGACCGATCCGCCGATGACGGTGGGGCGGACGAGCTGGATGTCCCAGTTGCTGGGCGCCGCCTGTCTCACCAACGCCTTCGGCTCGCTCGAGAACGCCTGGCCCGCGATTTCGCTGGAGGCACTGGTAGCGGCCGACCCCGACTGGCTGATCACCAGCGAAGGGCGCGGCGATCCTGACCGTTTCACTTCCCTGCCCGGCTGGCGGGACCTGACGGCGGTCAGAGAAGGCCGGATCATCAGACTCCCCGACGATCTGTTCACCCGGTCCGGCCCGACCGTCGGCGACTGGATCGTCCTGGTAGCGGAGGCCAGGATGGCCCGCCGCTGAACCCTGTTCCCTCGGGGGCCCTCCGCTTATATTCACCGCCGTTCCGGGAGCGATGGCCGAGTGGCTGAAGGCGGCGGTTTGCTAAACCGTTTTAGGGGGGAAACTTCCTAACGAGGGTTCGAATCCCTCTCGCTCCGTAAACCTGATGATGGCTGCCATGGTCGTGCGGTCACGACCCCTTCCAAGGGCGTGGCAGCGCGACCTCGGTCTTTTCCGGCCAGGAGAGTTTCACGATGTCTGCACCCCGCGTCCGCTTTGCTCCCTCCCCCACCGGCTACCTGCACGTCGGTGGCGCCCGGACTGCGCTCTTCAACTGGCTGTTCGCCAGGCGCACCGGCGGAAAGCTGGTCCTCAGGATCGAGGACACCGACCAGCAGCGTTCCAGTGACGCGCACACCCAGGTGATTCTCGACGGCATGAAGTGGCTGGGCCTCGACTGGGACGAGGGCCCGCTCTTCCAGGGGACATTCGCAGACCGGCATCGCTCCGACGCCGAGCGCCTTCTCGCCGAGGGCAAGGCCTACAAGGACTTCATGACGGCCGAGGAGCTGGACGCGGTGCGGGCCAGCGCCTCGGCTTCCGGCAGGCCGTTCCGCTATGTGAAGAGCGAGGTCGGTCTCTCCGATGAGGAGACGGCCCGGCGCGATGCGGCCGGACTGCCATACGCGATCCGCTTCCTGATGCCGGACGAGGAGATCGCCTGGGACGACGCCGTCCACGGCCGGATATCCTGGCAGGGGCGTGATCTGGATGATTTCATCATCCTCCGCTCCAACGGCAGCGCGATCTACAACCTGGCAGTAGTCTCCGACGACATCGCGATGGAGATCACTCACGTGATCCGCGGCGACGATCATGTCTCGAATACCCCCAAGCAGATCGCCCTCTACCGCGCCCTGGGCCGGACCCCACCAATCTTCGCCCACGTACCGATGATCCTCGGCGCCGACGGGAAGAAGCTCTCCAAGCGCCATGGTGCCACTGCGGTCGGCGACTACCAGCTCGAAGGCATCATCCCCGACGCGATGCGCAACTTCCTCGCCCTGCTAGGCTGGTCGCCCGGCAACGACGATGAGATCCTGCCGATCGATGAGATGATCGGCCGCTTCGCACTGGAACAGATTCAGAAGAAGCCGGCGGTCTTCGACCTGACGAAGCTCGAATGGATGAACGGACAGTATCTCTCGGCAATGCCGGCCGACGAGCTTCGTCCGGCAGTCGAGGCGGAGCTGGCGCGTGCCGGAATCGACGTCGCCGGTGTCGACCTGTTCCCCTACATCGATGCGGTAAAGGCCCGCTCACGAACCGTCACGATGATCGCGACTCAGCTCGCATCACGGCTGCCCGGCGCCGCAATAACGAGAGACGCCAAGGGCGAGGCGCTGGTGACAAAGCTT
The DNA here is from genome assembly GCA_964608715.1 of uncultured Gemmatimonadaceae bacterium. Lineage (GTDB taxonomy): Bacteria > Gemmatimonadota > Gemmatimonadetes > Gemmatimonadales > GWC2-71-9 > Palsa-1233. The sequence continues at coordinate 31,412 of CAZSPH010000004.1, read as the reverse complement.
GGAGCGGAGACATTCGCGGCCAACCTCACCACTGCCGCTGCAATGCTCGACGGACTGACCGACTGGGAGGCCGCGACGATCGAGGAAGCACTCAAGGCACTGGCCACCGAGCGCGGGCTCAAGCTCGGCGACCTGATGCAGCCGATCCGGGTGGCACTGACCGGCGGAACGGTGAGCGAGCCGGTTCCCGAACTCCTCGCCGTGGTCGGCCGCGAGGAGTCGCTGAAGAGGATCAGGGCAGCCGTCTGATCGCCGCCGTCGCGGCGGCATCGATCCGTGCCTTCGCAGCCGCGATCTCCCGGTCGTAGCCGATACCGTCCGGACCGATCTCCGGTGTGGCATCGACCGCACCCAGGAAATAGTCCCGCCAGGTGCTGAGCACGATACGCTCGTCATCGACCTTGCCGCCGCCCGCTATCGCGGCCAGCGAGAGAGCGGCCTGTGTCGCCAGCTCCTTCTCTGCCACCGCTGCAATCTCGTCGATCACTTCGCGGGCAATCTCCGGCTTCGCCGCCGTCAGCAGCAGCCCGCTGGTCAGGGCACAGTTGGCGACGTTGCCCAGAGTCACCGGGCTCACCATCTCGATCCGGTCGCGATCGGTGTGGTAGTACTGGTCGGTGAAGTGCCAGAACAGCACCGCCGGAATCTTCGCGTTGAGGAACGGCGTATGATCACTGCCCCCCTCGAACGGATTGGCCTTGACCACCCAGCCGGTGGCCCGTGAGCGATCGAGGCAGCGCTGGCGGGTGAAGTCGTTCAGCCAGTGGTTCCAGATCCGGTCGACTCCGAGTGGCCTCCCTCCCCATTCGGAATGCTGGTCCTCGCCGCGCACCCAGACCGCCGAAGGATCAGGCATCTTCTCGATCAGGAAGGTCCCACCGGTAAGTGCCGTGTTCTCGCCCACCATGTCGAGCGACATCCCCCAGCGGATCCCCTGCTGGCGCACCGAATCCTCGACGATGTACCGCCGGGTGGAGGTGATCTCGTCTCCCCAGAGGAAGGTCATCGTCCTGGCGGGATCGACTTTGCCGGTCCTGAACAGGGCCGCCGTCGCGCGCGCCATCTCGGCCAGCGCTCCCACACCGGAGGCGTTGTCATTTGCTCCGGGCTCCTGGACGTGGGCGGAGTAGACGAAACGCTCCTCCGGCAGCGTCGAGCCCCTGAGTTCCGCGACGATGGTCTTCTCGGGGCGGACATCGAATCGAGTCTGAAGGTCGACCGTGGCACGAACCGGTCCGCGCTGCATCGCATCCTTCAGCCTGGTGGCCGCATCGAGCGACAGATGGATCGCGAATCCCCTGAATACGGTGTCGTAGGCGATTCCGGAGAACTGGATGGCGGTGCGGTTCACTTCCTGACGGTTGTAGCCGGGAAGGCGCTGCGGGGCGAGCACGCCCAGAGCACCATGCTGCATTGCGCGGAGGTAGAGCACCCGGGCATTGGCCGATCCGGTTACGATCTTCCCCTTCACGTCCACCCGGCCGAAGGACTCCTCGCTGCCATCGCCGACATCGACCACGTCGGCGGTCACGCCACCTCCGGGAGTTGGCCACGAGTTGATCGCGATCATGTTGCGATTGGTCTCGAAATCGAGCAGCGGCAGAGGGTCACCATTGACTGAAAGCCTGGCCGCCTGCGGACTCCACGCAGGAGCCCGCATCGGTCGTTCCTCGACCCGGTAGATCAGACGGTCCGACGGCGACGCACTCGCCTCCTCGCGATAGCCCGCAGCGCGAAGCACTCCGACAACCGAGTCGATCGCGGCATCGAAACCGTCGTTGCCAGGAAGCCGGAACCAGTTTTCGATGCCGGCAACGGTACGGTGAGCCCGGTCACCGGATATCTCCGCCGTCACCGCCGCGGTGATCGGCGCGAATGCCGGCCTGGTTGCCTGCGCTGCCGCTGATGCGAGGGGAAACACCACCATGGCTGCCGCGCCGACCCTCATGACACTGCTCATGCCATCACTCCTGCACGGAATCGCCAGCACCGATCGAGAAACTCGTCGAGCCAGCCTCGGTTGATGAATGCATCGACCGCCTCACCGGTGGCGAAGCGATCGGATCCCCACAGCGCCGCGCGACGCCTGGCGTCGTTCATTTCCGCCTGGATCATGACCCGGTCGGAGTCGGTCCACACCGACGGCAGCGAATTGGCGAACTGCGCAGCCAGCTGATTGACGCCGGGGCCACCTACGGTGATGGTCGGGATACCCCGGAACATCGGCGTCAGGAACCAGCTCTGATCGGCAATCACCAGCGCGCGACGATATGGATGACCACCGCCACGCTGATCGATCGCATCCCGGAGCAGTTCGGCGCTGAGCACGTCGTTGTGCTCGGGCTCGAGCAGGCTGGCGGTGACGATCAGCACCGTCGCATCTCCATCTACCAGTTTCATGGTGTTCCGGATCCCGTTGGCGGAGTACGCCTGTTCCGTTCGAATTCCCGCCGCGACTCGACTTCCTCGCGGATCTGCCGCCCGGCCTCTCTCAGTCCATCCAGCCCGGCATCACGCCGGGCGGCGATCATCAGATCCTCGCGCATGAGCTGAAGTCTGCTGGCACGGGCGGCCTCGGTGGGATTCCCCTGGAAGTTGATCGGCAGCAGCGCCAGCAGGGCTGTCGGCAGCTTGACCGGCCCCAACTGGATCCAGGTCTGATCGATTCCGACGGTCTGCCCGAACAGCTCGGTACTCCATTTCGACGGTCTCGCGGAGAGTTCCGTCGCGGTCCGGCGCTGTTCCAGATACTGATCGACTGCCAGCCGCAGCATGCTGTCGGCAATCTCGCCCTCGGTCTGCACCCGCAGTCTGCGCACCAGTTCCTCCACGCCCACTTCGTCCGGCTGCCTCCAGAGTATGCCCGAACCGAAGCCCGGCCTGAGGGTCACCTGCTCACGGCCCTGCGCATGCAGCGATGCACCGGAGGGAAGGAGCGCTGCTACCGTCATCGCGATTGCCAGTGCCAGAACCGGTTTCAGTTCAGCCACCTCCCCGGTCGCTTCGTTCGAGGACCCGGGCCAGCCGACCCACCGCCTCCTCGATCCGGCCAGCGGGCACGGTAAGCGCAATCCGGAAGTAGCCCTCACCACCAGCACCGAAACCGCTGCCGGGAAGCACCACCACTCCCTGCTCCTCCAGTGCACGCTCGGCGAACGGACCTGACTCGACCCCGGTCGGCAGCGGTACCCAGAGATACATCGCGCCGACCGGTGGCTCCACCCTCAGGCCGATCCGGCGCAGCGCGGCCAAGGCAGCATCCCGCCGCACGGTCAGTTCGGCGAGCACAGGCGGGATCAGCGACTCGGCGTTGTCGAGAGTCCACGCAGCGGCCCGCTGCAGCGCCATGAATGCACCGGTATCGACATAGGTCTTCACCTTCGACAATGCGCCGATGAGCGTGGCGTTGCCCACCGCGAAACCCAGCCGCCACCCGGTCATCTGGAACGACTTGGACATCGAGAAGAACTCGACTGCCACATCCCGTGCCCCTTCGACCTGGAAGATGCCTGGTGCCACGTAGCCGTCGAAGGTGATGTCACAGTACGGGTTGTCGTAGGCGAGCACGATACCGCGCTGCCGACATCCCGCCACCAGCCGCTCGAGATAGTCGATCGGAGCGACCGCCGCAGTCGGATTGTTGGGATAGTTGACGTAGACGATCCGGGTGCGGGAGAGAATCTCTTCCGGCACGTCGTCGAGTTCGAGCAGGAAGTCCCGCTCGGCCCGGAGCGGGACGATGTACGGTTCGGCTCCGGCGAGAATCGCACCACCGAGATACGCCTGATATCCCGGCTCCGGAACGATGACGACATCACCGGGACCGGCCACGGTCAGCGCCAGATGGGCAAGCCCTTCCTTGGAACCGATCAGCGGCAGCAGTTCGGTATTCTGATCGAACTTCACTCCGAACCGCCGCTCCACCCATGCCGCAGCGGCCCGCCGGTAGTCCGGCGCTCCCTGCTGGAACCCGTATTTGTGATTGGCCGTGGAGTCGAGCGCTTCCTTGAGCGCGGCGATCGTTCCCGCAGGCGGCGGGCCGTCGGCATCGCCGGCACCGAGGTCGATCACGTCCACTCCCGATTCGATCAGCCGTCGCTTGATCGATGGTATCCGGGCCAGAGGGTAGCCGGGAAGCTGTCCGACACGCGGGTGGAGCGTGATCATCGCCTTCCCTCAGCAACAGGATTGGATATGGAGCCGACTCCAGGTATCTCGACCGCCACCTCGTCGCCGACGTTGAGACGGGAGACACCTTCCGGAGTTCCGGTAAGAATCAGGTCACCAGGCATCAGGGTCATGATGCCACTGATGTAGGAGATCAGCCATGGTACAGTAAAGATCATGTCAGAGACCTTGCCATCCTGACGCAGCTCTCCATTCACCCGACAGCGCACTGCCAGCGAGTCAAGATCGACGCTGTCGGCCGAAACGATCCCGCCCACCGGGCAGAAGGTGTCGAACCCCTTCGCCCTGGCCCATTGGCCGTCGGTCTTCTGGAGGTCGCGGGCGGTCACATCGTTGGCAACGCAGTAGCCCGTGATCGCGGCCTGCGACTCGTCGATTCCGGCATGGCGCAGCCTCGCGCCGACGATGACGCCGAGTTCGGCCTCATGTTCCACCTGGCTCGATTCAACAGGCAGCTCGATCGCCTCGCCCGATCGGATCAGCGCCGAGATCGGCTTGAAGAAGAGCAGCGGGCGCTCGGGAACATCGTTGCCGAGTTCACGGGCGTGAGCGGCGTAGTTGCGTCCCACACAGATGATCTTCCCGGGAGCCGGGTGATTCATGGCAATGCTCCGATGCCGTGGCGAGCGAAGAAGTCCTCGCAGGCTGTCCGTACTTTCCGCCATGGTCCGATCACTCGATCGGCAGGCGGCAATCCATCCAGCAGTTCCATCCCATACCTTCTGGTGACGACTCTCGGGTCGAGCAGCAGCACCACTCCGACGTCGGTACCGCTCCTGATCAGTCGACCGAACCCCTGCTTCAGCTTGAGCGCCGCGTGGGGCAGGAGATAGCCGAAGAAGCCATCCTCTCCCTGCTCGGTGAGACGCTCCAGCCGGGCCGCCGTTATCGGCTCCGACGGAACCTTGAAAGGTAGCTTGGCCAGAACCAGCCCCCGCAGGGCACGGCCGGGCACATCGACCCCCTCCCAGAACGAATCCGTGCCGAGCAGGATTGCGTTACCGGCATCACGGAAGCGGCGGACGAGCTGATCGCGGCCATCGGTTCCCTGCACCAGCAATGGGAACCGTTCACCCACCTCGCGTTCCAGTTCCACTGCCACCCGGCGGAGCTGGGCATGGGAGGTGAAGAGCACGAAGAGTCCGCCGTCCGATGCCCAGGCGAGATCCCGCACCACATCGACTACTGCTGCGTCGTGCCCTGCGGGGTCCTCCCGCGGGTCGGGAACGTCGTCGGGAACTCCGAGCAGGCATTGGGCACCGTAGTCGAACGGCGACGGGAAGATCTCCCGGACTCCGTCCGGCGCGTCGGCTCCCGACAACCCGATCCGGGATGCGATGAAGTCGAACTCGCCATGCACGGCGAGGGTGGCGCTGGTGATACCTACCGTTTCCAGTCGCTCGAACAGCAGTTCCCGGAGAACCGGCGCCAGATCCAGCGGTACCGCCGCCATGGTGATGTTTCTGCGCTGACCGCCACTCCGGTCGATCCATCTGACATCCGGCGGGCGCTCCGCTGCCGGGCGGAGCACTGCCCGGAGCGAGTCGGCCGCGTTGTCGAGCCGCCGGACCACCCCACGACATTCGGTCAGCAACTGCTCACTGCGCTCGGTGGGCTCCGACTGTCCCAGCCGGTCGGTCACAGTTTCCAGCAGTTCGGAGATCGTCCGGAAGGCCGTGATCGCTCCGGCAAGCTCCCGATCGAGCCCCTCGGCCCAGAGTTCATGGCGTTCGAACTCGTCGTCCACCCGGAACGGTCCCGGGCCGGCCGAATCGAGCAGGCCGCTGATTCTGACGAAAAGAGAATCAGCCGCGGTACGTGCATCGGCGGTAGCAGGTACCAGCCGCTCCCGGATCAGGTCGAGCGATGCCTTGCTGAGCAGATCGTTCCGGTTGGCCAGCTCCCGCGCGAGGGAAGGGAGAAGGCCCTTGCCGCTGCGTTCCAGGCGGAGGAGGAGTCTCCCCACTCCGCGGCTGGTCACCTGACGGCCGAGATGATGGGCCGCAACATCTTCGAGATGATGTCCTTCGTCGACGATCAGTCGTTTGTAGGCCGGCAGGACTGCCGCCTCTTCCCAGTTGCCAGCGATCTGTCTGACTGAAAGATCGGCGGCAAGCAGATGGTGATTGACCACCACTACATCCGCCTGCGCTGCCCGGCGTCGGGCCCGGAAGAGGAAACAGCCGTCGAAATGGGAGCATCGCACCCGGGTGCAGAGATCCGGTTCGGCCGAGACCTCATCCCACACTTCGGGAGTGGGGGAAGCAGGGAGATCCGACAGCGAACCATCGGAGGTATGCATCGCCCATTCGGCGAGGTTCATCACTTCGTCGTACCGGTCGGCCTCGAGCAGCGACTGCTGACTGCCGACCGCCAACCCCAGCCGTGCCTTGCAGAGATAGTTGCGCCAGCCCTTCAGGAGCGCGAAGGTCGGCCGGTAGTCGCCGTCGGCCAGCGCTTCGGCGAGCAGCGGCAGATCCTTTCCCACCAGCTGCTCCTGGAGGTTGATGGTGTTGGTGGATATGACGGTCCGCTCTCCGTTGGCGCGGGCCCATGCCAGTGCAGGCACGAGGTAGGCGAACGACTTCCCCACGCCGGTACCAGCTTCGAGCAGCAGCACCCCGCCGTCATTGTAGGCGTCGGTCAGGTAGGCGGCGAGATCTCGCTGACTCTGTCGGTCCTCGTAGCTGCCCAGTACCCTGGCGATCCCGCCGTCGGCACCGAGTTCGCGAATCACCTCGAACGGATCGAGGCGGGTGACCGTTTTCGCCCGCGGTACTTCCACCACCACATAGAGCTGCCTGCCGGCGTTGTCGACGATTCCGAAGCCGATCCCGTCGTCGTGCGCGCGCGCGGCAATCGACAGATCGGCCATAGACGGTTCGAGCAGACCGGATGGATGATTATGGAGCAGCATCTCGCCGGTACGGGCCACACCGGGCAGAGCCAGCACCATGTCGGCGGTGCCGCGCGCCACCGGACGGACCGCAGTGACGACTCCGTCGGCATCGACCGTCGCGACGAAGGAGACCTCGTTGCCTCCGGCCGCTTCGATCTCCCGGGCTATCACCAGCGTCGCCCCGGCACTGATCCGCCCGGTGGTCAGGTCTTCAGCTCCTTCTTCTTCGCCGCCGGGAAGAGGACGTTGTTGAGAATCAGTCGGTAGCCGGGTGAATGAGGATGGAGCGACAGGTCGGTCGGTGCGTCGCCGATGCCATGCTGAGGGTCTTCCGGATCATGTCCGCCGTAGAAGGTCCAGGTTCCCTCACCGTGCTGACCATGGATGTACTTGACCCACGGAGCACCGCGCTCCTCGCCCAGCACGATCGTTCCGGGTTTGAGCGTGGCACGATTGAACGAAGTGGTGAGGCCGTAGAAATCGGCGATCACCTGCCGGTGACTCTGCACCAGCATCGTCGGCACCGGATCGATCTTCGCCGCGAAGTCGAAGAGGGTGAAGGCACCCAGCGGCTTGCGGCTGATACCGTTGACCTGATGGCCGTCGATCGAACTGAACACCGCCAGCGAAGGAGAAGGCTCCAGGATCGCTCCGGTGAATGCCAGCGCACGATCCCACTGCATCCGCGCCGATGCGTCCGGTGCCATGGGGGTTCCGTCGGCATAGGCAGCGGCAATGTCGACACCCTCGCTGGCCAGCGCCAGATCGAGCGTCTCCGTCGCGGTACACATCGCGAACAGGAAGCCACCGCCGTCCACGAACTCGGCAATCCGTCTTGCCACCGCCTTCTTCAGCGCCGGGACATTCGGAGCACCGAGCTGCGAAGCCATCTCGCGGTTGATCCCCATCATCTCCTGCAGCCATGGAGCGCCACTGTAGTTCAGCACGAACTTGGAGAACTGACCGGTGAAATCCTCGTGATGGAGATGTAGCCAGTCCCACTCGGGAAGACGACCGGTACCGACCTCCTGATCCCAGATCCGGTCGTAGCTGATCCCGGCATACTCCAGAGACATCGTGACAGCATCATCCCATGGAGCGGTGTTGGGCGGAGCATACACCGCCACCTTCGGAACCTTCTCCAACGGAATCGAGTCGGCGTTGGTGCGCTCGATTTCGGCATGCACCCCCGCAACCGAGCCGGCATCGACAGGCACCACACTCACACCTGAGAGAACCGCATCGCGCCTGCCGGCCTCCGATGCCGGCAGCAGGAACGAACCGCCACGATAGTTCAGCAGCCACTCTGCCGATTCGCCGCGCTCCAGCGCCCGGAAGATCAGGCCGTAGGCTCGCAGATGATTGCTCTGGCTGTCGTCCATCGGCACCAGCAGTGACGACCTCGCCGTCCAGATCGCCCCGGCCCTGCTGCGTGGCAGCGCCAGTGCTCCAGCAGCCAGTGCACCGGCCCGGAGGAAACTGCGTCTCGACGGACTCACCGCGACCTCCCGGGTATGGCGCCAATGATCAGATCCCGCAGCCGCCTCGCAGCCGGCACCACCGCGCTGTCGGGGAAATCGAGCAGGACGGACTCCACCGCAGCCAGGGCTCCCGTATTGTCGCCTGCAGCGAATAGCAGTACTGCCCGACCGTGACGCGCTCCGGCCGCAGCCGATGGCAGCTCCCCGGCTTCGGCGGCCTGATACAGCCGCATGGCGGTTCCGACATCACCGGCAGCCGCAGCCAGTTCGCCAGCAGTTGCCAGAACCGTCGGTGCTCCCTTCGGGCCGAGACCGGCAGCCGCGTGCTCGAATGCCTTCACGGCAGCAACGGTGTCGCCGCGCTCGAGCGCCAGCAGCCCGGCACCGATCTCCTCCGAGTGATCGACGTCGGCGAGCTGGATCAGTGCACCGATCGTCACCCGTCGAACCACATACTCGCGATCGTCGTCGAACGGACCGGCGAGCCGGAGCAGATCCGACGCTGCCTTGAAGTCACCCCGGAAAGCCAGCACCCTGCCGCGGGCATCGAACCCGGCGACACTGGAATCTGCCATCAGCATTCGATCGGCAGTCTCCAGTTCACCCTGGCGGGCGTACGCGAGGGCGAGCCTCCGCCGCTCACGATCCCGCTCATCCAGCGACAGCGATCCCGCCACACGTTCGAGCAGCGAGTCGGCTTCCGCGATCTTCCCCTCTGCCAGCAGCACTCCGAGAAGCGTGGTCGATGCGGAGTTGGCAACCTGCGGTGCAGCAGCGGGATCTCCGGCGATCATTCCGAGCAGTTCGCGAGCCTTGACCTCATTGCCGGCATCGGCCCAGGCGCGTGCTGCGTCCATTCTGAGCCTGACCCGTTCCGCGCCGGTTTCGCGCATTGCCTGAGCTTCCAGGAGTCTTCCTCTGGCGGCAAGTGCCGCCGGATCACGCCTGGATCGCAGTTCATCCAGCACCGGCCGGAAGAAGAGACGCACTTCCTCGACCATCGCCGGTGCACCTTCCGCCAGCAGGCGACTGCCTGCGTCCAGGTCTCCCCATTTCACCAGCAGGAAACCGCGGAGCCTATCCGATTCAGGGGAGCCATCGGCCGAGAGGACTCCGAGCACCGAATCGCGGAACTCGACCGGAACGGCGGACAGCAGTTGCACGGCACTCTGCCGGAACATCGGCAGGAAGGCGACTGCGCGGAGCCACTCGCGGGTGGCGCCCTGATGGTCACCATCCATCTGGTAGAGCTGCGCCCGCTCGGGCGAAAGTCTGGCCGGCTCGGGAATCCGGGACTGGCCGAGTTCCAGAGCCCGCCGCGCGGCGAGACGATCCCGCGCTTCGAGCGCCGAAAGTGACCATTCACGGTAGGGCTCTTCCGAGTCACCTGCCTCCTTCACCCACATCTCGACCACCTTCGCGGTCGAGTCCGGCCACTTGAGAAGCGCGAGGTGTCGCACCGCCAGGGAGTGGAGACCGACGTTCTTCTGGTCTGCCTCGATCGCCTTCATCAGATCGCCGATCAGCTCCTCCCGGCGACCCAGTGCCGGAAGCGCGCGGGAAAGCCCCAGCACGGCGGCGATCTCGCGGGGATGCTCGCGCAGCACATCACGGAACAGCGGAATGGCGGTATCGAAATCGCCGCGTCGCTCGGCCGCCAGTGCCCGCTGAAGCTCGGACATGGGGACATTGATTCCGACGTCCTGAGCCGGAATGCTGCCATGCGACACGGCAATCAGCATTCCCAGAACGGCGACCCTCAGCGACAGCATCATGGCGTGCCGCCCTCCGCCAGGCGGCGGAAGTAGTCCATCGCCCGGCGGCGCTCGTCGGGACTGAGACGCTGAAGATCTTCCCAGCGTGGCAGCGGAATGTCGCCTGCGGTGCGGAGTGAGCGCGGATCGAACACCGGCGGAGCGGCCCGGCGCGCAGGGTCGGCTGCTTCGCTGCGACGCTCCTTCTCCCGGTCCTCCTCTTCGCCCTGCAGCGACCGCCCGGCATCGAGCATCCGGCGGAAGAGTCGCTGCTGACGCTCCACCATCTCGCGGTCGAGCCTGCCCGACTCCAGCATCCGGGAGAGTTCACCCGCTTCGTCAGCCATGGCACCGGCGCCGGGCATGTTTCCACCCGCCTGCATCAGTTCGAGCTGCTGGGCGATCGCGCGCTGCTGCATGGCAAGCTGCATCATCTCAGCCATGCTCGGTGTGCCACCATCGTCCATCATCGACTGGCCCTGTTGCGACATCCCACCCTGCTGACCGGCCATCTGCTGCATCTGCTGCATCGCCTCCGCCATGCCACTGCCCGATTGACCGCCGCTGATATTGTCCCGGGAACGGAGCAGCTCCCATGCGGCGACTGCCAATCCGTCGATGGCATTCCCCGCCCGGTCCGCCGCAGTGCCCGGGCTCGGCACGGCCGATGACGTCGCCTCGATGGCCGCACGCATCGCATCACGCGCACCGGTGAATCCGGCAGCGATCCGGGGAGAGGTCAGGGCATTCTTCGATGCCACTGCAATGGACTGCTGCAGCAGTCGGGCCGTTGCCTCCTCCAGAGTAGCCTGTTCGATCCGAAGCTGTCCCGAAAGCGCACCACGCCTGAAGGTCTCGGCAACCTGCTGCTGCTGACGAACGATTGACGCCGTCTCGGCCAGCAGGCGGTCCAACGCATCGATGACCTCGCGACGCATACCCTGCTGCATCTCGCCGCGTTCCTTCCGGATCTGCTCCTCAGCCTCCGACATGGTCTCGCCGGCTGACTCGGCCTGGGACACCGCCATCTCCGGGTCGCCCTGCTCGGACGACTCGGCAGCCGACTGCATCTCGCTGCTCGCCTGCCTCGCCCGATCGGCCGCCTGCTGCATTCCTTCCCTGCCCTCGGTGACCGGCATCCGCTCCGTCGCGCGCTCCAGCGCTTCCGCCAGCGCCTCCGCCCGTTCCGCAGCTTCCTCCTGCCTGGCAGCAGCACCGGCGCTGTCCGCCTTCAGCTGTTCGGCCAGGCGCTCCTGCAGAGCACTCAGTTCGCCCGCTTCATCGGCGAGATTGGCAAGGTCCATCTCGAGCGCGGCACGTTCGAAGAGTTCGCGCGCCTGCTCCATCGCCTGGCGCATCCGCTCCTGCTGGCGTGCCATTTCCTTGAGCGCATCACCAGCCCGGTCGCCGTCGAGCTGACGCATCGCCTCACGCAGTTCGTTCATCGCCGCCCGCAGCTCAGGGGGTACCGCACGTTCCAGCAGGTCCCTGATCTCGGCCATCTGACCTGCCAGCGCCGAGTCGAGCACTCCCGCTTCGGCTGCACGCCGTTCGAGCTGCTCCAGTTGATCGACCGCGTCGGAGAGTCGTTCCTCGATCGCTTCCTGTGCCGCGGCGGCCTGCTCCACCCGCTGCGCTGTCTCGGATGAAAGAGTTCCCTCATTCTCTCCGGCACCTGCATCGAGCCGCTGGCGCGCCAGGTCCTCAGCCTGGCGCTGGGCCTGCCGGGCAGCGGATACCAGGGAGTCCAGTGCCGCAGAGTTGCGGGCGGCATCTTCGACAGCAGCGGCACGCAGTTCCGATCCGGTGGGAATGATGATGCGACGTTCAGCCGATCGCCCGCGCTGCCGCCTGGGCGAATCATCGACTGCCACGGCATGGTAGTAGACAGTATCTCCCGCAACCAGTTGCAGCGAACCGAGCCGGATGCGATCGGAGACTACAGCCTGAGCGGTGCCGGAACCGGCTTCGACATCGAGCGGCATCGTGATCACCCTGTCGGCCCCGGCGACCCGCAGTTCGATCGCCATCGACCTGATACCATGATCGTCCTGTGCCGCCACCACCACGGCGACCTCGGCTGCCGCCGCAGCGGTCGTATCGGTGGCGGGCATCATGATCGATACGTCCGGCGCCGAATCAGCCACCACGCGGACAGCGAATCGAGGCATTGCTCCGGCCAGCGGGACACCGCCGGCCGCGCTGGCAGCCAGCTCCCATTCGCGGTCTTCCGCTGGCATGAATCGGCCACTGAAATCGCGCCCGGATACAGCCAGGAATACGGAGTCGACGCCGCTGGTGAGCGCCACTGCGGCCAGCTCGGCGGTGCTGCTTCCGGCGATCTCCAGCCGCGTTCCCTCGGGAACGATCAACGTGTCACCGTCGACCGGAAGCTGCTCCGACTCCAGCCGGAGATAGTCGGGATAGTGGGCAGTGATCGTGAAGGCGCCGACGAATGCGGGCAGAACGATCGACACTCGCACTTCTCCGGACCGGCGGCCACCGGCATCAGCGCGGGCGACGAGTTCGGCATCGAGGGGGCCGGCTGTCACGGTGGCGCGCCCGTCGCGATCGAGTTCCACTTCCTGGTCACGCCACCCTTCGCCGGGATGGCGAAGCCTCAGTGTAGCACGACTGTATCCCGGCGCAACGATGCTGAAGGAGACTTCACCGCCTCGCCTTACCTCGCTGCGGTCGGCCTCCAGCGTCACCGGCTGCACCAGTGCTCCCGCTGCCGACACCGGTCGCCAGAGAAGTCCCGCAGCCCCATCCATCGGCCGGGCAAGGATCAGCGCCACCCCCGCGAGCGCTGCCGCAATCAGCATTCCCCTGGCGCCTCGCAGCTCGGCACCGACCAGCGGTTCGAGCACTGCGGCACCGCGATCACCCACTGCATCCGCCTGCGCCGACAGAGCCATCCGGTGAAGCGTACTGCTGGTACCGGCCGGGGGAGAATCGAGGAGAGTGGTCAGCGAACCGGCTCGCCATGCTCCGCCATCTTCAAGGTCCAGTGCCACCCGCATCGGGCCGACCCGGTTGGCGGCCCGGACTGCTGCTACAATGGCAATCCCGACTGCGCCGAGGAGCAGTAGCCACCCGGCCACCACCAGCAGCGGAGCGTTGATCAGTCCTGACCTCAGCAGCCAGGCTGCGATTGCCATGATGACCAGAGCCGTGACGAACCCGGGAAGGGCCGCTCTGCCGATCCGCGCACGCCTCAATCCTGCTCCTGCCTGCCGGAGCGATTCGACCAGCGTCATCCGCCCCATCCCAGCGCGTAGGCGATCAGATTGGTTCCCATGCGCAGAGCGGCTTCGCGGATGGCCGGCGGATCATCGTGAACCCCTTCGTCCTCCCAGCCGTCGCCCAGATCGGTCTGATAGCTGTAGAAAACTGCGAGACGCCCGTCGATGAAGATTCCGAACCCCTGCGGTGGCAGATCGTCGTGCTCGTGGATCTTCGGAAGACCATCAGGAAAGCGGTGCACCACCCAGTAGATCGGATGATCGAGCGGCACTTCGACCAGCGGGCGGTCGGGAAACAGCCGGGCCATCTCGCGTCGGAACGACTGATCGAGTCCGTAGTTGTCGTCGGCGTGGAGGAACCCTCCACCGATCAGCCAGCGACGCAGAGTGGTGAGATCAGTTTCCGGGAACCGGATTTCGCCATGACCGGTGAGATGCAGGTAGCCCACCTCCCATAGCGCGGGGTCGGAGAGCCGGATCACCCGCTCCCTCGGAGCCAGCGGAATGCCGGTGTCCCGGCTGGCAGCCGCGATCAGATTCGGCAGAGACGAAGGATTGGCATACCAGTCACCGCCACCATCGTAGTGGAGACGCCCGATCGTCACGGTCCCCTGTGCCGGCAGAGCGACAGCGGACAGTGCCAGCATGACTCCCGGCAGTATTGCAGATCTCATCCCTTCAGCTCCATCACCAGTCGGTAGGCCTCATTACGGGAGATGCCTGCGGCCCGTGTCAGGTGACGCACCAGTTCCCGATCGGAGAGGCCACTGCTCCTGCCCTCGGCCACCAGGCGCTGAATGGTCGCCTCGTCGGGACCGGACACCGACAGCTCCTCCCGTGAAGCTCCTGCAACGAGCAGAGTGACCTCCCCCCGCGGAGGAGTCGCGTCGTACCACGCAGCCAGTTCCGCCAGGGTGCCGGAGCGGAACTCCTCGTGGAGCTTGGTCAGCTCCCGAGCCACCACCGCCTCACGGGTCCCGCCACAGACGGCAGCGAGATCGTTCAGCAGCGGCACCAGCCGATTGGCCGCCTCGAAACAGATGACGGTCCAGGGGGCACCTGCCAGCACGTCCAGCCACTCATTCCGCTCCCGTCCCTTGCGCGGCGGGAAGCCCAGGAAGAGGTGGCGATCGGCCGGCAGCCCGCTGGCGGCTATCGCGGTGGCAACCGCCGTCGGTCCGGGTATCGGAACCACGGTGACTCCGGCTTCGCGCGCGGCATTCACCAGTTGCGGCCCGGGATCACTGATTCCGGGAGTTCCGGCATCGGTGACCAGGGCTATCGACTCTCCGGCCAGCAGGCGATCGAGCAGTTCGCGGAGCCGCCCCGGCGGAGAGTGGGCGTGGAACGATGTCAGGGGCACGGAGAGTTCGAGCGCGGTCAGCAGCTGCCGGGTACGCCGGGTGTCCTCGGCCGCAATCATCGAGACCCCCGCAAGGGTAGCCACCGCCCTGCGGGAGATGTCACCGAGATTGCCGATGGGGGTCGCGACTACGTAGAGAGTACCGGAGGACATGCTGAAAGAAAGCGGAAGGCCGCCCCGGATTCATCCCGGAGCGGCCCTGCCCGACGGCAAGGTGGCCGCCGATCTCAGAGGTGAGCCTGGATCTTCTGCTCGAATGCCCCGCGGGGCTGCGCTCCGATGATCGAGTCGACGTGCTTGCCGTCCTTGAAGAACAGCACCGCCGGAATCGAGCGGACGTTGTACTTCATCGTGGTCGCCTGATTCGCGTCGGTATCGAGCTTGGCAATCTTCGCCTGGCCGGCATAGGCCTCGGACAGGGCGTCGATGGTGGGGGCGATCATGCGGCAGGGACCGCACCATTCGGCCCAGAAATCCACCACGACCAGTCCGGAAGCCTGCTCGACCTCGGTCGCAAAGTTCTGATCGGTTACAGTGACGGTGCTCATTCTGAAAGCTGCTCCTCGGTTCTGTCGCGATTTCCGGCAGGCACGATCTCCTGCCGCCATATCCTTCCTTCAGTTCAAACGCCGGCGCCCGTCGTCCGGTTCCCCACATCAGCAGGGCTTGTTGACCTCGGCCGCCAGCGTCAGGTCGAACTCTCTCACCAGCCAGCCATCTGGACCGCGCACCGCCGTGACCGGAACGGTCACCCGGCAGGTCCCCCGGGACAGCTCGGTGGTGATCAGCGCGTGGTTCCGCCGGTCGATTGCAACCTCCGACAGGGCCCTCACCCCTACGCCGCCCAGGTAGGCCTGGATGACGACCATCCGCTGAGCGAAGTCCCTCGGCTGACCGGTCCTCCTGGCCGAACCGCGGTCGGTGCCGAACAGCTCCGCCATCCGGTTGAGGTTGCTGTCTGCCGCCGCGCGCATAAACTCCTCTACTCCCTCTTTTGCAGATGAGGGGCCACTGGCGGACGGAGTGGATGCCACCGACGCGGCACATCCGACGACTGCGAGCGATAGAATTGCCATCCGGGCTGAACGGAACACCTGCACCTCCGGGCGGGAGTTGATCTGGGAAATCTAACTGGCACCGCGCACCGTCGCGGCGATCTGCGGCTCTACGTGAACGTCGACCACGTGGCCACCGTGCGGCAGGCACGTCGCGGCGACCTTCCCGATCCGCTGGAGGCGGCGCGCGCCGCCGTGGCTGCCGGAGCCGATGGCATCACTTTCCACCTCCGGGAGGATCGGCGCCACGTGCAGGATCATGATGCCGTGGCACTGATCCGGGAAGCGGGAACGGTCTGCAACTTCGAGCTGGCCGCCCGGGAGGAGATCGTCTCGCTGGCCTGTGAACTGGGGCCCTACGCGGCCACGCTGGTCCCGGAGCGCCGGGAGGAAGTCACCACCGAGGGCGGGCTGGACCTCTCCCGCTCCGATCCGGCGCTGGTGGGGGCAATCGCGCGCCTGACCGGGGCAGGCATCAAGGTCTCGCTCTTCATCGATCCCGACCTCGCCACGATCGAACGGGCGGCCAGCCTGGGTGTCCCCGCAGTGGAACTGCATACCGGCCGATACTCTCATACCTGGCAGAGCAGCGCCGAGGCACTGGCGGCTTTGGCCGCCGGGGCGCATCATGCTGCGGAACTTGGCCTGGCAGTCCATGCCGGCCACGGACTCGACCATGCCAACGTCGGTGCGGTTGCCATGATACCGGAGATCGAGGAACTGAACATCGGACACAGCATAGTGGCACGGGCAATGATCATGGGAATCGGCCAGGCGACCGGAGAGATGCTCCGGGCGATGGACAGGGCACGCCGATGACCCGCGCCGACCGCAGCATCGAGTTCTTCGTCGTCGAGGCCACCGAGTACCTCGGCGTGGCCGGGCAACTGGTGGCCTCTCCTGATTCGCCGCCCGATGGCGACCGTCTGATGCGGGTCTGCCGGGCTCTCCGCGGTTCGGCCCTGATGGCCGGCCTGGGGACTTTCGCCCGCGCAGCGGCGGCGCTGGAAGTGACCGCCCGCAGACTCCGGGACCATGAAGCCGGATGGGACCGATCGGAGCAGGAACGGTGGTCGACGGCGCTGACGGAACTTGCGGCACTCACCGGACGGGCCCGCGCATGGGGTGAGCCCGAAGACCGGGCAGCACTGGCACTGGCAGGTTCGATCGAAGGAAACAGCGGAGCGACCACTCCTCCGGCCCCTCCTCGCGCTGCCGGTCTCACGCCCGGAGTACGCGCCTTCATCGCCCGCGAATCGGCCGCGATTGCCGGGAGCTGGCAGGAAGCTGCCCGCGCCCTGGCACCGACCCCACCGCCTGCAGCCCTCAACGCGGTACTCGAACGGATGCGTTCGCTGCGTGGACTGGATGCCGCCTCAGCCCCCCTCTCCCCGCTGCCCGAACTGCTCGAAGCGATGGAGGTGACTGCCCGCGGTCTGCTCGGACCGGGCACGGCCAACCCCGACGTCGCCGACATCTTTGCCGATGCAGCAGATGCCCTGCAGCAGATGGCGAAATCGGTCTCCGACATCGGCCAGGTGACCGTACCCGACGGCCTGGAAGTGATTGCCCGGCGACTGCTCGAACACGGCACCAGCGAGGCCGATGTGATCCCGATCACGCGACTCGCACCCGAGGGCGAAACCAGCGTCGTGACCCGCGGCCAGGTACCGCTGGTCAGCGGCACTCCGGTACCGATCGAACTGGTAGGGGTGGGAGACCATCTCATCGCCCAGGCCGACACTCTTTCCCGCGCTACCTCTCCGGCCACCGCAGCGCTGCGGCTGTACACACTCCACGCGACCCTGGCCGCGATGCCGGTGCGCTCTCCGACCGGACATTTCCTCTCGCCGCTGACCAGAGTGATCGTTGCGGCAATCGGCACTCCGGGCGCGATGCAGGAACCGGATGCTGTTGCCGGAATGCTGCGGACCTGCGGGGAGTTCCTGGTCGAAGCCGGGGGAGTCGATGACCAGCCGCTGCTGATCGAACGGCGCGATCAGCTCGCCCGTCGACTGACTCCCGAGACCGACGAGAGCGAAGTCGTACCGATCGAATCGCTGGCTCCACATGAACCGGCAGACGATGTCGTCCCGATTGAATCACTGGCACCCGATATCGACGACGGGATCGTCCCGATCGAATCCCTGCTCATCACCGGTCCCGCATACCCGACCGGATTCGCCATCCCGGAGAGTGCTCCGGGCGAACCCGGCCGGCTCGAATCGGCATTCAGGCGACTCGCACTGGTCCGCGACGGAGCCGAGCCGGAGGAAGCTTCACTGGCCGGCCTGGTGGGCGACCCCGTGGTCGCGATCGATTCGCTCTGCTATAGGGGAGCCACCGCGGTGGGCAGGGCGGCTGAGATCCGCCAGTCCCTGCAGGCTGTTCTCGATGATCCGACCGTCACCGTTGCGTCGCTGCGACCGATGCTCGACGAACTCATGGACCTGATCGAACTCGCCCGTGAAGCAGCCTGACGGCAATCGCTGGATCAAGGTGGCAGCAGGTATCGCGGTCTCGATCGCAATGATCTGGTTCGCCTTCCGTGGTCGGTCGCTCGGAGAAATCTGGACCCAGATCGCTACCATGAAACCGCTGCCGATGCTCGCAGCGGTGATCCTGGCCACCCTGCCCTTCCCTCTTCGCGTCCCGCGATGGAGCCTGCTGCTCCGCTCCACCGACGGCTCGTCGATTCCGCCGGGGAAGCTCTGGCACGCGATCGCGATCGGGTTTGCCGCCAACAACATCCTGCCGCTCCGCCTCGGCGAGGTGATACGGATGGGGGCGATCTCCCGGATCGCGCCGGTGCCGTTCGCTTCGGCGTTCGCATCGGTGGCGGTGGAACGGATCTTCGACGCGCTCACAGCAATGGGGCTGCTGGCCGGAGCACTGCTGGTGATCGATCTCCCCGCCGGCAATCCACTTGCCGAAAAGGTCTGGCTGGTCGGAATCGCCGCACTGCTGGCGCTCGGTGCTGCGGTAGTGGTAGCACTGCGTCCGACCATCGCGACCCGCCCGATCACGGCCATTCTCCCCGAAGGAACACTGCGCTCCGGGATTCTCGGCATCATTGAACGACTGGTCGAAGGACTGGCCGCACTCGGCGACTGGCGCAGAGCGTTGCCGCTGGTCGGCTGGTCGCTCGCGATCTGGCTGACCAATGCGGCGGCCTTCTGGCTGGCATTCGCTGCGTTCGGCATCGAAGCCTCTTTCGCGGCTGCCCTGGTGCTGCAGGGAGCGCTGATGATCGGCATCGCGGTACCAAGTTCACCGGGATATGCAGGCGTCTTCGAGACGGCGATCATGCTGACACTGTCGTCGCTGTTCGGCGTGCCGGAGGAGGTCGGCCTGGCATACGCCCTGACATATCACGTTCTCACCTTCGTTCCGATCACACTGCTCGGCGTGCACTCCCTGCTCACCACCGGACTTTCGTTCCGCCAGGCACGCGAGTCGGCGACTTGAGCGATGCCATCGCCGTTGCGTCGCCGGCCAAGGTCAACCTGCTGCTGCGAGTGCTGGCGCGGGAAACCGATGGCTATCACTCGATCGAGACCCTGTTCGCACGGATTGATCTCGCGGACGAAATCGAGATCAGGAAGATCGCGAGTGGAATCGAGCTGACTGTCGAAGGAGCGGACCTCGGGCCGGTGGAGCAGAATCTCGCCTGGCGAGCCGCCGATGCGGTGCTGGCTGCCACCGGACGGCGGTTCGGCGTTGCGATCCGGCTGGTGAAGCGCATCCCGGCAGGAGGCGGGCTGGGCGGCGGCTCGTCCAACGCCGCTGCCGTGCTCGATGCGGTCAACCGGCTGGCTGGCAATCCGGTGCCGCGAGGTGAACTGCTGCTGTTCGCTCATCGCCTGGGGAGCGATGTCCCTTTCTTTCTTTCCGGCTCCTCACTGGCGCTCGGCTGGGGACGCGGCCAGCGACTGCTGGCACTGCCTCCGCTGCCGGCGAAGCCGCTGCTGCTGCTGTTCCCCGGTATCCATGTCGCCACTGCCGACGCCTATCGCTGGGTGGATCAGATGCAGGAAGGCAGCATGGGGCGCGGTGCCATCGTACTCGATCAGTCGCTGCTCGGATCGTGGGGCGATCTCGCTCGGATCGCCGGCAACGACTTCGAAGCACCGGTCTTCAGTCACCATCCGCGGATACGCGAAGGGTTCGAGGCACTGGCGCGTACCGGCCCGATGCTCTGCCGGATGAGTGGTTCCGGAAGCACCCTGTTCGCAGTGTATCGCGATGAACGGAGCCGGGATGACGCGATGGGGATGCTGGGTGGCAGGTACGGCACCGTCGTGGCAGGCAGGACGGGTTCGGGGCATTCCTGAGCAGGGGGCGCCACGTGCGTCAATCCCTACGGGTTCGGGGCATTCCTGGGCAGGGGGCGCCACAAGGGCGCCCCCTACTACGTCGTTCGCGGTCCTCCCCGGATATCTTTTCCTCTGCTGCCCCGTCGTCCAATGGCAGGACTCCAGACTTTGGATCTGGCTATGGTGGTTCGAATCCACCCGGGGCAATGCCGCAGCCACCTGCTAGTCGCGCGGCGGGCTCAGGAACCGGCGAGGCGAGTAACGGAACGCCTTCCCTATCTCGCCGAAGATCCTCGATCGCTCTTCCTTCCCGACATCCCGCGCCCGCATCGCCAGCCTGAGTGCCAGCAGGAACGACACACCGAAGTTGCAGATGCCGATCATGATCACGCCGGCGAAGCCCCAGGCAGCGTCCGACCAGACGATCCCGGTGGAGCCCGCCAGAGACCAGACGCCCAGCGCCAGTTGCGCGGAGTGGAGCGTGACGTGACGCACCTCGACCGGAATCCCGACGAACTGCAGAAAGATCGGGACGAAACCGAGTAGCACACCCAGCGCCACATACCCGACGATACCGCTACCGTTCTCGTCGATGAATCGGGCTACCCTCGCTGCTCCCTGCTGGCCGATCGCGCGCCGCAGCCCGCCGCTCGCAGCGACTGCCAGCGCAACACCGCGATGAGCGTTCCAGTTGGCGGCCCATCCGGCCGCCAGACTGGACAGCCACAGGAAGACACCGGTGACCATTGCGAACGGGATCGTCGCGGTACGAAGTGGATTGAGGGACTTGACCGCATAGGTGGCAGTCTCTGGACCCAGCATTGGCTTCCCAGCCACCAGCCAGCCGATCAGCACCAGGACTATCGCCACCGGAATCGCGGCCCCGACGTTTCCGATGGTCACCACCGTCTGCGATCGGGTGACGCTGGCAACCAGATCGACTTCTTCGTCCACATCCCGGCGATTGTCGAGGGCGGCGGCAAGTGCCGAGGCGGTATTCGCAGGCTGTTTTGATGCCAGCGAGAAGTGGAAGAGCTGCAGCAGCACGAACGAGACGCTGTAGAGAATGGCGAGCCCGATGCCGGTCATGAATGGCGACAGAGGCAGTCCCGTGACTGCGAACTTGCCTGCCGCGGTCACCGCCGTGATCACACCGGCACCGATCGCGCTCTTGCCGGCCTTCTCCCAATCCTCCCGGTTTCTGACGACGTAGTGCTCACCTGCCTTGCCGGTGTGTTCCACCACGTGGCGCGACAGCCGCTTCATCGAGTTGCGGATCAGCGCCCTCACTCCACGCTGGCGGGCCCCGCTCCGGATGATGGCGGCGGCCAGCAGCGGCCCGGCACCCCGTACCGAAATGACCCGCATGATCCCGTCCAGCCTTCCGAGCACCGCTTCGAGCACTTCCAGTCGGTAGATCAGGTCGGCGGAGACTCCCTTCACCTCCAGGCGGTCATGGGCTTCGCGCAGAGCCTGGTGACAGGCGGCGTGCGCAGCCTGCCACTGCTCCCGGAGCTGGACGTCCTCGGGAGAGGCTGTCACCGCCTGCACCACTCCCGGAAGGTGGAAGAATGGCGACGCCGACTCCGGACGTTCCGGATGAAGCATCAGCAGTGACCTAGTGAGCCCGGTGGACGCTGCCCTGATTGCCAGGAGTGACGCCGCATCGAGCAGCACCCGATCGGAAAGGGCGATCACTTCACGCCAAGGGAGAAGCCGGTCGGGGGTGAGCGATTCCAGCCAGTCGGCATCGGCCTCGCCCAGGCGCAGCCGCTCGACGATCACATAGAGATCGCCGTCTGGTTCATACCGCGGGACGAAGCGGTCCACCACCCGATCGCTGACCTCCTTCATCAGCGTCACATGGGTGGGGACCCCCATTTCGGCGATGAGCCGGACGGCAGAGTGGTGACTCCAGGCCTCCCTGAGTCCGGCCGTAATCCGGTCGGCATCCGGGTGGGCCGCCAGCGCGGCTGCCAGCGTGGTCAGGCGCTCGTTCCTGGGGATCGGGCCGTCGTCGACATCCGGGGCGGCCGCCATCAGCCAGGTGGCGACGGCCTCGAGTCCCGGGCCACCGGGCTCCTCGAGGAAGCGGTCCAACTGGATGCGGGCCGATTCCAGGTCGGTCAGGTTGGTCATCATCCAAGGAACTCCCGACAGGGCAGTTGCGGCAACCCCGGCCCACCCGCTTGCAGCCGTCAGAGCCGGAGGCTATCTTTGGGGGCTATTGTCATGACGGAACGGACTTTGCACACCAAGCCGATGCTCCTCATGTCCGGGTCGGCCAACCGACCCCTGGCGGAGCAGGTCGCCCGGCAGCTCGATTCCGAGCTATGCCGGGTGACCCTCAAGCGTTTTGCCGACGGCGAGATCTTCGTCCGGATCGATGAGAACGTCCGCGGGCGGGATGTCTACATCATCCAGTCGACCAATCCACCGGGCGACAACATGCTGGAACTGCTGATCCTGATCGATGCGGCCCGGCGGGCCAGCGCCTCCCGGATCACCGCAGTCATCCCCTACTTCGGCTACGCCCGTCAGGATCGCAAGGACCAGCCGCGGGTGGCGATCTCGGCCAAGCTGATGGCCAACATGATTTCGACCGCCGGCGCCGACCGGGTGCTGGCGATCGACTTCCACCAGCATCAGCTCCAGGGATTCTTCGACCTGCCGGTCGACCATCTCTACGCCGCGCCGGTGTTCGTCCAGCACTACCGGCAGAAGCAGCTCGAGGATGTCGTGGTCGTGGCCCCGGACGTCGGGTCGGCCAAGATGGCGCGCGGCTTCGCCAAGCGGCTGAACGGCTCCCTCGCCATCATCGACAAGCGGCGCAGCGGGCCCAACGTGGCCGAGGTGATGAACGTCGTTGGCGAGGTGACGGGAAAGAACTGTATCATTCCCGACGACATGATCGACACCGGCGGGACGATGACCGAGGCGGTCCACGCGCTCAAGCGCCTGGGCGCCCGGGATATCTACATCTGCGCCACCCATGCCCTGCTCTCGGGGCCTGCGGTGGAGCGACTGGCCGGTTCGCCGGTCACCGAAGTTGCGGTAACGGACACGATCGCCATCCCCGAGGAACGGCGATTCCCGCAGCTCACGGTATTGTCCGTAGCAGGACTGCTGGCCAAGGCAATCAGATACACGCACAGTGACCAGTCGGTGAGTGCACTCTTCGACTGAACGGGATGGAAGGAAAAGGGAAATGCATCAGGTTAGTCTCGCCGCGACCGCGCGGCCCGGCAATGGCAAGGGTGTCGCCCGCTCGCTTCGTCGCGAGGGTCGGCTACCGGCAGTGATCTACGGCCACGGACGTCAGGCCCAGTCGCTCAGCGTCGAGCAGGCTGCGGTTCAGCGGCTGCTCGACGTGATCGGCGGCGAAACGGTGCTGGTCGACGTCGCGATCGACGGCGGAGCTCCGGTCAAGGCGATCGTGCGCGAGGTCCAGCGCAATCCGATCAAGCGCTCCGAGGTGATCCACCTCGACCTCTACGCAGTGGTGGCCGATGAGGCCGTCACCGTCGAGGTTCCGGTGCATCTGGTCGGTACGGCTGAAGGTGTCCGCAACCATGGCGGAGTGATCGACCATCACCTGCACCGGGTCTCGATCCGCTGCCTTCCGGCCGACATCCCCGAGCATATCGACGTGGATGTGACCCCGCTGCAGGTGGGCCAGTCGATCCACGTACGCGACCTCGTCGTGGCCAAGGGCGAACTGCTCCATGACGGCGACGTCACGGTAGTCGGCGTACTGGCATCACGCGCCGAGGTGTCGGCTGACGCCCCTGCCGAAGACGAGCCTGAGGTGATCAGGAAGGGCAAGGCCGACGAGGCCGAGGCCGCGGGAAGCTGAGTGCTGCGGGCGATCGTTGGGCTCGGCAATCCCGGGCCCGAATACGAGCGCACCCGTCACAACGCCGGCTGGATACTGCTCGACCACCTCGCCCTCCGGTTCGGATTCGGTCCGTGGCGCAGGGGTGATCAGGCGATGATTGCGTCGGGGGCGCTCAACGGCGTCCCCGTTCGTTTGCTCAAGCCGATGACCTGGATGAACCGCAGTGGTGACGCCCTCCGCCAGCTCAGGTCGCCGACCTGGAATCCGGCGGACGACCTGCTGGTGCTGGTCGACGACGTGGCCTTTCCACCCGGAGAGTTCCGCCTCAGAAAGTCGGGATCTCCGGGAGGACACAATGGCCTCCGCAGCATCGAGGCCGCACTGCAGAGTCGGGACTACCCCCGGCTCCGGATCGGGATAGGCGCCAAGCCCGCCGCCTATGACGACCTGGCCGACTGGGTGCTGGGCCGCTTCACCGCGGAGGAGCGCGCCGCAGTCGATGGCGCGCTCGACACCATGGCAGAGGCCGTCGAGTGCTGGGTCCACGAGGGGACCGAACTCGCGATGACACGCTTCAACCGTGCCGGAGCCTGACCGCACGGGTCGTTCACTTTCTTCCGGCACCACCGCGTGCCGACGTACCTAACGAGGGGTTCATGCCTGTATTCGCCCAGTCGCTCCAGTATGCCCCGATCCTCGGGATCGTCGGCCTGCTCGCCGCGTTCGGCCTCTACGTCGCCATCAAGCGCGAACCGGTCGGTACCAGCCGGATGCGGGAGATTTCCTCGCTGATCGAACGTGGCGCGATGGCCTTTCTGAAGCGCGAGTACAAGGTCCTGGCACCGGTGATCGTTCTGGTCGCCATCGCCCTCGGGCTGGCCCTGCCGGAGGCAAGCTGGACGGTCGCCGGCTCCTTCGTCTTCGGCGGTGTCTGCTCCGTCGTCGCGGGCTTCATAGGCATGAAGGCCGCGACCAAGACCAACGTCCGCACCACCGAGGCTGCCCGCAACAACAACCCGGCAAAGGCGCTCCAGATCGCCTTCAACGGCGGCGCGGTAATGGGCCTCGCGGTCTCCTCGCTCGGCCTCCTCGGCATGGGGGTGCTGCTGGTCAAGTTCCTCGACACCAGCAACATCGCCACCATCACCGACCATGACTACCGTCTCTTCGGCGAGATCATGGCCGGCTTCGCGATGGGTGCCTCCTCGATCGCCCTCTTCGCCCGCATCGGCGGCGGCATCTACACCAAGGCCGCCGACGTCGGCGCCGACCTGGTCGGCAAGGTCGAAGCTGGCATCCCCGAAGACGACCCGCGCAACCCTGCCACCATCGCCGACAACGTCGGCGACAACGTGGGCGACGTCGCCGGCATGGGTGCCGACATCTTCGAGTCGTACGTCGATGCCACCGCCGCTGCGGTCGCCATCGCCGCCGCCTCCTCGGCCTTCATGATCGGCGACCGCTTCAACGCAATCGGCCTCCCGATAGGCCTTGCCATCGCCGGCCTCATCGCCTCGGCAATCGGCATCGGGTCGATGCGCTTCCTCCGCAGCATGTCGCCTGAATGGGCGCTCCGCCTGGTACAGCTTCTGGGCGCCGGTCTCTTTCTCCTTGCTGCATGGTGGATCGTCGGCCAGTTCCCGATGGCAGCCGCGACCGAGAATGGCCTCTTCGTCGCGGTGCTCGTCGGCACACTTGCCGGGATCGCGATCGGCCTGATCACCGAGTACTACTGTGCCGGCAAGCCGATCCGCCTCATCGCCGATGCATCGAGGACCGGTCCCGCCACCAACATCATCGCCGGCCTGGCCACCGGCATGAATTCGGCGGCAATACCGGTGTTCGTGCTCTGCATCACGATCTTCATCGCCTACCAGGCAGTCGGCTCGCTCTACGGCATCGCCCTCGCTGCGGTCGGCATGCTTGGCACCGTCGGCATCACGATGACGGTCGACGCCTACGGCCCCATTGCCGACAATGCCGGCGGAATCTCCGAGATGTCGCACCTCGGCAAGGACGTCCGCGACATCACCGACCGTCTCGACGCCCTCGGCAACACCACCGCCGCGATCGGCAAGGGCTTCGCGATCGGCTCGGCCGTGCTCACCGCCCTCGCGCTCTTCTCCGCCTACACCGCCGCGATCGCGCCGGCGATGGAGCAGGCAGGCCAGACCTTCTCGCTCGACATCCTGAACTACAAGGTCATGATCGGCCTCTTCCTCGGCGGCGTGACGCCGTTCCTGGTCGGCGCCCTCACGATGACCGCCGTCGGCCGCGCAGCTCAGGGAGTAGTGGAGGAGGTCCGCCGCCAGTTCCGTGAGATCAAGGGACTGATGGAGGGCACCGCCGAGGCCGACTACGAGACCTGCGTCGACATCGCGACCCGCTCGGCGCTGCGCGAGATGGTCGCCCCGGGACTGCTCTCGGTCGCCATGCCGGTAGTCGTCGGCTACTTCCTCGGAGTTCACGCACTGGGCGGCCTCCTCGCAGGTACCACGGTCAGCGGCGCTCTCCTCGCGCTGATGATGGCCAACGCCGGCGGCGCGTGGGACAACGCCAAGAAGTTCATCGAGGCCGGTGGCGGCGACCATGGCGGCAAGGGCTCCGATACGCACAAGGCGGCCGTCGTGGGCGATACCGTCGGTGATCCGTTCAAGGATACCTCCGGCCCCAGCATCTCGATCCTGATCAAGGTGACCTGCGTAGTAGCGCTCGTCTTCGCGCCCTGGTTCGCCCAGCTCTTCCTCGCACGGGGATACTGATCCGCATGCTGGCCCTTGGCATCGTCGGCCTGCCGAATGTCGGCAAGAGCACCCTGTTCAATGCCCTCACTTCGGCAGGCGCGCTGGTGGCGAACTATCCGTTCGCCACCATCGAGCCCAACACCGGCGTGGTCGAGGTTCCTGATCACCGCCTCGCCGAGATCGCGAAGTTCGTCAATCCCGAGCGCATTCTTCCCGCTGCCGTGCAGTTCGTAGACATCGCCGGCCTGGTCAGGGGTGCCTCGCAGGGCGAAGGGCTGGGCAACCAGTTCCTGGCCAATATCCGCGAGGTCGACGCGATCGTCCATGTGATCCGCTGCTTCGAGGACGACGACATCCAGCACGTGATGGGTGGTGCCGATCCGGCTCGCGACCGGACGATCATCAACACCGAACTGGCACTGTCCGACCTGGTATCGCTGGAGAAGCGGCTCGACCGGGCAACCCGCGCGGCCAAGACCGGCGACACTGCCGCGAAGGCCGAGAAGGCGCTGATCGAGCGGGTGGTGGAAGCGCTGGAGAACGGTCGCATGGCCCGCTCGGTGGAGGTCGCGGCCGAGGAACGGGCCCTGTTCCGCTCGCTCCATCTCCTGACCGCGAAGCCGGTTCTCTATGCCGCCAACGTCCTGGAGGACGAACTGGTCGAGGGCAACGCGCATGTCGAGGCACTGCGCCAGGCCATCGCCCGGGACGACGAAACGGCCGACCTGGTCATCTTCTCTGCCAAGGTGGAGGCCGAGCTGGCTGAACTTCCGGCGGAGGACCGCATCGAGTTCATGGCTTCACTGGGAGTGGACGAATCGGGACTCGATCGTCTCGCCCGGGCGGCCTATCGGCTGCTGGGTCTGCAGAGCTACTTCACTGCCGGCGAGAAGGAAGTCCGGGCCTGGACCATTCCGGTGGGCGCCAGGGCACCTGAAGCTGCCGGAGTGATCCACTCCGATTTCGAGCGCGGCTTCATCCGCGCCGAGACCGTCGGCTACGATGATTTCGTGCGGGTGGGTGGCTGGAAGACTTCCCGCGAGCAGGGACTCGCCCGGGCCGAGGGCAAGGAATACGTGGTACGGGACGGCGACGTGATGCTGTTCCGGTTCAACACCTAGCTGGAGCTGCATATGTCAGTACGGATCATTCCTGTCGTTGCCCTTCTGGCGACCATCGCCTGCGGGGACCGAACCGGCCCGACAGGGCCGGCCACGGAACTCACTGTCACGGCGGAGGATATCGCCTCGCTTCCCGTGCTGGACGTCAGCGATGGCAGACTGCTGTGCATGGCCGATGGCTACGACAGGTGCCCGCTGGAGCGCGCCTACGCCAACCGGATCGGCAACGGTCGCATCGCAGTCTGGGAGCCGGGGCGACCGATCATCGTCTGGTCGAAGTCCGACACAGCCGGCTCGACGATCGGCAGCATCGACAGCGAGGACTTCCCCTACTCGATGGCCGCCGCAGTCCGCAGTCAGGGCAGAGGGTACCAGTTGGTCGACATGACCAACGAGGGCCTCACCCTCAAGACCATCTCGGACAAGGGAGTGCTCCAGAAGACCGAATCCCTGGGTGGTCTCGGTCCGCTGGTCGGGCTCGGCTTCATCGGCTCGATCATCGTCACCCACCAGATTGCCGACTGGCAGAGCGACAGCGGGGCCTACCTCGCCGTGACCCGCCTGGCCACTCCGTTCGACACGGCCGGGACTTCACTGGTGCGCTACCGTATTCCATGGCTGACCGGTGGCGCCGACGGCCCGATTCCGCCGCCCCTGATGGCTGCCGCACCGGTCTATGCCGTCACCGACGACGGGGCTGTCTTCCGCAATCCTCCGGGAGGCTTCGAAATCGAACATGTCGACAGCCGCGGCAACCTGCGCTGGACCCTGCGCGGCCCCGACGGCCCGCCGATCCTTGCATCCGAACTCGATGCCCGGGTGGCCGAGCTTTCTCCTCAGGCTGCGTTCTTCGGTCTGAGCGATGAAGACATCGCGACGATGAGGTCACGTTCCGCGGCAACCCACGCCCCGGTGACCGGCATGGTCGTCGTCCCCTCCGGCGGTGTACTGGTGGCACTTACGGTAGTTCCCGGAGCACCTGCCACCGAGTGGCTCCGGGTCAGTGCTGCCGGAGTTCCCGATGCACGGTTCAGCCTTGCTGCCGGTACCCTGCCCCTCCTGGTCGAAGGAGACTCGCTTCTGGTCCATCGACAGAGTGAGACCGAGCTGCGGGAACTGATCTGGCTCCACCTGGGTGGAACCGACTGAGTACTCCGACGCCCTTCCGGTCTCAGACGCCCCGGCATCTCCTCCGGGGCGTTTCATTCCCGGCAGTGTGCACGACCTGGCTGCCCGGCCGTCACCAGAGAATTCACCCCATCTTCTCCACAGCGAGGACCGGGCCTCATGCGATGCGTGACGGTCGCTCTGGCGGCAATGTTGTGCGTTTCCGAAGCGGTCTCCCAGGAAGGGCCTGACGCGCGTCTGCTGGCATCGCTGGAATCGGCGATCGATTCCGGAAAGTTCGTCCCGCTCCCGGATGGTGCCGGAGTCGATCATCCGGCCATGGTGCGCGGAATCGAGCTGGTGGCCGAGTGGCGGCGAACGGGAGCACGGACCACACTGGAGCGGGCGCTGCGCGAGTTCAACGTTGCCGCATCCGCCCGCGCCGACCGGTACTGGCCCCGCTACATCATGGCCCGCGTCTTCCTGGAGATGCACCTTCTCGATCTGCCCACGCTCAACTCCGACGGGAAGGCGGAGGGGGAGTTCCAGGCAGATGCATTCTGGCGGCTGATTGAAGAGACGCTGAGCAGGAACCCGGATTTCGCTCCCGCCCGGGACGAGGCGATCCACCGGCTGACCCGGGCGACCGATCGAGCACTCGACAACAGGAGCCGACGGATTTTGACGGCGGAACTTGCCCGACCCGATGCCTTCCCCGGCGCCTGGCTGGTGGAAGGCCGTCGTCTCCGTGGGGAAAGGCTGTTCGACTCGGCACTGGTGGCGTTCGAACGGGCAGGCTCACTCGGGTATGATCACACCGTAGTCGACATCGAGCTGGCACGGACACTGGTGTCGCTGGGCAGGACCGGTGAAGCTGTCGCACGCTACTGGATGGCAGTGAATGATCCGACTCCCGAAGGGCGCGAGTTCATCCGGCAGGACCTCGGCTGGCTCGTGCCGCAGGACAGCCTCGCCGCATATGATCGGCTGCCGGATGATTCCATAGCCGGCTGGCTGCGGATCTTCTGGGGTGCACGCGACGCAGCGGTGGCCCGTGAATCAGGCAGCCGACTCAGGGAGCATATGGCGCGCTGGGCTGCTGCCCATGCCAACTACCGCGTCACTCTACCGCGGCGACGGACAATGATGCGTCGGGTGGACATGACCTTCGATCCGGTGACGATGGCATGTGTAGGAAGTCCGGGAGACTTCTTCAACCGCCTTCCCACCAGGCCACCGTCGCTGGCCGGTGACATCCGCAGCGACGAACCGCTGCTCGACCATCGCGGCCTGATGTACATGAAGCACGGCGCTCCCTTCGCCACTTCCGCGCCGGCGCCTACCACCGCAACAGTCGGGATGGCAGACCTGAGTGCGGTCGCAAGCTCGGCGGACGATCAGGAAGGGACCGAAGCCTCGACGGACAAGGTCGAGATCTGGGTCTACTGGCTTGAGGGAGCATGGCGCGTCCTCACCTTCAGAGGCAGCAGTGCGCTGGGCCTTGATTCACCCTCGACGCTTGCCCGCTACCTGCTCCCGAACTCCGACACCTGGGCAGCTCTCGCTGCAATGCTGCCCGAATACCGCGCAGCGGCAATGCGGCTGGAACGTACCGGCACACCGTACAACCAGCTCCCCTGCCTGCAGGACGTCCTCGACGGCGTGATCCGCCAGGAAGCCGACGCCCGGGTCGCCGTCGAGACCGACAGCGATTCTCCCCGGATCACCACTCCGTGGAACGTATCGATCCGGTCGTTCGCTCTTGCACCCGGGAGGGCTGGCGACGATCCCAGGCTGCTGGTCACGTGGTCGGTACCCCAGGGCGATCTCTCCGCGGACACTCTGATGACGGGACAGGTGCTCTGGCGACTGGGTTTCCGGATGGCGGCCTTCAGAATGTCCGATGGCATGAGCGTCAGCATCGATTCCACCAGACGGATTATCGGACGCCCGCTCGGTGAACATGACATGCTGACCGGCTGGTTCGAAATCCCGCTGCCAGCAGGACAGTGGCAGCTCGCGGTGATCACCTCACAGCAGGACTCCACCGCAGGCGGCTATACCCTCAGGCGCGGTATCCGGCTGAGCGATGATGGCGCCCTGTTCCTGTCCGATGTGGTGACCGGTCTCGAGGGAGAACCGGCCTGGACGGGAGCGTGGGATGGTCCGTTCCCGGTCAACAGCCGTGGCGTGTGGAACCGCGGAGGCACCGCAGAGCTGTACTACGAGATGGGTGGCATCGGCGCCGGCGAGGAGTACCGCACCACCATTCAGGTGATTCCGCTGGACCGCAATCGCGAC
>CAZSPH010000003.1:0-43278 GCA_964608715.1 uncultured Gemmatimonadaceae bacterium | reverse complement strand
CCGCTGGCCTTCGGCGCCGACATCGTTCTCCATTCAACCACCAAGTACCTCAACGGCCATTCCGACATGATCGGCGGCGCGCTGATCACCGGCCGTGAGGACCTGGCCGAGCGGATCGGCTTCCTGCAGAACGCGGCTGGCGCCATTCCTGGGCCGTTCGACTGCTGGCTGGCGCTCCGGGGCCTCCGCACTCTGCCGCTCCGGATGACCCAGCACTGTCGCAATGCTGGCGCGATCGCCCGCTGGCTTGCGGACAGGCCCGACATCCCGGCGGTCCATTACCCCGGTCTTCCTGATCATCCGCAGCACCGCCTCGCCGCGACGATGATGCAGGGGTTCGGCGGAATGCTCTCAGTGGAGCTGGGCACCCCCGAACGGGCCAGGCAGGTGCTCGATCGGGTCCGGATCTTCTCCCTGGCCGAGTCCCTGGGTGGCATCGAATCCCTGATCGGCCATCCGGCCACGATGACCCATGCCTCGATGCCGAAGGCAATGCGCGAGGAGATGGGACTCACCGACTCCCTGGTACGGCTCTCCTGCGGAATAGAGGACCCCGACGACCTGATCGAGGACCTGGCCCGGGCGCTGGCCGAGTGAAGAATGACGGTGCATGGTGAAACAACCGCACGGTCGCGTCCGTAAGGACTGGTACCTTCAACTGCGAGTCGCTCGATGACGTCACTCCCTGCTCCCCGCCCCCGCGTCGCTCTACCGGAGATCGCTCCGGTTGCCTGGGAGCACCCCGCCGATCGTGCGGCGCTGCAGACCCTCCGGTCGGTACCGGGGGTCGACGAAGTGATCCGTAAGGTCCTCGGCATTCTGGGTGGCGAACAGGGCATCCGGATGCTCTTCCAGGGCAACGCTGTCCGGGTCGGACCGACCCAGTACCCGCTGCTCTGGGGGATCCACGTCGAGAACTGCGCGACCTTCGGATGGGAACGCGTCCCGGAACTGTATGTGACCCAGACACCGGTCTTCAATGCCGGTGCCTACGGCATCGACGATCCGTTCATCGTGATCCACTCCTCGGCGCTGGAGATTCTCAGCGAGGATGAGCTGCGGGTGCTGCTGGCCCACGAGCTTGGTCACGTGATGAGCGGTCACGCGCTCTACAGCACTATGGCTCAGATCATGTTGCTGGTTTCCTTCGGCGTCCTGCCGGTGCTGGCCGGGATCGTTCTGCTGCCGGTCCGGCTCGCCTTCCTCGAATGGTCGCGCAAGTCCGAGCTTTCGGCCGACCGCGCTTCGCTGCTCGGCTCCCAGGATCTGGCCGCGACGATGCGGCTCTTCATGAAGATGGCTGGCGGCGGCAACACCCAGAACATCCGCCCTGGCGACCTCAATCTCGAGCCGTTCCTCCAGCAGGCGAACGAGTACGCCACCAGCAACGACGGGCTGACCTTGGTGTACAAGATCGTCAACACCCTGGCTCTCACTCATCCGTTGCACGTGGTGCGTGCGGCCGAGCTGCAGCTCTGGGTCCAGAGCGGGGACTATGACCGGATCCTCTCCGGTGATTATCCTCGTCGCGGCAGGGATGAGTCCGAGCGTCCGCTGGCGGACGACCTGAAGGCGGCTGGCAGCCACTACCGGAACGAATTCCGTGAAGTGGCCGACAATCTCCGGGCCGCGGCCAGGCGTGCCGCCGATGCCGCGCGCGATGCATTCGACGATGCCCGGAAGGGCGGAACGGACAGCAGGGAATGAGAATACTGGTCGTGGGTAGTGGCGGAAGAGAACATGCGATTCTGGCAGCACTCGCTGCCGACAACCCCGACCACCATCTCTACGCGGCGCCCGGCAATCCGGGCACCGCGCACCTCGCGACCAATCTTCCGATCGCAGCAGACGACATCGACCGGATCGTCGATGCGGCAGATGCCCACGCAATCGACCTGATCGTGGTGGGGCCCGAGGTCCCGCTCGCCCTCGGTCTGGCAGATCGGCTCCGCGCGGAAGGAAGGACGGTCTTCGGACCGGGAGCGGCCGGGGCGCAGATCGAGGCATCGAAGGCGTTCGCCAAGGAGGTGATGGCGAGTGCCGGGGTCCCTACGGCATCGAGCGCCACCTTCGACAATCTGCAGGCGGCACTCGACCATGTCGCGGCTCACCCGGAACCGCTGGTGGTGAAGGCATCAGGACTGGCGGCCGGCAAGGGTGCGGTGGTCTGTATCACCCGCGAGGAGGCAGCCGGAGCAGTCCGGTCGATGCTGGAGTCGCATGAATTCGGAACTGCCGGCAACGTGGTGGTGATCGAATCCTTTCTCGAAGGAGAGGAGCTGTCGGTCTTCGCAGTGACCAACGGCAAGGATGTCCGGCTCCTTCCCTCCGCACAGGATCACAAGCGATTGCTGGAAGGTGACGAAGGGCCCAATACCGGTGGGATGGGTGCCTACACCCCGGTATCGATTGCCACTCCCGAACTGCTGGCGCGGGTAGAGCGCGAGGTACTGCTGCCGACACTGGCCGAGCTGGAGCGGAGAGGTGCTCCCTATCGCGGAGTGCTCTACGCTGGGTTGATGGTTCACCCCGATGGCACGCCGAACGTGGTCGAATTCAACTGCCGCTTCGGTGACCCGGAGACGCAGGTGATCCTGCCGATGCTGACCGATGGCCTGACGGGGCTTCTGGATGCTGCGGCACGCGGCGAGGCACTTCCCGAAGTGACGATCCGCCCGGGAGCTTCGGTGACCACGGTCGTTGCTGCGGCCGGGTATCCCGATTCACCGGCGAAGGGAGCCATCATTTCGATTCCGGCGGACCTGCCGGACGGCGTGACGCCATACCATGCCGGCACGAAGATCGTCGACGGGGACCTGGTGGTCTCCGGTGGCCGGGTGCTGACGGTGACCGCGGTGGCACCGACCTTCGAGGAGGCGCAGTCGGCCAGTCGCATGAGTGCCGAACGGATCGAGTTCGACGGCCGCCAGTACCGGGGTGACATCGGCTGGCGTGAAGCTGCGCGACTCGCCGAGGCAGGCCCGACTTCGGCATGAGGAACAATGCCTGAACTACCTGAAGTCGAGACGCTGGTCCGTCAGCTCAGTCGCGTGATCGTCGACCGGCGGATCGATGCCGCAACTCTCTCGCACGACAACATCCTCAGTGGAGTCACTGCGGACCGGCTACTCGGTGAACTCGCTGGGCGCCGGATCACTGCGGTCACCCGCCGGGCCAAGCATGCTCTGGTGCATACGGACACTGCCATTCTCGGCGTACAGCCGGGGATGACCGGCTCGCTGATCCACCATACCGCCCCCATGACTCCGGACGAGAGCCGGTACGCGGTACTCACCTGCCGACTCGATGACGGGACCGCGCTGGTCTATCGCGACATCAGACGGATCGGCACGCTCCGATGGATGCTGCCGGACGAATGGAATGCCTACGCCACCCGGCTCGGTCCGGAACCTCTCGACCCCGGCTTCACGGCGGCAGAGTTGATTCGACGGCTGCGCCGGTCAAGGGCGGCGATCAAGAAGGCGATCATGGACCAGAAGGTCGTGGTGGGCGTCGGGAACATCTACGCCAACGAGGCGCTGTTCCTCGCCCGGATCGACCCGTCCACTCCTGCGGCCGATGTCCCCGACGAAAAACTGACGGCACTGCACGGCCACATCAGGGAAACGCTGACCGCAGCCATCGCTTCTGAGGGCACTTCCTTCCGCGACTATGTCACGAGCACCGGAGATCGCGGCGGGTTCCAGCAGAAGCTGCTGGTATACGGTCGCGCCGGGGAACCCTGCCGCATCTGTGGGACTACGCTGGCCAGCACTCACGATATCGACGCCAGACAGACCGTCTTCTGCTGGCGGTGCCAGGGCTGATCAGACCCTGAACCAGAGTCCGACCAGCATCGCCATCATCATCAGCGACATGCCGATGAACCACCGCTGCTGCTGGTCAAACCTGGCGTCCATCCGTTCGATCAGCTCAGTCTTCATGTTGGCCAGCTTGACGCCCATACGGGCTTCCATCTCGGCCCGCTTGACGTCGATGCGGGCCTCCAGCTCAGCAAGCCTGGTACTGATCCGTGCTTCCAGGTCCGAGAGTTTGACATCGAACCGGGCCTCGAGTTCAACCAGTCTGACGTCCATGCGTGCTTCCAGCTCGGCCAGCCTGACGCCCATGCGGGCCTCAAGCTCACCCAGCCTGACGTCGATCTGCGCTTCCAGTCCATCCAGACCCTGGTTGAGCCGAGCTTCGAACCGGGAGTGGTTCAGGTCGTTGTAGGCTCGCAGTTCGCTGCGGTAGATCGCATCCACCTTGTTGAACCAATCCACCAGCTCCTGGGCGACCTCGTCACCGAGCTGATTGTAGAAGTTCCGCGAGAAGCGTGCGGTGATCGTCATTTCGAGGCTCCAGTGGAAGTGGACCCCGATAGTGGAAGGTACCCTCGACGGGACGTGGTACGGAATACTGCAAGATGGTGTCATTTTTCCGCACTGTCTGGCCGGGCTACTTTTCCGGGGTGAGCCGGCTCGCGCTCCCCCTGCCCTCTGCCGACCTCGCTGCGCTCCGATTCAGGATCCGGCGACTGGCCCCTGATCGCCCCGGAACCTACCGGATGCTCGACCCTGCCGGTCGAGTACTCTACGTCGGCAAGGGTCGATCACTGCGCAAGCGGCTGCTCTCCTATTTCAGCGCCCGTTTCCCCGACGACAAGCAGGCCCGGATCCTTCACGCGGCTGCGGACATCCGCTTCGACCCGTCGCCGAGCGAGTTCGCGGCCGCGCTCACCGAACTGGCGCTGATCCGGAAGCATCGTCCGCCGTTCAACGTCGCGATGAACCGCAACCGCCGCCACGGCTTTCTGGTGGTCACCGACGAGCGTGCGCCGCGCCTGCTGGCAACGGTCTCTCCGGACAACCTGTCCGGCAGAATCTTCGGACCTTTCCCCTCCCCCGCCCGGCTTCGCAATGCCGCACGGGTGATGTCCGATCTGCTGGGGCTCCGCGACTGCCGGGCGAGCATGCCGATCCAGTTCGGCGAGCAGAGCGATCTGTTCCAGACGCCGACGCGCGCCGCCTGTCCGAGGTTCGATTTCGGCACCTGCCTGGGACCCTGTGCTGGCCTGACTACCGGCGCTGCCTATCACAACCGGGCCGAGGCTGCTGCCGCGCTCTGCGACGGCCGCGACATCGAACCGCTGCCGCGGGTAATCGAAGCGATGACGGCCAGTGCCGCGAGCGGCGATTTCGATCGGGCAATCCACTGGCGAGAGAAGTTCGAGATTCTGGAATGGCTGCTCGCCACGGTGAGCCGGACACGGGCGGCGATCGACGCGCTCACCTTCGTATATCGCGACCCCGGCAGCCACGGCGATGCGCGTGCGCATCTGATCGTCCGCGGCTCGGTCCTCGCATCCTACCCCGATCCGACCACACCACTTGAGCGTGAGGCCTTCAGCGCAGTCGTCAGAGAGAAGTTCTCCGAACCAGCCCTGATGCCGGACGCCGAACAACTGCACCAGCGCCTGCTGGTGATGTCATGGTTCAGACGTCACCCCGAATCGTGGCGCCGCACGGTACCACTCACCGACTGGACAATGATTCACGGTTGAAACGGCATTTCCGCGCGAGGCAGTCGCAGCGTGTGCCGCAGATCAGTATCCGATCGTCATCGGGAGTGGAGCCGCCTCTGGCGACTCCTGTTCTCCGCAGGCACTGCGGGAACCAGTGGCGTCACTCCCCCTGTGCCGCTGCTGCATGAACGATCGACCATCGGAGCATTGCAGATGCAGTTCATAGTATACCGCAGGAAACGATCGCCCTGGCCCATTGCCGGTTCCGTCGGCACGATGATCGCTGGACTGTTGCTGTCGGGCGGACTCACCATCACGTCGGCTCAGGGCGTGAGGATGCATGTCGCCCCCGCAGTCGAGCATCTCCAGTGGGCCGATGACCTGGTCTTCCCGAAGGCAACTCTCTATGGCGGCAGGGCGGGCTTCTCGTTCGGACGACTGGCAGCACTCGAAGGCTACTACCTCACTCGCGATGACCTGGAGTCGGAGCTGGCTGCCGGTGCAGCTCCCTTCACGTTCGGAATGCGCAGCTATGGCGCAGATCTGCAACTCAATCTCGCCGCCGGCCCGGTGGTACCGTTCATTCTCGGAGGCGCCGGGATCACGAAGTTTGTTCCGGAACCGGGAAGCGAGTTCGAGCGGGTCACTCTCCGCTATGGTGGCGGAATCAGGTTCGGGCTGGCCGACCGCCTGACCGCGCAGATCACCGCGTCGGAATCCCGCCTCCACGCCACTCCGGCGGACCTGGCCACCGCAGCACTCGGCGTGGAGAACCCGGGCGGAGCCAACGGCGAGGCCCAGAAGTTCCGCTCGCTGGGAGTGAGCCTCGGATACGCGATCGGAGGACCCAGCGGCAACGGCAGCGAAGGAACCGATCGCTGGTCGCTGGCATCGGTGCCGATCGAACCGTTCGTCGGCAAGCTGGTCTTCGAGGATGATGCGTCCCCGACCAACTGGATGGTCGGAGTCCGCGCGCGCGGCTCGGCCTCGGTCTGCTCAACTTCAACGGCGACAACGACCGCGACTTCCTCTCTCCGGTCATGAACCTGACCTACGGTGTGATTCTGAGCCGACCGGTGGGATCGACCAGGCCGGAGATCACGCTGGAACACCAGGGGATCGGAATGTTCTCCGACAACCGCCTGCTGGTGGGGATGCAGTGGGGCATGCCGCGGTAGGCAAGACGCTGGAGTGAAAACCGAACGGCCCCGGATCGATGATCCGGGGCCGTTTCACTGCCGCCTACTGGTGGGACGGAAACTCACTCCTCGTCCAGCTCCGAGACCGGCACCAGCCTGGCCCGGGGAGGAATTCCGGCCTCCAGCTCCATGATTCCCACCGAAGCCGGTATGTCGTACCTCCTGGCCCCCGCCGCGCCCGGATTCATCACCGTGACGGTGATATCGACTATCTCCAGCTTGGGAAGATGGGTGTGCCCGTGGATCAGGATGTCAGCCGTCGGATAGGCTCGGTGGAACTCCTCGTTGGGCACATCCCGCCCGAACTGATCCCCATGCGTCACCACGATGTCGAAACCGTCCAGCCTCAGCTCTGCCACGCGAGGGTACTTCGCCCGGATCGCCATCCCGTCGGTGTTGCCGTATACCGCTGTGACCGGCGCCAGCGCTTCCAGTTCGGTGATGATGTCGAGCGAACCGATGTCACCTGCGTGGATGATGTGATCGACCTCCTTGAACACCTCGAACACCTCAGGCCTCAGCATGCCGTGGGTGTCAGAAATGATGCCGAGTCGCACTCATCCCTCCCAGCGGGGCGCGATGTCGATGTCGAGATCAAGCTGATCCAGAACCCGCTGCACGATGAAGTCGACCATGTCGGCCACCGCTCCCGGCCGATGGTAGAAACCGGGTGCGGCAGGGATCACCACGGCACCTGCCTCGGAAACGGTCAGAAGATTCCGCAGATGGATGGTCGAAAGCGGTGTCTCCCGAGGCACCAGGATCAGGCGTCGCCGCTCCTTCAGCACCACATCGGCGGCACGCTCGATCAGCGACCGGGAACTACCCTGTGCGATGGCCGAAACGGTTCCCATCGAACAGGGACAGATCACCATGCCCGCGGTCCGGTATGAACCCGATGCCGGCTTCGCTCCCCGATCGCCGTCGGGATGAATTCTCACCGTCGACCAGTCACCACCGGTGGCGATCCGCAGCACTTCTTCGTTCGGGATCGCCGATTCGGTCTCCAGCAGCCGCCAGCCGTGTCCGGATATGATCAGATCGACCGGCACCCGGTTGCGCGCCAGTACATCCAGCAGCCGGACCGCATACGGTGCCCCGGAGGCTCCGGTGATTGCGAGGACTATCGGTTCATGCATCCGGATCTCCTGATCGGAAAAAGCAGATACCTCGCGATGCTCGAGATGACGGCTCCATTCATCCGGCCGCAGTTCGTGGTTCGCCGATCACAGTTCGCCGTCATCAGACCACCCGATCCACCAGCGCAAATGCGAAGACGATCACGCTCATCACTCCGTTCATCGTGAAGAATGCCGCATCGAGCCGGGAAAGATCGCCCGGCTTCACCAACTGGTGCTCCCAGGCAAGGATTCCCGCAGCAAGCACGACCCCCACATAGTACCAGATGCCGAATCCTGCGCCCCAGCCGAACAGCGCCAGCGCGGGAATCGTGACACCGTGCAGCAGCTTGGCGAAGTGGATCGCGCGCCGCTCCCCCAGGCGAACCACGGCGCTCCGGAGATCGTTGTCGCGGTCGAACCGCTCATCGGGCAGGGCGTAGAAGACATCGAACCCCGCCACCCAGGTCATCACGCCGACAGCGATCGCCGGCAGCAGCCACCACGGTTCCGGCCAGGTTCCGGCAATCGCCAACCACCCGCCGGCTGGGGCAATCGAAAGCGACACACCCAGCCAGAGGTGCGGCCACCAGGTGAAGCGCTTGGCGTACGAGTAGGACAGAATCCAGGCGAGTGCCACCGGCGCGAGTATGCCGCAGAGAGGATTGAGCAGCGCGCTCGCAACGATGAACAGCACCGCGG
Organism: uncultured Gemmatimonadaceae bacterium; assembly: GCA_964608715.1. GTDB lineage: Bacteria > Gemmatimonadota > Gemmatimonadetes > Gemmatimonadales > GWC2-71-9 > Palsa-1233. The sequence goes on along the minus strand of CAZSPH010000003.1, from coordinate 34,735 downwards.
CAAGCACCACGGCAATGCGCGCCGCACCGACTGAGATTCTTCCGGTGGGGATCTCCCGGGCAGCAGTCCTCGGGTTGCGGGAGTCGTAGTCACGATCGACCAGACGATTGAAGCCCATCGCCGCGAAACGGGCAGCCGTGAATGCCAGCACGGCCAGCACCACCTTGCGCGGCGTTACGGCAGCCTGGAACGACGCACCGATCACACCCAGCAGCGCGAACGGCAGTGCGAAGAGCGTGTGCGGCAGCTTGACGAACGAGGCCCAGCGGGCGACGAACCCGTGACCGCCGAAGGTCTGACCTTCGCGGGCAGCGGAGGCGGAGGGCGACGCATGCGTCGCCCGTACTCCGTTCGCCGTTCGCTGTTCGCCGTTCATAGCCCCAGCTTCCCCCAGATACCGTCGACCTTGGCCCTTGTGGCATCGTCCATCACGATCCGGTCGGGCCACTCCCGCTTGAAGCCCTCCTCAGGCCACTTCCTGGTCGCATCGATCCCCATCTTGCTGCCGAAGGAGAACTCGGTCGAGGCGTGGTCCAGCACATCCACCGGGCCGCGCGCGAACTCGACATCACGCTTGGGATCGATGTTGTTGAGTGCGATCCACCACACCTCCTCCTGGTCCTGCACGTTCACATCGGCGTCGACCACCACGATCACCTTGGACAGCGCCATCAGTCCCTGGCCCCACATCGCATGCATCACCTTGTAGGCCTGACCAGGGTACTCCTTCCTGATGCTGACGAAAACGAGATTGTGGAAGATCCCCGCCGCCGGCATGTGGTAGTCGACGATCTCGGGGACAGTCAGCTTGAGAAGCGGCAGGAAGATCCGCTCGGTGGCGTGACCGAGATAGAAATCCTCCATCGGCGGACGCCCTACCAGTGTCGCCGGATAGACCGGATTCCGCTTCATCGTTACCGCGGTGACATGGAGCTTCGGGTAGAGATCGGCCAGCGAGTAGAAGCCGGTGTGATCACCGAACGGCCCCTCCATGACCAGTTCCTCGGACGGATCGACGTATCCCTCGATCACTATTTCCGCCTCGGCCGGTACTTCGAGATCGCAGGTGATTGCCGGAGCGAGTTCGACCGGGTTCTTCCGCAGGAAGCCGGCGAACAGGAACTCGTCGATTGCCGGAGGCAGCGGCGCCGAACCCGAGTAGAGCGCCGCCGGATCGCCGCCGAGGGCAATCACTACCGGCATCTTCTCGCCCCGCTCGGCCATCTCACGCCAGTGAGCGGCACCGCTCTTGTGGCGCTGCCAGTGCATCGCCAGCTCGCGTCTGCCCAACTGCTGCACCCGGTACATTCCGACGTTGCGAGTACCCCGGACCGGATCGCGGGTGATCACCATCGGCAGGGTGAGATAACGACCGCCGTCTCCCGGCCAGGTCTGGAGCAGTGGCAGACGGTCGAGATCGATCTCATCGCCCCTGATTACCACCTCCTGACAGGGCGGCTTTCCCGATCTCACTTTCGGAGGAAACTTCGCCATCTCGGCCAGCTTCGGCAGCATCGACAGCTTGGCCATCAGCCCCGTCGGTACCTTCATCTCGACCATTTCGGCGATCCTGCTGCCGATCTCATCCAGTCGTTCGACGCCGAGGGCGATCTCCATCCGTCGCCGGGAACCGAACAGGTTGATCCCGACCGGTATCGGACTGATGGAACCGTCGTCCAGCACCGGCTTCTCGAACAGCAACGCCTTGCCGCCGCCGGGCATCTTCATCACGCGATCGGCGATCTCGGCAATCTCCAGGTGGGTGCGCACCGGCTCGGCGATGCGGTGCAGTTCACCGGCGCGATCGAGTGCCGCGATGAAATCGGGAAGCGAATCGATGCTCATCATCAACTCCGTCGGCCGACGTGGATCGCCACTATTCCCCCGAACCGGGTGGACCAGGTGACATCCTCGAAACCGGCAGCAGCGAACCGGGCGGCCAGCTCCGCCGGTTCGGGGAAGGCGAGTACCGAAGCTGGTAGCCAGTCGTATGCGTTCGTATGTTTCGAGACCAGACGACCTACTGCTGGCAACACGTGCCGGAAGTAGGTGAGATAGAGACCGCGCAGCGGCTGACGGGGAGGGGTCGTGAATTCCAGGATCACCAGCCGGGAGCCGGGCCGGATTACCCGGCCGATCTCCCCGAGACCGGCATCCAGATCGGCCACGTTGCGGATCCCGAATCCCACGGTCGCCCCGTCGAATTCGCCATCGCGGAACGGCAGCGCCAAGGCATCGGCAGCAGTCGGCCGCACCCGTTCACTCTTCCCCAGACCCCCGCGCAGCATGGCCGGAACGAAGTCGGCTCCGATCACCTCGCCGGTGAACCCGGGAGCATTCCCCAGTGCTGCGGCCAGATCCAGGGTGCCGGCGCAGACATCCAGGTACCGTCCTGCCGGTCGCTGCTCCCAGCCGAGCGATGCAATCGCCTGCCGCCGCCAGCGGCGATCGGCATTGAGGGACAGCAGGTGATTGAGCAGGTCGTATCGCGGTGCGATGGCGGCAAAGACCTCGCGCACATACTTCCGCTTGTCCGCCCCGCCCGCAAGCGGCAGTGCCGGGTCGGTTGACGTCATCGTGCTGAATACTACCGGAAAGGCAGTGCTGCTGCCATACGGATGCCGGTGCTGAGTAATCATACGCCGGCCGACTGGCGCGCTCTCACCGACCAGGAAGTGGTCCGCCATGCGGCCATCGGTCGGGAGGCGGCCTACCGGGAGCTGATCCGCCGCTACCAGCGACCGGTGATCTCGCTGATCCACCGGATGGTGCGCGACCGTGAACTCGCCGAGGACCTGGCGCAGGAGACCTTCGTCAAGGTCCTCAACGCGATCGATTCGTATCGCCCCGAGTACCGCTTCTCGAGCTGGATCTTCCGGATCGCGAACAATGCTGCGATCGACCAGCTCCGGCGTCGCGGGCTGAACACCCTGTCGATCGACGGATCGGCCAATGCCGGAACCGCCGAGGCCATCGAGGCCACCACGCTGCAGATTGCCGACGGTGCCGAATCTCCCCTCGAACAGGTCGCCAATCGCGAACTGGGCGGCATCATCGAGGCGGCTATCGACCGGCTCCGTCCGGAGTACCGCAGCTGCATCATCCTGCGTCATGTCGAGGGGCGCAGCTACGAGGAGATCGCCGAAACGATGGAGCTGCCGCTGGGAACGGTAAAGACCTACATCCACCGCGCCCGTCACGAACTGCGGCTGGCGCTCGCGGATCTCGATCATGACTGAAACCTCCGGCTTGCCGACAACGTAGGAGTGATCATGGCGGAGAGAGATGGATTCCACCTGACCGAAGACGAACTGGATTCGTTACTCGGTGGAATCGCGTCGCAGAGAGCTACGTCTCACATCGAAACATGTCTGACCTGTAACGGACTGGTGGAGCTGGATCAGACGGTTGTCGCGACACTTGCGGTGCTGCCGCCTACCGAGCCGCAGGCTGATTTTGCTGATCGAATCATCGCACGGGTCACCACTGCGGTGGCGAGTTACCCCTCGGTTGCGGTGCTCGATCCGGCGCGGGCGGTGGCTGCCCGCCGGCGCATCTTCGCGATGGGCGGACTCACCGCCGCCGGGCTGATCGCAGCCTTCGGGTGGGCTTCCGCCAATCCGGCGGCCGCCATCGATCTCGCCGACCCGATCCTGGCCCCGCTCCGCTCGGCCGGCTGGTTCTCGGTCCAGTCGATCATCGCGAACACGACCGAACAGCCATGGTACTCCGGACTGATCGACCTGTTCGCTACCCCGGCAAGCGCCACTCCGATGCTGGCAGGACTGGCGGTCACGTATGCCGCGATGCTGGCCGGGTTCCGTCGAGTCCTGTCCCGTCCGGTGGCCGATGCGGACTGGTAGATTTCTTCTCGCCTGCCTGCTGCTGGCACTGCCTGCCGAACGACTGAATGCTGGGACTCCGATCGAGCTGGTAGACCATATCGTCTACCAGCTCAGCCGGCTGATTCCTGATGCCGGGCCCACGCGCGTCCAGCAGGCCCGTTCCGAGGGGCCGTCGGTCGACGTATCGAGGCTCGACTCACCGGCACTGCTGGAGATGGAGCTGCGAGGTACGCTGAAGGAGCCGGTTTCCGATACCAGGCTGTCGGTGATCGACGGACTGGCGAGAATCGGCGACTTCAATCTCGGTTCGTCAGAGACTCATCGCGGCCACGTGGTGGTGCTGCGCGGCAATGCCGACATCCAGGGCCGCCTCGAAGGAAACCTGGTCACCCTCGACGGCGACATCATTCTTCGTTCCGGGGCCACGGTCAACGGCGACATTCTGGCGATCGGTGGCTCGATCAGAGACCAGGGCGGCAAGGTCTCCGGCTCGTCGGCGATGCTTACCAGCAGTGCGTCGCCGAGCGCTGTCGGCTCGCGTGCCAGCCTGTCGCTGCTCGACAGGGTTTCCGGCGTGGCTGCAATACTGGCTACCGTTGTGGTTCTCGGCTTCATGCTGGTGACCTTCGGGCGTCCGAACCTGGAGATCGTCTCCGACACCGTAAGCCACTCCTTCGGCCGGTCGCTGTTGGCGGGGATGCTGGGTCAGGTCCTGCTGGTGCCCACTGCAGGCATCATCACCATCGGACTGATTCTCACTCTGGCCGGCTCCGTGCTGATCCCCTTCGCGGTGGCCGTCTATCTGATGCTGGCGATAGTCGCCGTGCTCGGTGGTCTGCTGGCGGTGGCTCATGCGATGGGTGAGGTGATCACCAGGCGACGGCTGGCACGCGGCGTGATCGTCTCTCCCAATTCCTACCGATATCTCGTGTCGGGCCTGGCAGTGCTGGTTTCGCTCTGGTTCATCTGGGCGATCTTCGGCGCCGTACCTGTCGCCGGAGGACTGACGCTTTTCGCGGCAGGACTGTCCACCTGGCTGGCCGGCACTGCCGGTTTCGGTGCGGCGCTGCTTTCACGCGGCGGGATGCGCGAAGAGTTCACCGGTCGCACGCTGTCTTCCGGGATGATGACCGACGAGTTCCTCTGGGCAACTCCGATGGGGGTGCCAGCAGTAAAGCGTCCCCCAGCAGACCGATGACCCGCCCCGGATCCGCCATCCTGGCGGCCCTCGCAGGCCTGCTCCTGGCCACTGTTCCATCGGTCGCTCTCTCCGCCCAGGCAATGCGCGGCTACTCCGTGTCGCGACCGGTGAATGGATCACCTCCGACCCTCCGGGCATCGCTCGAATTCGGGGGAGGTCGGGTGCAGGTCGACGCCGGCTCTCCGGCCAACCTCTACCGGATGCTGCTGAGCTACGACGCCGACCGCTTCTCACCGGTACAGCGCTATGATCAGCGCACCGGAATTCTGGAGCTGGGCGTCATGACCGTCGGTGCTGGAGGGCTCAGGGTCACCTCCGCCGACCAGTTAGATCAGGCGGCCCGGTTCGAGTTCTCGCCTGATGTGCCACTCATTCTCCGCGCTTCCCTCGGCACCAGCAATGCCACAGTGGACCTCGGCGGACTGATGCTGGAAGAAGTGGCAATCAGCGCCGGTGCGACCCGCAGTGTGATCCGGTTCTCGGAACCGACGACCGGCCACTGCCGTGAAGCCACGTTCACGGCCGGTGCCGGTGAACTGGTGATCGAGCAGTTGCCGCAGTCGGGATGCGGAGTGGTTCACCTGGAGGGAGGCATCGGCAGAACGCTGCTCGATTTCTCGGGCGAATGGCAGAACGACATCAGAGTCGAGGCCGATGTCTCGATCGGCACGGTGGTGCTGCGTGTCCCGCGCGGTGTCGGCCTGAGCATAGCCGCCGAGCGGTTTCTCACCTCGATCAGCGCCGACGAGATGAAACGCACCTCGGATGGCTGGGAAACAGCGGGCTATGCCGACGCGAAGCAGAAGATCGCAGTTGCCATCCGTGCCTCGGTGGCAGGGATCGTGGTCGAGTGGTTCGACTCCGCTACTCGATGACCGGCAGTTCGATCGCGGTTTCCTTCACCCGTTCTTCCACCCGGTCGGCTACTTCCAGCAGCAATGCGGCGGCAGCCGAGCCGGGAGATTCGGCGATGATCGGACTTCCCCGGTCAGCAGCATCGGCCAGGCCGGGCTGAAGCGGTATCTCACCCAGCAGTGGTACCCCGATCTCGCGGGCCAGCCGTTCCCCGCCGCCGGTACCGAAGAGATCGTGCTTCACGCCCGTCATGGGATCGAGGAAGCCGCTCATGTTCTCGACCACGCCAATTATCGGCACTGCAACCCGTTCGAACATCCTGGCACTGCGCAGTGCATCACCCACGGCGACCTCCTGGGGCGTAGTTACCACCACGGCACCACTGACCAGCGCCTGCTGCACCAGTGAGAGCTGGGCGTCGCCGGTACCGGGAGGCATGTCGACCAGCAGGTAGTCGAGTTCCCCCCAGGCAACGTCATGCAGGAACTGCTGGATCACCTTGGTGATGATCGGCCCGCGCCAGATCGCCGGCGCATCGCGGTCCACCAGGAAGCCGATCGACATCACCTTGACGCCGTATGCTTCGAGCGGGACGATCCGCTTCTCGGCATCGACTCCGGGCCGCTCGAACAGTCCCATCATCCGCGGCACGCTGGGACCATAGAAGTCGGCATCCATCAGTCCCACGCGGCGTCCCTTGGCGGCCAGCGCCAGGGCCAGATTCACCGCGACGGTGGACTTGCCGACGCCGCCCTTGCCGGATGACACCGCAATCACCCGGCCGATTCCTGGAACTGCACTGGGTGTGGGAGCTGCCGGTACTCCTGCCTGACTGCTCTTGGGCGGACCGTGGGTCGATGCGGCTGCTCCATCGGGATCAACCACCTTGATCCGCGGGTTCGGCAACTCCGCAGCGGCGAAGGCCTGACGTACCTGGCGCACCAGGGTTGCCGGGTCGGTGCGGCGGAGCAGGAACACGAACGATGCGGCACCCGACTCGTCGATTTCCAGGTCCGCGATCATCCGGGCCGACACTACACCGCTGCCGGTGCGAGGGTTGGCGACCGACTCCAGTACTTCGATGGTCCGTTCCTTCATATCTGACACGACTGCCTCGGTTCTAGACTGCCTCGATGATGCGGACTTCGGGAACTGCGGCCCTGACTCTGGACTCGATCCCCTGCCGCAGCGTAACGGTGGCTGCGGAACAGCCCTGGCAGGTGCCGCCCAGCCTGACCACCAGGACTCCCTCCAGCGAATCGAAATCGATGATCTCGACCGTACCGCGGTGCGAGGCGATGTAGGGCCGTACCTGGTCGAGCGCGGCCTCGATCCTCTCCATCACATCCAGCACTGCCACTGTCATTCACCCGATCCGAGAAATTCACGCGAGGCCTGGAGTACCTGTTCCTGGACTGCCGCCATCGACCCCTGGATTGCTGCTCCGGATGCGCGGTGATGACCTCCGCCACGGAACAGTGCCGCCAGTGCCGCAACATCGACCCCGGCAACCGAGCGGAATGATACCTTCACCCGCCCTCCGGCAATATCCCGGAAGAGCAGCGCCAGCCTGACGCCGCCGATCGCGCGGGCGTGTTCGACCACTCCGTCGAGGTCGTCGGCGTCGACGCCATGCCTTTCCAGCGCTCCTGGCGGAACCGTCACCCAGGCAAGGCCGATTTCTTCTTCCACCACCAGCGTCTGCAGCACTTCGGCGAGCAGTCTGGGTCGGCCTGCGGGACCGCTGGCGTATACCTGCCGATAGACGCTCTCGGGATCGACCCCGAGTTCGAGGAGATCGGCGGCGACCCGGAGTACCCGCGGCGAGGTATTGGAGAAACGGAAGGATCCGGTATCCGTGAGGATGGCCACGTAGAGCGCCCTGGCCGCGGCGGGAGTGATCTCCCAGCCACACTCGTTCGCCAGCGAATGGATCAGTTCTCCGGTTGCCGCTGCGGTCGGATCGATCAGACGCGGCCCCGGTGGCAGCTCCCCCGGCCCGACATGATGATCGATGCAGGCAACCGGCGCGCTGCTCTTCCGGACGGTATCGGCGAGTCCGCCCAGACGCCCCACATCACCGATGTCGAGGACGAAGATCACCTCCGCGCGCCTGAGCACTTCGACGGCCCTGGCGGAGCGGTCGACCCCCGGCAGATCGTCGAACAGGAAGTGGAAGCGCTCGGGAGTCGGGTTGGGATTGGCGATCGCCACGTCCGCTCCCTGGTCGAGCAGCATGCGGGCCAGGGCGGCCTCACTCCCGAGGCCGTCGCCATCGGGATTGACGTGGGTGGTCAGGACGATCCGGCGGCCGGGAATGACAAGCGCCGCCAGCTCGGAAGCGGCGGCGCCGGTCACTGTCGTGTGCGGGGAACTCATCCCCGCAATCTAACTCAGTTGCTGCTGACGTTCAGCTTCGAGTGCTTGCGGCCGTAGAGGAAGTACACGGCGATACCGAGTGCCATCCAGACGGCAAGCCGGATCCAGGTGTCCGCCGGCAGGTGGTACATCATGTAGCCGCAGGTCAGGATGCCGAGAATCGGCACCAGCGGTACCAGCGGGGTCTTGAACGGCCGATGGAGATCCGGCTGGACTCTCCGCAGGACGATGATGCCACCGCAGACGATCACGAAGGCCAGCAGGGTACCGATGGCCACCAGCTCGCCCAGCAGGGCGATCGGGAAGAGCCCGGCGATCCCCATCGCGACGACACCGGTGATCACGGTCGCGAGCCACGGGGTACCGTACTTCGCGTGGATCTTTCCGAAGACCGGCGGCAGCAGTCCGTCACGCGACATCGCGTAGAAGATGCGCGGCTGGCCCATCAGCATCACCAGCACCACCGACGCCAGGCCGGTGACCGCTCCGATGTTGACCAGGAAGCCGAGCCAGGCGAGTGCGGGACCGGCCTTCTGGATCGCGACGTAGACCGGGTAGGCGACATCGAGTTCGCTGTAGTGGGCCATGCCGGTCATCACCAGCGCCATCAGGATGTACAGCACGGTGCAGACGGCAAGCGAACCCAGCATGCCGATCGGCAGGTCGCGCTGCGGGTTCTTCGCTTCCTGGGCCGCGGTCGATACCGCATCGAAACCGATGTAGGCGAAGAAGATCACGCCGGCAGCGCGCATGATGCCGCTGAAGCCGAAGTGACCGGGGCCGGTGTTCTCCGGAATGAACGGCTTCCAGTTGTCCGGGTTGACGTGCTGGAACCCGAAGAAGATCACCAGCAGCACGATGGCGACCTTGATGACCACGACCACGTTGTTGAACCGGGCGGATTCCTTGATCCCGATTACCAGCAGCGCTGTGAGCACCGCGATCAGCGCCATGGCCGGCACGTTCAGCACGCCGGCGGCAATCGTCCCGCCGGTGGTGAGGCAGTCAGCAATCGGCACAGCGGTGCGGGTTACCTCGTTGACCATCACGCCGCCGGTGGCCGGATCGACGCAGAGCTGCGAGCGCACCAGAGTGTGGGTCCCCTCGACCGAGAACGGCGATCCCGCGAACGCGGCGGGGATATGTACCCCGAGCGAGGCGAGGAAGGCGACGAAGTAGCCGGACCAGCCGACCGCAACGGTCGACGCCGCGAAGAGGTATTCGAGGATCAGATCCCAACCGATGATCCAGGCGATCAGCTCACCCAGGGTGGCGTAGCCGTAGGTGTACGCGCTGCCCGCCACCGGAATCATCGACGCGAACTCGGCGTAGCAGAGGCCGGCGAAGAGACAGCCGAGACCGGCGACCACGAACGAGATGGAGAGAGCCGGACCGGCGAAGTTCGCCGCTGCGGTGCCGGTCAGCACGAAGATGCCGGCGCCGATGATGGCACCGATGCCAAGGAAGACGAGGTTCATAGCGGTCAGCGACCGCTTGAGGGTGACCTCGCCCTCCTTGGGCATCAGGTCGGCTACGGACTTGGTACGAAAAAGACTCACGGCGTGGACCCCGGAGGAGAGCGCTCCCCCCGTTGAAGGAATGAAACCTGCGGGCCTGCTATCGAGTGATGATGGGATTGTCCTGACGCAACCCCGAACGGTACATCAACGGGCACGAGACCGGAAGGCCTCGCGCCCTGTCCCGGTCATACGCTGTAGTTCGGCGCTTCCCGGGTAATCGTCACATCGTGGGGATGTGACTCCCGCAACCCTGCACTGGTGACCTGCACCATCTCCGTCTCCCGCTGCAGTGCCGGGATGTCGGCCACCCCGCAGTAGCCCATCCCGCTGCGCAGCCCTCCGACCATCTGGAACAGCACATCGGCGGCCACTCCCTTGTAGGGGACACGACCCTCGATCCCTTCAGGTACGAGCTTCGACGCCGATCCGTTGCCATCCTGGAAGTAGCGGTCGGCTGAGCCGTCCTGCATCGCGCTGAGCGATCCCATCCCGCGGATCAGCTTGAAACGCCGCCCCTCGGCCAGGATGCTCTCGCCGGGACTCTCCTCGGTACCGGCCAGCATCGAACCCATCATGACCGCCGAGGCTCCGGCTGCCAGCGCCTTGACGACATCACCGGAGTACTTGATTCCGCCGTCGGCAATCACCGGCACGTCGCCAGCGCCACGGATCGCATCGAAGATCGCGGTGATCTGGGGCACCCCTACGCCGGTAACGACGCGGGTGGTGCAGATCGACCCGGGACCGATTCCGACCTTCACGCCATCGACTCCCCGCTCGACCAGCGCCCGCGCTCCCGCCTCAGTCGCCACATTGCCCGCGACGAGCTGCACCTCGGGGAAGCGTCCGCGCAGCAGTCCGACGACACCGAGCACTCCCTCGGAATGGCCGTGAGCGGAATCGACCACCAGCACGTCGACACCGGCATCGATCAGTGCCGCGGCACGATCCGGCGTGTCGGCCCCGGCACCAACCGCAGCGGCTACCCGGAGTCGACCGTGACGATCCTTGTTGGCATCGGGATGATCGCGGCGCTTGAAGATGTCCTTCACGGTGATCAGCCCGCGCAGCACGCCGTCGGCGTCGACCACCGGCAGCTTCTCGATCCGGTTGCGCGCCAGGATCTCCTCGGCCTCATCCAGCGTGGTCCCCACCGGTGCGGTGATCAGCCGCTCGCGGGTCATCACCTCGGAGATCGGGCAATCCATCCGCGATTCGAACTGCAGGTCGCGATTGGTGAGGATGCCGATCAGGTGATTGTTCCCGTCCACCACCGGTACTCCGGAGATGCGGAAGCGACGCATCAGCGCGTGCGCTTCGCCCAGCAGCGAGTCGGGCCCGAGGGTGATCGGATCGAGAATCATCCCGCTCTCGCTCCGCTTGACCCGGTCTACTTCCTGAGCCTGCCGATCCACCGGCATGTTCTTGTGGATGACACCGATTCCACCGGCACGCGCCATGGCGATTGCCATGTCCGACTCGGTGACCGTGTCCATGGCTGCTGATACCAGCGGGATGTTGAGGGAGATGCCGCGCGTGAAGCGCGTGGCGGTGCTGACGTGGCGAGGGTGGACCGTGGAGTGCCGCGGAACCAGCAGCACATCGTCGAAGGTCAGCGCCTGGCCGGGACGGAGGTGGCTCATGCCAGTCCGTCCCGTATGGTCGTAGTCCAGTGAATCATCCTGAAAGCTATAGCCGAGGTCACCCGGTCATCAAGCGGCAGCGGCAGCGTTCCTCCTCCAGAGGAAGTAGATCGGGATGCCGAGTGCCACGATTATCAGTCCCGGCCAGGTGTAGAGCGGCTTGAGGGTAAGTAGAACCACCATCAGCACTGCCAGGGCCAGAATGTAGAGCCCCGGGATCACCGGATAGCCGAACGCCTTCACCGGCCGGGGGAGGTCCGGCATCTTCCGTCGCAGCAGGAAGAGGCAAAGGGTTGTGAGCGAGTAGAAGAGCACCGACGCGAAGATCACGTAGTCCAGGAGCTGGTTGTAGGTCCCCGAGAGGCAGAGCGCCGACGCCCAGACGGCCTGAGTCCATAGACCGAAGACGGGGGTCCGCCGCTCGGGATGGAGTTCGCCGGCTTTGCTGAAGAAGAGGCCATCCCGGGCCATCGCGTAGTAGACCCGCGGCCCCGCCAGCACCAGCCCGGCATTGCAGCCGAAGGTGGAGATCACGATGAACCCAGCCATCACCATCCCTCCGGCCGCACCCAGCATCGCCTCGACTGCCGCCGCACCTACCCGTCCTTCGGCGGCGTACTGGATACCGCGGGAGACTGCATCGGCGCCGGCCGGATCGCCCTGGAACGGCAGCACGTTGAGGTAGGCGACGTTGGCGAGCACGTAGAGGATCGAGACGATCGCCGTTCCGAATGCCAGCGCTCGCGGCAGATTCTTCGTCGGATCACGCACCTCGGCCGCGGCAAAGGTGACGTTGTTCCACGAGTCGCTGGAGAAGAGCGATCCGACCATCGCCGCCATCACCACCGGCACCATTGCGATGGTCCAGTCGCCGGTTCCCCAGAAGCTGCCGAAGTTGGCCGAGGCCACACCGGCGTTGCGGAGGAAGAAGAGGCCGAGCAGGACGAGCAGTGCCAGGGCCGCGAACTTGATCGCGGTCAGGAAGGTCTGGATGCCGGCGCCAAGCTGGACACCGCGGGCATTGATCCAGGTGAGCAGCACGATGCTCGCAATCGCGATCATCCGCTGCCCCGAGACTCCGATCGGAATCGCGCTGTCGCTGCCGGGGAGAGTGATGCTGCCGAGCGAGAGGAAGATCGTATCGGTAAGTGCCGGGAAGAACACGCCGAGGAACTTGGCCATCGCCACTGCCACGGCAGCGATGGTACCGGTCTGGATCACCGCGAAGAGGGTCCAGCCGTAGAGGAAGCCGGCTGCCGGTGAGAGTCCTTCGCGCAGGAAGACGTACTGTCCGCCGGCCTTCGGCATCATGGCTGCCAGTTCGGAATAGGCGAGTGCACCGGCCACCGTCATCAGACCGGTAAGCACCCATACCAGCAGCAATCCGCCGGGCCCCCATTCGTTCACTTCCTGGCCGATCCCGGCCGAGACGATGAAGATGCCGGAACCGATCATCGTGCCTACCACCAGCGAGGTGGCCTGCCAGGGGCCGATACCGCGGACGAATTCCTGCTGCGTCGGTGCGCTCATGTGGTGGAGTCTTCCGAAGTGGGAGTGGTCCTGTCTGAAGATTGCTGACCAGGATCCTGCCGGTCCTGCTCGGGACGGTTGGCCAGGTCCTTGGCAGTCTTCGCAGCTTCGTCGACGACTGCCTGTGCTGCCTGCGACAGCCCCCGCATCACCTTGGAGGCACCGTCGAAGAGATTGACCGTTCCGGCGACCGCATCGAACGGTACCTTGCCGGCCCGGAGGGTGTCCTCGACCTTGTCGGTGATCCTGGTGAAGACGTTGTCGGGGTTGGAGCGTTCGGCGTACCTGCTCTCCAGGAACTCGACGTAGTCCAGCACCTGATAGACCCGCTCCTCGGACAGCCCCTCCAGCTTGCGGAGCAGGCGTTCCCTGAGGTGTTCACGCATGGTGAACCTCCACGAATGTCAGTCGAGCTTGCGAACGAAATCCAGCACCGGTGTCTGGAGATATCTGGTCCTGCCGGCACGGATCGTGGCGCGCACCCGCAGTTCGGTGAGCGGCGCGACCGACCGGAATCCTGCCACCTCCCCCGCCGGAATCGCAAGGTACACGAATCCTGTCTCGGGAAGCGGCCCTCGCGCCAGCAGGTATGGCTGGCCCGGTGGGAGTTCAGGGCGGAGTTCGTCCGCGGTACGCACTGCCAGGACCTGGAGCCTCCACTCGACCGTCTGTCCCACGTACCGGTCGGGATTCTCGCGGACATCGCGACCGGAAATCTGGTCGGGATCGGCGGTGGCGCCGATCGCGGCGTCGCGCACCCAGGCATCGATCCGGACCCGGCTCCAGCCGTCGCGGCGCTCGGTCACGGTAGCCTGGATCGGCACCTCGGTGGTCGCGATCGGCCCGCCACCCGGCTGCCCGACCAGGGTGCTGCCGCCCAGTATCGAGGTGCGGGTCTGGGTGCTGTCCGGTCTGGCGGCAGTGGTGGTCGTAGCGGCAGCGGGAGGTGCTGCAGCCGGCGGTGGCGCCGGAGGCGGCGTAGCAGGTGCGGCAGTCCCGACCGCGGATGAAACCACCCAGGCCGAGCGGCGCACCTGGACCCAGCCACTGCTGCGGCTGACTTCGTGGAAGAGGACGCCCGCGCGGGCGTTGCCCCGAACCGCCGCGCCGTTCTCGCCGGCGGCACGGATCGGGGTGCCGGCGGCGAGGTTCACCGCGACGTCGAAGCCCTCCCGGGTATCTCTCCGGAGTGCGGATGCAGGAATCCATCCGGTCACGGTCACCTCGCGCCAGCCGGTCCGCCGGGCGCCGAAAGTTACCGCAGCGCCCCTGGACAGTCGGCCGAGAAGTGTCCCGCCGGGTTCCTTGAGGAAATCAACGTCGGCGGCGATCCGGTCGTTGCCCTGGGCCGCCAGCCCGGCGGCGGGATGCAGCAACAGTACCAGCGCCGCCATGATGAACAGGACGGTGCCGAAGATTGGAGCGCCGAAACGCGCGGGAGTAGATTCCGGGAGTCGGATCACGGTTCGAGAGTGTAGACGTCACGGAGTGACATGTCAAACCAGGAACGCAACGGAAACCCGGTAGTCCTGCTGGTACTCGACGGCTGGGGATGGCGTACCGCCCCCGAGGGGAACGCCATCGCGATGGCCGGCACTCCCAACTGGGATGCCCTGGTACGTGGCTGTCCGCTGACTCTGCTGGAGGCCAGCGGCCTCAGGGTCGGGCTCCCCGCAGGCCAGATGGGCAACAGCGAGGTGGGCCATCTGAACCTCGGCGCCGGCCGGGTGGTACCGCAGGACCTGGTGCGTATCAACCAGAGCATCGCGTCGGGCGAGTTCCGGCAGCTTCCCTCGCTGGTGGCACTGGCCGATCGCGCCCGCCGGAATGGCGGCACCGTGCATCTGGTGGGTCTGCTGGGCCAGGGTGGCGTGCATGCGATGGGCGATCATCTGGTCGCAGCGCTTCACGCCTTCCGGGCGATGGATGTACCGCGGATTGCAGTGCACGGTTTCCTCGACGGTCGGGATTCCTCGCCAACCGCAGGTTCCGGAACCGTTGCCGCACTCCAGACTGAAATCGACCGGATGGGTGACCGTGCGTGCCTGGCGTCACTGGTCGGCAGGTACTTCGCGATGGATCGCGACCGCCGTTGGGAGCGGACCCGGCTCGCGTGGGACCTGATGGTGCATGGTACCGGGACCCCAGCCGAAGATCTCGCGGCTGCCGTTGCCGCATCGTACGACCGCGGTGTCACCGACGAGTTCCTGCAGCCGATCGTTGCGGTGAAGAATGGTGAACCGGTCGCGCGGATTACCGACGGCGACGTCATCTTCTATTTCAACTATCGCTCTGACCGGATGCGCCAGATAGTCGCGGCACTCTCGATCGACGGCTTTGCCGGATTCCCGGTCAATGATCGCCCGGTGACCAGTGCGGTCACGATGACGCAGTACGACCAGACTTTCCCGATTCCTCAGGCGTTCCCGCCGTTCTCGATGGCCCGGATTCTCGCCGAGCAGCTCAGTGATGCGGGAAGGAGCCAGTTCAGAACGGCCGAGACGGAGAAGTACCCGCACGTCACGTATTTCTTCAACGGCGGCCTGGAGACTCCCTGGCCCGGCGAGGAACGCGAACTGGTCGCCTCGCAGAAGGTGGCCACCTACGATCTGGCGCCTGAGATGAGTGCGCCCGGAATCGGAGACACGCTGCTGGCCGCTCTCCGCCGTCGCGATCACGACTTCTACCTCTGCAACTTCGCCAATGCCGACATGGTCGGACATACCGGCGTGCTGCCGGCGGTGATCCGGGCGGTGGAAGCGGTGGATGTCCAGGTAGGGCGGATCGTCGACGAGGCAACGAGATGTGGCGCCACGGTACTGATCACCGCCGATCATGGCAACGCCGAGCAGATGTTCGACCCGGCTTCCGGCGGGCCGCACACTGCTCACACCACCAATCCGGTTCCGATCGTCGCGGTCGGCGACGGAATTTCCTCACTCCGTACCGGCGGCGCGCTCTGCGATGTGGCGCCCACGGTGCTATCTCTCATGGGACTGGCGCAGCCATCCGAGATGACAGGGTCTTCACTTATCTCCCGGGACACAGAAGCGTGATTCGTCGCATTGCCTTGCTGAGCATAGTTGCAGCCTCCCCGATCTCCGCCCAGGTGGGCCATGCGCCCGACCGGTCGCCGTACCGCTACATCGTCCCGGGAACCACCGTGGAGGTGATGGCCGCAAAGCTGGGCGGATCCGGCGGTCCGATTCCGGTGGGGCCGCGCAACGGCACTCTCGGCGGGCTCCGGGTACTGCTTCGTGCCAACAGCACCGTCTCGCTGGGATTCGGCGTCTGGGGCGGTCAGGCGGAGCGGACGCTGCTCGATCCGCTCAGGACACCGCCGAACCGAGATCAGGGACCGGTCGACATACGATTCATCGGAGGTGAGGCTGCGATCCAGATGAACCTGACCGGCGGCAAGCACTGGCACGGACTCGCCCCATTCACCGGCATCGGTCTGGGAATGGCGAGTGTCAGAGAGGATCAGGACGATCCCTCGGGCTACCAGTTCGGCAACAAGTTCTACTTCGCACCGATGGTGGGAACCCGGGTGATGCTCGGACGCCGTGGCTATGTCAGGGTCGAGGGACGCGGGTACCTCTGGAATCTGAAGTACCCGTCGTCGTTCAGCATGGAACCCACCGATGTTCCCAACACTTCGGAGACGAGCAGGGCGATCAATCCGACCGGTCGTTCTGGACAGTATGTCCTCGCTCCCGCGCTTCAGCTCGGGATCGGCTGGTCGTTCTGACGGGATTCGTGCATTGCCTGCTCACTCGCAGCATATCGTTCCCGGCATCGCACCGGATGACCGGCGGTGGATTGACGGACGAGGCTGTGGAGAAGCGCTTCGGCAACCTGACCTGTGACCATGAGCACCTGTACCGGGTCGATGTCACAGTGGGAGGCAGTCCGGATCCCGTCACGGGACTGCTGATCGACCTCGTCGAGCTCGACGCGCTGATGGCACGGGAGATCACCGGCAGACTGGCGGGGCGCAGCATCAATGAGGTCGTCACGGCGACGACCGGTCGGCTGCCCGGATGCGAGACAGTGGCCGAATGGATCTGGCACCGGCTCGCCCCGAAGATCGACGGTACGGCAAGGCTGGTGTCGGTCCGGGTGGCCGAGGATGATTCACTGGCGGCTGAGTATCGCAGCAACTGAAGGCAGCCACTTCAAGGAGGACGGATGACCGGCAGGATTATCCAGGTCGTGGCACTCGCGGTCGGCGCCACCTCCGTCGCAACCGGGCAGGGAACGAACGACGAGGCCCGGCTGACGGTGGGTGTCACCGCCGGCGTCATTGGTGGAGGAGATCTCTGGTCGGTACGTAATCAGCCGCTGCACGGCAGCGGAGGGATGATCGACTACATATCGATCGACCGGCGGATGCGAGGCAGCATCACCATGACCGGCCAGATGACCTACTTCCCGAAACCTTCACTCGGCTGGACCGGAGAGATCACCTACCTCGGTCTTGGCACTCACGACCGATGCAGAGTCGAGGAGTGGTCGGGATATGAACCGAACCGCATTGCATGCCAGGTGATCAACGACCACGACCGTGCTGCATCCGGCACCGGAGCCATGGCAGGTGTCGTATATCGACCTATGTCGCGCTCGACAGTTCAGCCGTACCTCAAGGCGCTGGCGGGAATCGCCCTGGTCCCGAGGAGTACCACATCGCTGTCTGCTGCCTGGGGGCAGGCCCCTGATCCGGAGTATGTCTACCCGATCTATCTCGAAAGCGGCTCCCGGGCGCTGAAGCCGATCGGAGCGCTGGCACTGGGACTCGCAACAGCACCGAATGCCGGCTATCAGCTCCGAGCAGAGTTCAAAGCCAATATGATTCAGCTCCAGGTGGTAACCGGACCTACCGGCAGTGCCTCCACCGCCCCCCCCCTCGGAAGTACCTGGAAGCTGATGCCAAGTCTCACGGTCGGAATGGACATCGTGCTGGAGAAGCGTCGGGGTCGACGCTACTGATCGTCCGGTGACTGCTATATCGGTGCTGGAAGCCCGGCGGGCGATTCTCGCTTTCGCCCGGCCGACCGGGGGAATGGCTGTTCCGCTCCATGACGCCCTGAGCCGTGTCCTCGCGGAGGACATTGCTGCGCGATGGTCGCTCCCCCGCTGGACCGGATCGTCGATGGACGGCTGGGCGGTGCGCGGCGCCGACGTCCGGGGCGCGTCGACATCGACGCCGGTACGGCTGTCGGTCGCGGGGGGCGATGATGCCGGCGGGATGGAGCCGCCACCGCTCGCTGACGGCACTGCCTGGCGCGTGGCAACCGGTGGGCGGGTGCCGGCCGGCGCCGACAGCGTGATCCGCCAGGAGCATTGTCGAACCGGGAATGCGGCAGGAGCGACGCCATGCGTCGCCCGGTCAGGCGCCACCACACCGGGCCCGATACCGCAGCCGGACAACCTGATCATATTCGACGATCGCGATGCGGGGCGCAACGTTCGACCCATTGGCGGGGACGTTGCTGCCGGCGATCTGGTACTGAAGAGCGGCACCGTGGTGAACCCGGCGGTCATCGCGATGCTCGCCTCGCTGGGCGAGGCTGTCGTGAAGGTGAGCCGGCCCCCGCGGGTCGCCATCATCTGTTCGGGTAACGAGGTGGTGTCTTTCGCCGGAATCGATCAGGTGGCGGCGGGTGAACGGATCATCGACGCCAACACTCCGATGCTGGCGGCACTGGTGCGGCAGTCGGGCGGTGTTCCGGTAACCCCAGGCGTGGTGCCGGATGCGACCGAGGCAATCGCTGCGGCCGTGACCGGTGCTGATGATGCCGATGTGGTGATCACCGTCGGCGGAATTTCGGTGGGTGCGCGCGATCACGTACCGGATGCAATGGCGGCACTGGGCGCGCGGACGGTCTTCAGGCGGGTCAGGGTGCGGCCCGGTGGTCCGACGACGCTGGCGGTGCGGCAGGACGGCAGGCCATGGCTGGCACTGCCCGGCAACCCGGTGAGCGCCTTCGTCACCTTCCATCTCTTTGCCGCTCCCCTGATCCGGGCGATGCTGGGCGACCCTCAGCCGCTGCCCCGGATCGGGCGCGCGACGATGGGCGAGGCCGTGCAACGGCATCCGGTGCTGGACCAGTATGTCAGGGTGCGGCTGGAGGACGGCGGCACCGGTGCTCTCCCGGTGGCGAGACTGACCGGCGGTCAGGGCTCGTGGGTGCTCAGCTCGATCGCGGCGGCGCATGCGCTGGCGGTGGTGGAGGCGGGGGAAGGGGTGGTGGACGCGGGGGATGAGGTGGGAGTGGTTTCGCTATAGCGGAAAGAAACTCACCGCCCCAGCACCACATCGATCCCGTGCAGCACCTGGTTCAGGTATCGGGGTGGAATCCGACCCGACTGGCTGACGAGCAGCGACCGGTCGATCGAGAGAATCTGAGTGGCGTTGGCTACCGATGGCCTGGCCAGGCCTGTCGCCCTGCCCGGGAGCAGCACTCCTCCGGGCGCGTCCACCCACCGGACGTTGCTGGTCAGAGGTACGCACACCACAGTCCCAAGCCGGGAACGGTTGAGAGAATCGCCCTGAACCACCACGACCGGGCGGCGGAAGCCGGGACCTGACCCGGCCGGTTCGGGAAGCTCGGCCCACCATACCTCGCCTCGACCGATCGTCACCATTCGGACTGCGCCAGCGTACGGCGGGCTGCGGCCGCCGTGAATGCGGCAGTGTCATCCTCCCCCAGCTGGTCCACTACCCGATTCATCGCTGCGGTGACCTCGTCCGGTGCGTGCCGGTCGAGGTACTCCCGCAGCGCATCGGCATAGAGCTGGCTGCGGGACTTCCCTGCCTGCCGGGCATAGCGGTCGGCGGCCAGGAAAAGAACGTCAGGAAGCGATACGGCCGTTTTCATACCAATAGTATAACCCATGCGGCTCCACCTGTCAGGGGTCGGTATCGATGCACGGAAGTTGAGAGTACGGGCGCCTGGAAGCGGTACCATCCAGCGCAACCAGGCACATTTTCCCGCGTGCCCTCCACTCCCCTTCTCCTCCGCCCTGCTCCCCCCTAGATTTCCACAGTTGAAGGGGAGTAGCCCAGCCACCGAGACAGGTGGCCGGTCGTATCGTCAGGACTGCGGAGCGATCCTCCGCACGGTACGACCGGAGCGGATTCGACGTTCCAGGCGAGACCTTCGTTCGAGCTGCGTGGCAGGTGCCGCGCGGAGAACGAAGGCTCGCCTTCGCATTTTGAGGAGGAGACAGGATGATCAACAGCGTGAAGACCTTCGTACTGCTGGCGGGCATGATCTCGCTCTGCCTCGCGGTCGGTCAGGTGGTGGGCGGCAGCGGCGGCTTGATGATCGGCGGCTCGATCGGCATGATCATGGCGTTCGTGTCGTTCTGGTTCTCCGACACGATGGTGCTGCGGGGCTACAAGGCGCGGGTGGTAACCGAGCAGGAGGCCCCCGAGCTGTACCGGCTGGTCGACGAACTCCGTCAGCGGGCCGGCCTGCCGATGCCCCGCGTCGCCATCGTCCCCTCGCCCCAGCCGAACGCCTTTGCCACCGGACGCTCCTACGACAAGGCCGTGGTGGCAGTGACGGAAGGGATCATGCGGGCACTGCCGCGCGACGAACTCGCCGGAGTGATCGCCCACGAGCTGGCGCACATCAAGAACCGCGACATGTTGATCTCCACCATCGCTGCCGGCATGGCGGCCATGCTTTCACACGTGCCGTATATCCTGATGTTCGCCGGCGGGCGGGGCCGGGAGGGAGGCAACGGATTCGGCCAGATCGCGATGGCGATCATAGCGCCGATCGCTGCAATGGTCCTGCAGTTCGCGATCTCGCGTCAGCGGGAGTTCATCGCCGATCGCACCGGCGCCGAGATCCTGGGCCAGGCTCGCCCGCTGGCGCAGGCGCTGACCCGGATCGAAGCGATGGCACGGCAGATCCCGATGGATGTCGACCCGGCCTTCGCGCCGCTCGCCCAGGTCAATCCGCTCCGCGGCGGGGGAATGATGAAGCTCTTCTCGACGCACCCGCCCACCGAGGATCGGGTCAAGGCACTGCTGGCTCTCGACGCCGGTCGCTGAGTGCTGGCTGCGTCGGGGCACCCGCCAGAGGTCTGGATCACCTTCACGGCAATCATCGCCGGACTGCTGATTCTCGACCTCGGCGTCCTCAACCGCCGATCCCATGTCCTCTCCACGAAGGAGGCCGCTGCCTGGTGCAGCGGCCTCTTCGCGTTGGCGATGACCTTCTGCGCCTGGCTCTGGTGGAAGGAAGGACGCGCCGACGGACTGGAGTTCCTGACCGGCTACCTGATCGAGCTGTCGCTGTCGGTCGACAACCTCTTCGTCTTCATCCTGGTCTTCCAGTACTTCGCAGTCCCGGCACGGCTCCAGCCCAAGGTGCTCAAGTGGGGAATCTTCGGCGCCCTGATCATGCGCGGAATCATGATCGGCGTCGGTGCCATGCTGCTGCAGCAGTTCCACTGGATCATCTACATCTTCGGCGGTTTCCTGATCATCACCGGAATCAGGATGGTGAGCGCAGGGAGCGAGGAACGGATCCAGCCGGAGAACAATCCGCTGGTACGCCTGGTGCGGCGGATCATACCGGTGTCGAAGACCTATCATGATGACAGGTTCTTCTACCGCACCCGCACCCGCTGGCTGGCAACCCCGCTGCTGCTGGTGCTGGTGGTGATCGAGTGGACCGACCTGGTCTTCGCAATCGATTCGATCCCGGCGGTATTCGCGGTGACCGACGATCCGTTCATCGTCTACTCATCGAATGTCTTCGCAATCCTCGGACTCCGGGCTCTCTTCTTCCTGCTCGCCGGGATGCTCGACTCGTTCTACTACCTGAAGCCGGGCGTCGCCCTGATCCTGGTCTTCGTCGGAATCAAGATGGTGATCTCCGGGGTCCTCCATCTGCCGATCCTGCTGTCGCTGGGCATAATCATCGGAGTACTCGCCACGGCAGTCATCGCGTCGATGGTGCGGACGCGCAGGGAGGCGAGGGCGGCCAGGATTACCTTGAACCCATGACGCGCATCCCCGTTTCCATTCTCGGCGCCACCGGCGCCGTCGGCCAGAAGTTCGTCGCTCTCCTCGCCGGCCACCCCTGGTTCGAGATCACCCATCTGGCCGCCTCCGCCGAGCGGATCGGCCTCCGCTACGGCGAAACTGTGAACTGGCGGGAACCGACCCAGCTCGACCCGGCAATTGCGGCGATCACCCTCTCCCCGATCGGTCCCGTACCAGGAATACGACTGGTATTCTCGGCGCTCGACGCCGCGATCGCCCGCGAGGTCGAACCGCAGTGGGCAGCAGCAGGCGCACTGGTAGTCAGCAATGCCTCGGCGTTCAGGATGGCAGATGACGTTCCCCTGTTGATCCCCGAGGTGAATCCCGAACACCTCGGCATGCTGGACCGTCAGCGGCGGGAGCGCGGCTGGAGCGGCGGAATCATCGCCAATCCCAACTGCTCGACCACCGTGCTGGTACTGGCACTCGCGCCGCTGCACCGGGACTTCGAACTGAGAGAGATGACGGTGGCCACACTCCAGGCCGCCAGTGGCGCCGGCTATCCGGGTGTGCCGTCGCTCGATCTGATCGACAATGTGATCCCATTCATCGGTGGTGAAGAGGAGAAGATCGAGGCGGAGTCAAGGAAACTGCTCGGCATCTTCTCCGGCGGCAGGGTGGGACCTGCCCCCGTCGCAGCCAGCGCGATGGTCCATCGTGTACCGGTAGTAGACGGACACCTGACCTCGGCATCACTCGCATTCGCCAGACGTCCCACACCCGCCGAGGCGATCACGACCCTGCGGGCCTTCCGCGGCAGCGAACTGGTAGCGGGACTGCCTGGCTCACCGGCAACGCCGGTGGTGGTCAGCGACCTGGTGGACCGGCCTCAGCCGCGCCGCGACCGCGATGCCGGCAGCGGAATGACGGTGACCGTCGGGCGAGTGAGGGAATGTCCGGTGCGGGATATCAGGCTGGTGGCGCTGGGGCACAACCTGATCCGCGGTGCCGCCGGAGCGGCGATCCAGAACGCGGAGCTGGCGGTAGCGATGGGGGTCTGCTGACGGCGAATTGCGAACAGCGGGTGGTACCCGTCATCCCGAGCGGAGTGACCCGCATGGTCACGAAGTCGAGGGATCTGTTTTTTCTGTTCTCCGCTCGCAGCCCGCTGTCATCTGAAAAGCAGATTCCTCCGCTTCGGCCCGGCTTCGCCGGGCCTCCGGTCGGAATGACGACGGTATGGTGGCATCATCACCGCCGCCTCACGACGGCGGCTGATCGGTTAGCTGATCGCCGTCACGGCCCGAACACCCGGTTCCTGCCGGCCCGCTTCGCATCGTACATTCTGTCGTCCGCGGCATCCAGGAGAGCGTCGATCGCTGGCCCATCGGATGCAGTCGACGCCACGCCTATCGAGACGGTCACCCTGGCACTCCCGCCCCGTGGCAGTGCGATGTCGGCGAGTCCGATCTTCACCCGTACCTGTTCCATCTTGTCGATCGCTGCCTCCACCGTGGTACCGGGGAGCACCATCAGGATCTCTTCCCCACCGAACCTGGCCACGACGTCGCTGCGGCGCAGCGCGGTCTTCAGCGTATCGGCCACCGTTTTCAGCGCCAGATCACCGGCGGCGTGGCCGTGGGTGTCGTTGAACTCCTTGAAGTGGTCGACATCGAGCATTGCCAGCACCATCGGTCTCTGCTCGCGGGTCGAACGGACCACTTCGTGGCCGAGGAATTCCTCGATATAGGAGCGGTTGAACAGACCGGTGAGACGGTCGAAGGTGCTGAGACGCCTGAGTCGCGTGGTACGATCGACCACCGCCAGCGCCACTACCGTCATCCCGACCAGCATCACGATCCTGGCGATCTGAGTGCTCCAGTCGAAGACCCCGTAGTACTCCGTCTCATTGGCCAGGGCCTCGGGAGACGAGGTATACCACACCAGCAGCGAGAGTCCCAGAAACTGCACCGACACGGTCATCCCGGACAGTACGACCATCCTCGGGGCATACCTCAGTGCCGAGGCCGCGATGACCAGGAAGTAGGCTTCGAACACCACCCTGGAGTTGGAGGCGATGATCGGATTGCCGACCAGGACATACACGAACAGCGCTGCCGATATCAGCGTGGCATCCACCAGGGTGATCGCCGCAGCGATCCAGGGACGATAGATGCCGCGACGGACTACCCGTTCCAGAATGACCGCCACCACCACGGCGGTGGTCGAGATCGTCATTCCCAGGTAGTGCTCGCCCCGCTCACTGTCCACTGCCAGGGCAACAATCGGGATCACCATCACCAGCAGGGTGATCCACACCCTGACGCGGGCAACCAGCATCTCGCCGTCGCGCGCCGCATCGGCCAGCACATCGTCGGGAGGAGCAGTGAGCCAGCCCCAGAGCCTGACCCATCGTCCAGCAGACCGGTCGATCACCTGGCTCGTCACATTGTCCTGTAGCTGGGGCCGCTGCCCCCCTCGCGCGGCAGCCAGCGCGGTCCGACCACGTCGGTAGCCTTGCAGTCGACGCAGTTCGGCGGATTGACCTGGAGCACCCCGTCCTTCAGCTCGTACACCCCCGCAGGACAGACGTGAGAGTAGAACTCCGCAATCTCCGCAGGGATGTCCTGCCCCACCAGCAGATGGGACGGCACCGTGTCGCGGGTCGCGTTACCCGACTTGAACACCGCGTCCACCTTACTGAAGGTGATGACGTTGTCGGGCACGAACGGGGCGACCTGCTCCACCACACGCGGTGCTTCGACATCGGCCGGCATGTCGATCTTCCCGCCGGGGAAGCGACCGCCGGTCAGCGTCATCAGTCCCGCCTTGATGCCACCGGCGACGAATCCATCATGGAAGGCGAGACGCATGTTGCGGGTACGGTACATGTCCTTCACGATGTATGACTCGCGTATCGCCTGATCGTACGGTGCCAGACGCTCGGCACTCGGCTCGCCGCCCTCGGCGAGAGCAGCGGCGATCGCATCGGCAGCAAAGATCCCCGACTGCATCGCATAGTGGACTCCCTTGAGCGACGGTACGTCGACGAAGCCGGCAGTGTCACCGATCATCAGCAGGCCATCTCCCGAAAGGCGGTCGGGAATGGCGTAGTAGCCGCCCTCGGGGATCGTCTTGGCACCCCACTCCATCAGTTCGCCGCCATCGATGATCGACCGGAACAACGGATGAAGCTTGAGCCGCTGCAGCGCCTCATGGACATCGAAGCCGGTCTGATGCCAGTCAAGCCCGACCACCAGGCCCAGTGCGACCTGGTCCGGTCCCATCGGATAGGCGAAGGAACCACCGAATGCATCGGAAGGGAGCGGCCATCCCATGGTGTGGATCACCCGGTCGAGCGGCTGCTTTACCTGCCACACTTCCTTGACGCCGAGTGCGAAGATCTGGGGATTCGGCGAACCGACACCCTGCCAGCTCCGCCAGGCCTGACCCAGCGGACCACGGGTCCCTTCGGCCAGCACGACCACCTTCGCGGTCAGATCGGTAGGCTCCTGGTAGCCATCACCGGGAGTGCCATCGCGATTGAGCCCCGAAGCGGTGGTGCGAACGCCGATTACCCGGTTGCCCTCTACCAGCAGCGACTCAGCGGGAAAGCCCGGAAAGATGTTGACGCCCAGTTCTTCGGCCTTCTCACCCATCCAGCGGACCACTTCGCAGAGCGAGGCGACATGATTGCCGTGATTCTTCATCGTCGGCGGAGTCGGGATCTTCATCGACCCACCGGCGGTCATATAGTAGACCGACTCGCCCGTCACCGCCTGCCTGAACGGAAGATCCGCCGGCGGAACATCGGGGAACAGCTCCATCAGCGGGCCCGGCTTCATCACCGCGCCGGACAGGATGTGTTCGCCGATCGACGCCGCCTTCTCCAGCACTCCGACAGCAAGGTCGGGAGTCTGCCGCGCAAGCCTGATGGCAGTAGCCAGTCCCGCAGGTCCCCCGCCGACGATCAGAACATCGAGTTCGATCGCCTCCGGTGAGGGAGAGTCGGCCAGAATGAAGCTTCCGGGAAGAGAGGGCTGGTACTTGACCGGCAGGACGATCGTCACGTGCAGGTACTCCTGATTCGGTGTTGGTCCAACCCCGGAATATAGCGGATCAGCCGGCGCAGACAGACTAGATTCATGCCGATGTCCCGCTATCGTATTCCGGCCCAGGTTCATGCTGCAACACAGGTGATCGAGCGAAGCCGCTTCACCTGCAAGCTGGCGCATGCACCCGACGCCGAGGCGGCACACGCATTCATTCGATCGGTGGAGGCGGAGTGGCCTGATGCCACGCATCACTGCAACGCCTGGGTTGCGGGACCGCCAGGTACGACCACCCATATCGGCATGAGCGACGACGGTGAGCCCCATGGCACCGCAGGACGACCGATGCTCAACGTCCTGCTGCATTCAGGTGTGGGAGAGATCGTGGCGGTGGTCACCCGCTGGTACGGTGGCGTGAAGCTCGGCACCGGCGGGCTGGCACGAGCCTATGGTGGCAGCGTCGAGGAGGCACTCGCGACCCTGCCCACCATCGAGCGGATCGACTGGGTCACCTTTTCGATGACGGCTGGCTACCAGCACATCAGCGCGATTCAGCGACTGCTGTCGGGCCACGAAGCGGTCATCGATCACGAAGACTACGGTGAACTGGTGAACTACACCGTGCGGGTTCCCGCCTCACAGCGCGAGTCACTGGCAGCAGCTCTCGCCGATGCAACCAGAGGTGAAGTGGAGCTGGAGGGGATTCCATGACCTCGGCGATCGAGCCCGGCAGACATGAACCACAGGAGGCGATCTCCGATGCGGAAGCGGAGTTCGAGCGGTGGCACCGGAATCATCTTCGACATCCTGGGCCTGTTCATCATCTGGGGGACGCTGAGGCTGGTGGCTCCGATGGTGGGATTGGGATGAGGCCCAGGTAGAACGACATACCTACCGATACCCCGCCGCCTGCAGTTCGAACAGCTCGGCGTAGCGGCCGCGCTGCGCCAGCAGTTCCTCGTGCGTTCCGACCGCCTCCACCTCTCCCCCGGCAAGCACCAGGATCCGGTCGGCCATTCTGACGCTGGAGAAGCGATGGGAGATCAGCACCGCAGTCTTGTCGGTGCTCAATTCCTTGAAGCGCTGGAAGACGCCGAACTCTGACCGGGCATCCAGCGCCGCGGTCGGTTCGTCGAGAATCAGCACCGGAGCGTCGCGCATGTAGGCCCGCGCGATCGCGACCTTCTGCCATTCGCCGCCCGAGAGATCGACCCCGCCCTTGAAGCGCTTGCCGATCATCTGGTCATAGCCGCCGGGAAGGCGCTCGATCACCTCATCGGCGAGGCTCCGGGCAGCCGCTCCTCTGATACGTTCCGCATCATCCCTGGCCTCGATCCGTCCGACCGCGATGTTCTCACCGGCAGTCAGGTGATACCGGACGAAGTCCTGGAAGATCACTCCCATGTTGGCCCTGAGTTCGCCGAGGTCGTACTCGCGGAGATCGTGGCCATCGAGCAGGATACGGCCTTCGTCGGGATCGTACAGACGCGCCAGCAGCTTGACCAGCGTGGTCTTCCCCGCACCGTTCTCACCGACCAGTGCGAGTACCTCACCCGCACGCAGCGTGAACGTGAGATGTCGCACCGCCCACTTCTCCGCGCCGGGGTAGCGGAAGCCGACATCCACGAACTCGAAGCCTCGCGCCACCGGACTCGGGAACGGCCTGGGATTCTCAGGAGAGTGGATCTCCGGCTTCACTTCGAAGAAGGAGAAGAGGTCGTCGAGATAGAGCGCCTGCCCCGCCATCTGGGAGAAACCGATCAGCAGATTCTCCAGCAGATTCCGCAGCCGGCGGAACGAGCCCGCCAGGAAGGTGAGATCACCGATCGTGAACTGGCCTCGCAGCGTGCTCCAGGCCAGCCAGGCATAGGCGACGTAGTAGCCCAGCGTGCCGAGCGTGGTGAGGACGCCGCCCCAGGTGGCGCGGCGGACCGCCAGCGCCCGGTTGGCCTGGAACAGGTCCATCGACAGGCGGCGGTATCGCTCGATCAGGAAGCCGCTCAGCCCGAAGATCTTCACTTCCTTGGCACTCTCGACACTGGCCGCGGTCTGGCGGACGTAGTCGAGTTCGCGGCGCTCGGGGGTACGGGCATACGCCAGCGAGTAGCTCTGGGCGTTGAAATGCGCCTCGCCCAGGAATGCGGGAACGAGTGCCAGACCGAGGAGCAGGATCAGCCACGGCGCATAGATCATCAGCCCGGCCGCGAACGATGCGATGGTGATCACATCCTGCGCCTGGCCGAAGAGCTGGCTCATCAGCGCCATGCGACCGGTGGTCTGGCGACGCGCCCGCTCCAGCCGGTCCTGCATCTCGCTGTCCTCGAAGTCCTCGAGGTCGAGCATCGCGGCGTGCTCCATCAGGCGCACGCTGGTGGCGTTGGTGAACTTTTCGGACAGCAGCGAATCGGTCATCGAGACGACCCGACCGAGTACATCCGAGACGACAGCCAGCCCGAACTCCAGACCGACCAGGAGAGCGAGCCGGTCGAGGAGACCGCTGTCCATCCAGTCGCGGAAGGCCACTGGAGTGTCCGGCACGCCGGTCAGCCGGAGCACTTCGTCGATGATCAGCTTGCCGACGAAAAGAGTGGCGACCGGCAGCAGTGCGCGGAGCAGGCGCAGCACCAGTGTGACGATGGTGTAGAACGGGGATGTTTCCCAGATCATCGCCAGGAACGGCGGGATGTTGCGGAGCGCTCCTAGCCGCTCACGCCATGACCTGGTTGCCGGTGGGCCTCCCGCAGCGGGCCCCGACGCTCTGCCTCCGGCGCTGTAGTGCTTCGGCAAGTCAGCAGAGTCCGGTCATTCGAGAGTACTGATCTCCAGCCCCAGATCAGCCGCTGCCACCGAGTGGGTGAGGAACCCGGCCGAGACGAAATCGGCACCGGCATCGGCGTAGGCACGGGCGTTGGCAGGCGTGATCCCGCCGGTCGCCTCGACCTCGATACCGGGCCTCAGGGTGCGAGCACGCGACGCCCATTCCCGGACTGTCTCCGGTGTCTGGTTGTCGATCAGCAGTCGAGTTGCACCAGCAGCACAGGCTTCGTCGAGCTGATCAAGGGTCTCGACCTCGACATACCGTTCGGTTCCCGCAGCAGCAAGCGCGTCGCGCAGCGACAGCCCCGCAGCCTTCAGTGCCTGCCAGTGGTTGTCCTTCACCATAACGGTGTCGGTGAGATCGATGCGATGGAGTTGCCCGCCGCCGGCCATCACCGCGACGACCTCGAAGAGCCGCAGCCCGGGAGTCGTCTTGCGGGTATGCAACACCCGGCAGTGGGTGCCGACCAGCGCATCGGCCATGGTCCTGGTAACGGTCGCGATCCCGCAGGCCCGCTGCAGGAGGTTGAGCATCGGCCGCTCGGCGCGGAGGATCTGCCGCAGACCGCCGGAGATCGTTCCCGCAACGGCGCCCGCTCCCAGCCTGGAGCCATCGGTGACCGCCCACCTGGCGGGTGGCAGGTCGCAGGCCGCGAGAACGGCGTCGGCGTAGATCGTTCCGGCCATCACGATCCCGCTGCGAGCCTCCAGAACCGCCTCTCCCCGCTGGCCCACCCCGACGGTCAGTTCCGACGTGATGTCCCGTTCGCCGTCCTCGGCGAGCGCGAGACGCGCCACCCGGGCGGCGTCAGCGGCCAGCGCGATGAACTCGCCGGTGTCATGAGCCAAGCTGCACCATCCGCTCGATCGGCAGGCGGGCCCGGGCGATCGTCTCGTCGTCCATGACGATCTCGTGCTGCATCAGCTTGAGGGCATCACGCAGGTCGAGCAGCGTGATCACCTTCATGTAGGCGCACTCTGCGGCGCGGTCGGCCGGGACGAACCGCTTCTCCGGCGCCATCTGTCGCATCCGATGGATGATCCCGGTTTCGGTGGCGATGATGAAGGTGTCGGCATCGAGCGAGCGGGTGAGATTGATCATCCCCTCGGTCGAGGCGATGTGGATCCCATCCGGGGCGAGATCGCCGTCGGCCATCCGGTAGAGGAGGCGCGAGGCGCAGCCGCACTCGGGATGCACCAGCACTTCGCTGCCAGGATGGGCATCGCGCGCAGCCTGCAGGGTATCGACGTCGATTCCCGCGTGAACGTGACACTCGCCCATCCACACCTCGACCTGGCGATGCGGCCTCATCCGCCGGACATGAGCGCCCAGGAACATGTCGGGGAGAAAAAGGATTCCCTTGTCCTCGGGGATCGCATCGATCACGTCCAGCACGTTGCCGGAGGTGCAGCAGTAGTCGAGTTCCGCCTTCACCGCTGCCGTGGTGTTGACGTAACCGACAGCGATGTGATCGGGGAAATCCCGGCGCCAGCCTCGCACCTCTTCCGCCGTGATTCCGGCGGCGAGCGAGCAACCGGCCTCCAGGTTGGGAAGGAGGACGGTCTTCTCCGGCGAGAGGATCTTGGCAGTCTCCGCCATGAAGTGGACACCGCAGAAGGCGATCACATCCTCGTCGACATTGGCGGCCCGTCGAGAGAGGCCGAGCGAGTCACCGACCACATCGGCGACATCCTGTACCTCGGGACGCTGGTAGTTGTGAGCCAGGATGATGGCGTTCCGCTCGGCGGCGAGTTCGCGGATCTCCTGCTGAAGCAGCGGGATTTCGTCGAGGTCGTAGGGATGTGCTTCGATGACCGGCAGTGTCAGCGTCATGCGGCCCCTCCAGGCCTCGGGTTCGGAAAGTCGGCACGGCGGTGACCACCCCGCGATTCGCGCCTTCCCCGGGCCGCCCGCGCGATCAGCGCAGCGACCCGCAACTGGTCGGCGGTGTGCCAGGCGCCGGCAGGAGTCCTCGCCAGCAGGTCGGCCAGCGCCAGCTCCGCCTCTGCGAGTCCCGGTTCGGTACGGATGACTCCAGCCTCACGGGTCAGGATCGATCGCATCCGTGCCCGGAGCGCCAGCGCCGCAGTGCCATCGTCGAGTCCTGAATCGAAGTCGCTGGCCACCGCCTCACCCCTGAAAGATAAGGCCGCCCGTCCCTCGATGAGGTCGTGATGGAGTTCTCTCCCGGCACGGTCGGCGAAGACCAGCCCCTCCAGCAGGGAGTTGGAGGCCAGGCGGTTGGCACCGTGCACGCCGGTATTGGCACATTCACCCACCGCCCAGAGGCCGGGAACTGTAGTGCGACCATCGAGATCGGTACGGATCCCACCCATCGCGTAGTGAAGAGCCGGGGCAACCGGGAGCAGACTGGCTGAAAGCGACAGTCCGAAGGGCCGGATCAGCTCGCTTACTCCGGGAAAGGCGCGATCCACTCCATCGATCTGGCGGGCATCGAGAAAGGCATCCTTGCGGAAGGCGCGCTGTGCCACCGCCCTGGCCACCACATCCCGGGGAGCGAGTTCGGCGCGCTCGTCGATGTCGAGCATGAAGCGGTTGCCATTGCCGTCGACGAGAACAGCTCCCGCCCCGCGCAGTGCCTCGGTCAGCAGCGGAGCGGGATTGACTCCCGGTACCGAGAGCGCGGTGGGATGGAACTGCAGGAACTCGAGATGGGAGAGTTCCGCACCGACGGCATGTGCCAGGGCCCAGCCATCGCCGGTAGCAACCGGCGGATTGGTGGTCACCTCGAAGAGCTGTCCGACACCACCGGTCGCCAGAATCACTCCGGGAGCACCGACGGCAAAGGCACGACCGCCGTCGTCGAGGAGGATCGCGCCGGTCACGGTATCGCCCTCGCGCACCAGTCGGCGTACCCGGGTGCGCTCCATCAGGGTGATCCGGCTGTCGGCCAGCACCACCCGGCTGAGGGCTTCCACCAGAGCCGCACCGGTGCGATCGCCTTCGGCGTGAATGATCCTGGCCCGGGAATGCGCCGCTTCGAGACCGAAGCGGAGTTCGCCATCGGGACCGCGATCAAACCGGGCGCCGAGTTCGAGGAGTTCACGGACCCGGGCGGGACCTTCGTTGACGAGGACATCGACCGCCAGCGGGTCGGCGAGACCGTCGCTGGCGGCGATGGTATCGGCGGCGTGGAGAGCCGGTGAGTCGCCAGGGTCGAGGGCAACCGCGATGCCGCCCTGAGCCCAGGCGGTATTGGAGTCCTGCAGCGTGGCCTTGGTCACCAGCAGAACGGCGTGGCCCTCGGCGGCTAGGCGCCACGCGGTCCACAGGCCGGCAACGCCGGTTCCGACGACGAGAGGGCGGTCCCCGTTCACGAGGGGGAATCTAGCGGAGACAGCCCCCAGCGGTTGCCGATGCTTCAGATCGGCGTCAGTCCGCCATCGACCGGCGAATTGTCGTCGGCGACGAGCTGTCAACCGGCCCTGCTACCCCAGCCAACCGCTCTCCCGCGCCTTCCGGCCAACCAGCACCAGCGCCACGCCGATGGCCAGGATCACGATCGGGAAGGGCAACGCCAGAGCCGGACCCAGCAACTGGATCGCTCGCATCGCAGTGAAGGTGTAGCCGAACTGGATCACGGCGGCCAGCAGCGAGAGGGTGAGCGCCGGCACTGCCCAGAGTCGCCGCATCACCAACCCAACCGCGCCAGCGAAACCGGCGACCACCGCAACCGCGTAGATGCCAACCATCCAGGTGGGGCGGCTGGCGTACAGCTCCAGCTGCGCCTCGCTCATCTGCGAACGCATCGCCTCGCTGCCGCTGATGTCCTGGTAGAGCGCGAACAGTCCGAAGGCCATCCAGAGCGCGGCGACGATGGCAACGACCCGGTACCAGGTCGGGGGAGCAGCGGGATTGCTGGCGGTCATCTGATCGATCCTGGTTGAAGGGAAAAGGGCGACCGGAAAACCGGTCGCCCTTGAAGGTACTGCATCTCCCTTTTCTCAGGAGATTGCTTCGGTCCGGCCCTGCCGCTACGAGCGCGCCTTCCTCACCGCCTCGGTGAGCGCGGGAACTACCTCGAACAGATCGCCCACGATGCCGTAGTCGGCCACCTTGAAGATCGGGGCGTCCTTGTCGCGGTTGATCGCGACGATGGTCTTCGCGGTGCGCATTCCGGCGAGATGCTGGATCGCACCGGAGACGCCGATGGCGAAGTAGAGCTCGGGAGCCACCGTCTTGCCGGTCTGACCGACCTGTGCACCATGACCGATCCACCCGGCGTCGACCACCGCCCGCGATGCGCCCACGGCCGCCTCACCCCCGAATGCGGCAGCGAGTTCCTCGAGAAGTGCAAACTTCGAAGGCTCACCAAGACCGCGTCCACCGGCAACTATCACCCGCGCCTCGGCGATGTCGATCGCAGCACGGTCGGGAGCGGAGACACCGGTGACATCCAGGCGCTTCGTGAATGCCGGCACGTCGACCGATTCGACCGCACCGGCCTTACCTGCCTGAATCGCAGGATACGCTGCCGGACGCACCGCAATCACCGGAGTACCGGCGAGGTCGACGGTCTGGATCGCCTTGCCCGCATAGACCGGACGGGTGATCCGGATCGAACTGCCCGACGACGCCAGAGCAGTGACATCCATCGCGCAGGAGGAACCCAGTGCCGCAGCAAGCCGGGGAGCAAGGTCCTTGCCGGTGGCGGTGGCGGCAACCAGCACGGCACCGTAGCCGCCAGCGATGGAACGGACCACCGCAACCATTCCCTCAGGACCGTACTGTGCGAAGTCAGCGTGCTTCGCGACCTTCACCGCATCGGCACCGGCGGCACCGAGTACATCGAGACCTGCAGCATCATCAGCGGTGCACACCAGCGCATCGACCCGGCCACCGGTGGCGTCAGCCAACTGACGCGCGGCCGCGAGAAGCTCGGCGGCGCCCTTCCTGAGCGCCCCACCGCGCTGTTCGAGAACTGCGAGAATCGCGGCCATCTCAGAGCACCTTCGCTTCGGAGGTGAGCAGTTCGATGAGCGGAGCTACCGCAGCGGCTCCTTCACCGACGATCCGGCCAGCAGGACGCTCCGCCGGCAGGGCCAGCGAAACCACCGTCGACTGCGCGGCAGCGGCCGACACGGCAACTACATCCATCGTCTTCTTCTTGGCTGCCATGATCCCCTTGAGGCCGGGAAGGCGCGGATTGTTGAGTCCCTTGTCGCAGGTGAAGACGGCTGGCAGCGCGCACTGCGCCGCCTCGGTGCCGCCTTCGATCTCGCGACTCACGGTCGCCCTGCCATCGGCCACCGCCAGCGATGTGATCGCCGTGGCGCAGGGGAGTTCGAGCAGCTCCGCCACCATCGCGCCGGTCTGCTGGCCGTAGTCATCCACCGCGAGCTTGCCGAAGAGAATGAGGTCGTAGCCACCGTCGCGGAGATGATCGGCAAGCACCCGCGCATTGGCCAGACCATCGGTCGACGGCTCACCCTGGAGATGTACTGCCCGGTCGATTCCCATGGCCAGCGCAGTGCGGAGCGTCTCCTGCACCGCATCGCCCCCGAAGGCGATGGCCACGGTCTCGCCGGCACCGGCTGCTTCCTTGAGCGCGATGGCCGCTTCGATGGCGTACTCGTCATATGGATTCGGGACGAACTTCACCCCGGTCTCGTCGATCGTGGTACCGCTGCCACCGATTACGATCCTCGCGGTCGTGTCGGGGACGCGGCGGATGCATGCTGCGATCTTCATGCTGATTCCTTCATGCAGGGTGGTATCGTACGTCTCCGAGCCGTTGGGGCGCAGCATGCTGCGCCCGTACGGCATGGATCTTCATTTCCGGGCCCGGATCGGGCCCAGGATCGTTGGAGCGCAGCATGCTGCGCCCGTACGGCATGGATCTTCATTTCCGGGCCCGGATCGGG
>CAZSPH010000002.1:6544-51240 GCA_964608715.1 uncultured Gemmatimonadaceae bacterium | reverse complement strand
TTCATCAGTCCATCTGCCTCCTGATGAAGGTGGGAATCTCCATGTCGTTCACCTCTCCCGACGTTGACGGTCTCGTTGCCGGCGGCGGTGCAGCCGGTCGTGCAAATGGCTGCTGAGGGGATGCCTGGGGGGCGGCCGGGGTTGCAGCGGGGCTGGCAGGAGCCTGAGGCGATCCCCGCCGCTGCTGGAACGGCAGTACCTGCGAGGGTCCACGATCGACCACCGGTTCGCTCACGGCCCGATCGAAACCGGTGGCGATCACGGTGACCCGGATTTCGCCGGTCATGGCCGGAACGTTGTCGGTACCGAAGATGATCTGGGCATCGTCTCCCGCCGCATCGTGGATGATCTCGGCGATCTGGGTGGCCTCGCCAAGCGAGAAGTCTTCACCACCGACGATGTTGATCAGAACTCCGCTGGCTCCGTTGATCGACACGTTGTCGAGCAGCGGCGAGGCGATGGCCTGCTGGGCGGCCTCGAGGGCCCGGTTTTCGCCGCGACCGATTCCGGTTCCCATCAGTGCCGCACCACCGTTCTGCATCACGGTGCGGACGTCGGCGAAGTCGACGTTGATGATACCCGAACTGGTGATCAGCGACGCAATCCCACGGGTGGCGTTGAGCAGCACTTCATCGGCCTTCTTGAGAGCGTCCTGGAAGGGAATCCCCTTCCCCACCACCGCCAGCAGCCGCTCATTGGGAACGACGATCATCGTGTCGACGTTGCGGCGCAGTTCGGTAATGCCCATCTCCGCCTGCTTCATCCGCTTCCGTCCCTCGAAGAGAAACGGCTTGGTCACGATCCCGACGGTGAGCGCGCCGACGTCCTTCGCCATCTGGGCGATGATGGGCGCGGCTCCGGTACCGGTACCGCCCCCCATTCCGCAGGTGACAAATACCAGATCAGAGCCCTGGAGGTGTTCGAGCACCTCGTCCCGGTTCTCCTCGATGGCCTGGCGACCGATCTCGGGACGGGCACCGGCACCCAGACCGCGGGTGAGCTTTCGTCCGATCTGGACCTTCACGTCGGACCGCGAGTTGCCGAGGGCCTGGGCATCGGTGTTGACCGAGATGAACTGCACTCCTTCGAGTTCCTCCTCGATCATCCGGTTGACCGCGTTGCCGCCGCCACCACCGACGCCGATCACCTTCATCCGGGCACTCTGGGCCGTCGGCTCGTCGAGTTCGAAGACCATTCCTCCGCTCACGCTCATCTGCTCACTCCCAGCAACCCGTCAGAAGAAATCCTGCAGCCAGCGCCGCACCGGACCGAACACCTTCTCCATCGCCGGAGACCGGCGACCGCCGACTCCGAATCCGCCACCCATCATCACCTGCCGCGCACCGTACCACGCCAGCCCGACCAGCACCGCCGAGCCGGGACCGGACACCCGATCGGCAAGGCCGCGGGTCTCCGCGCCCGGTGTCGCGACCCGTACCGGAGCGGCAAACACGTCGCGCACCAGCTCGATGATTCCCGGGGCGGCGGCACCGCCACCAGCCAGCACCACGCCCGACGGGAGAAGATCCATCGTCCACCCCGCCCGGGCAACCTCATCCCACGCCAGTTCCGCAGTCTCCTGGAGGCGCATGTGCATGACATGCGCAACCAGTTTCCGCGGTACGTGGCGCGCCGACTGGCCGTTGCCCGCCGGCAGTTCGATCACCTCGTCGGCCGGTACCATCGGTTCATATGCTGCCCCCCACTTCACCTTCGTCCGCTCGGCGGCGGCCTGGGTGAGATGGAGTCCGTGCACCAGATCCGACGTAACATGTCCCCCGGCAAACCGGAGGGCAGCAGCGTACCGGAGCAGCCCACCCTGAAAGATGGCGACAGTGGTACTCCCCGCGCCAAGGTCCAGCAGCACGGCCCCACGCTCCCGCTCCTCGGCTGTCATGCCTGCCAGGGAGGCCGCCAGCGGTTCCAGGACGAACTCCCCCACGTGCCAGCCGGCCTTCTCCACCGCCCGGCGGGTCTGGAGCAGGGCCGCTGCCCGGGCCGTCACCAACGATACCTCCACTTCGAGCGACTCGCCGGTCATCCCCACCGGGTCTCCCCCGGCCGGGATCCCGTCGACCCGATAGTCCAGGGGAATGGCGTGCAGGAGTTCCTGGTCGTGGCCGAAGGCAATGTTGCTGGCGATGTCGTTCACCCGGGCGAGATCGGAGGTGCGCACCTCGGTTCCGGGAACACTCGCGACACCGGTCGACAGCCGCTGCACCGCCAGTTCGCCCGCGACTCCGACATATACCGTCCCCACCTGGATACCGGCCATTCTCTCGGCATCGGTAACGGCCTTCCGGATCGCCCGCGCCGTCTCCTCGAAGTCGCGGATCACCCCCCGGCGCACTCCGACCGACGACTCGTTGCCGGTACCGAGCACCCGAAGTCCGGGGCGCGATCCTTCACCGGTGACCTCGCCGATGATTGCCCTTACCGCACTGCTGCCAAGGTCGACGGCAGCAACCAGTCGTTGCACCGGAATGCTCAAACGTTCCCTCGTCTCACGAATACCCGGTCGCGGAACCGGGCGTCCAGTTCCCGCCAGGCGATTCCCTCCTCGACCAGCCGGGACCGGACCACGGCGAGATCCCGCAGCATGCCGGCATCGGCATCCTGTCTCAGATGCACCATCCGGCCGTCTCCCGACAGGGTGATCACTTCGCCCGTTCGGCTGGCCTGTTCGACTCCGGCATAGCCTTCAGGATCGACCGAGGCGAGCCGGGCCAGCAGGGCCGCGGTCACCGAATCCCGGGGTGCCAGCGGCAGCGACTCGCGGATCCTGCCCGGATGGTACGGCAGCACCACGCCGCGGTCGTCGATGGCCAGGTAGCTCTCGCCCACCGGGGCCACCGCCACCGGAGCAGCTTCCACCACGGTCACGACCACGGTTCCAGGCCAGCGACGCTCGACCCTGACATCCCTGACGCCCGGCAACGTGGCAATCGCCGCAGCCACCGGTCCGAGATCGACGTCGACGTGGGCGCTGTCGGGCAGTCCGATCCGGCCGGCCAGATCCTGCTCGTCGATGTATCGGAGGCCGTGGAACTCGATCGCCCGGACCTGGAAGAAGGGATGGCGCGAAACCATCGCCCGACCGCCGAGCACCGCTCCGGTCGCGACCGCGGCAAGCGCGACAGCAATCAGAACGTTGCGTCGCCTCACCGTGACACCATTCCTGCAAGGATCCGCCGTCCGACCAGAGTCACGTCGCCGGCACCGAGGGTCATCAGTACGTCGCCCGACCGCAGCAGCCCGGAGACTTCCTGTTCGAGTTCACCTCGTCCGGCGACGTAGTGGACTTCGACATCGCCGGTCCGCTCCGCCGCGTCGGCCACGATCCTGCCGGTGACGCCCGGTACCGGCTCCTCGCGGGCGGCGTAGATGTCGGTCACCACGGCAACGTCCGCACGGGCCAGCGCCTCGCCCATCGCCCTGCCGTGCTCGATGGTTCGCGAGAAGAGATGAGGCTGGAAGGTCGCGACCAGTCGGCGACCGGGAAAGGCCTGCCTGGCCGCCAGCAGGGCGGCCGTGATCTCGGTGGGGTGGTGCGCGTAGTCATCGACGAACTCGACGCCATCACTCTCACCCAGCCGCTCGAACCGCCTACCCACGCCGGCGAATTCTCCCAGCGCCTGGGCAGCGCCCATCAGATCGCCGCCAAGCTGCCGTACTACTGCCATCGCAGCGGTCGCGTTGCGGAGATTGTGCAGCCCGGGAACCCTGAGAGTGAGTTCGATTTCGACGCCATCCGGCCAGCGGATCCACGCGTGAGTGTGGTCGGCAGCCAGTTCGGTGAAGTGGGCAACCACACCATCACCGCGCTCCAGTCCGAACCGGACCACGCGATGGACGACCCGGTCATCCGCCAGAGTCGCGGCCACCCGGTCGGAGCCTTCATCGGCGGTACCGATGAAAACTGCGTCAGCGTATCCGGCGAAGGTGACGAAGGCTGCTTCCATCGCCTCGACCGAACCGTAGCATTCGAGGTGATCGGGTTCGACGTTGTTGATCACCGCGATCGCCGGACGCAGCGTGAGAAAAGCCTGGTCGTACTCGTCGGCCTCCACCACATAGATCTCGCGTCCACCCAGCAGAGCATTGCCACCCCAGGTGGTGACCCGTCCGCCGGCGAGTCCGGAGGGATTCAGGCCGGCACCGCGAAGAGCCTCGGTGGTCATCACCGTGGTGGTGGTCTTGCCGTGGGTACCGGCGATCGCAACCAGCGTGGTGCCATTCACCAGTTCGGCGAGGGCAACCTTGCGCGGCACCACCGGAATGCCGGCCTGCCGGGCAGCGAGCAGCACCGGATGATCGTCCCGCGCAGCGGCAGTGGTTACCACCGCCCTGACATCGTAGAGATCATCGGCGTCGGCCATCTGCTTGACCACGGCGCCGGCGGAGATGAGGTCGGAAAATCCTGAGTCGTCACGGTCCACTCCGGCGACCGGAATTCCGAGGCGCCGGGCGGCCAGCGCCAATGCACTCATCCCGGCACCACCGATGCCGAGGAAGAATAGCGGACGCAGGTCAGAGGGGTCGAACAGGCCGGGCACGAAGGCAAGATAAGGCGCCCGGGAGATACCTGCCACCATTTCGAGACGACAACAGCGAAGTCGCTGTGTCTCAAGCCTTTCCGGTCGACTCGCCCAGCGCTATCGCCCGCTCGGCGATAGCCCGCGAGGCGTCCGGCCGACCGCGACCGAGCGCGGCCCCCGCCATCGCGGCCAGAAGGGTCCGATCCCCCAGCATCCTCCCGACCTCGGACGTCAGGGATGCCGCGGTGAGGCTGCTCTGAGGCAGCACCAGCGCAGCGCCGTCGGCGGCGGCGGCACGGGCATTGTGACTCTGGTGATCCGCCGCAGCAGTGGGAAGCGGCACCAGAATCGCGGGGATACCCCAGGCAGCCAGCTCGGCGAGAGTCATCATTCCCGCACGGGCGATCGCGATCGTCGCCAGCGCCCAGGCGTCAGCCATCGGGTTGATGAAGTCGATCACGTTGACAGCAGGCGGGGCATGATGGGAGACGAACTCGTGGTACGAGCCGCGACCGGTTGCCCATATCACCTGGCAGTCACTGGCACCACCCAAGGCGATCCACTCCGAGACCGCCCGATTGAGGGCCAGTGCCCCCTGGCTTCCGCCGGTAACCACTACCACGGGACGCGCCCGGTCGATGCCGAATCGCGCTGCGGCTGCCGCCTGCCGGGATCGGTCGGGAGGGACGATCGGTGCTCCGGTGACGGTGATCCGCTGCCGTACTGCTACCGGCAGACCAGTGGCCGCTTCCGCTGCCGCGAGCCATATCCCGTCCGCGTGCCGCGCCGCGAGTCTGGTGGCGAGCCCCGGCCTGGCATCGAGTTCCAGAATGCCGGTGGGGATCCCCCGTCGTGCTGCGCGCCACACCACCGGGCCACTGACATAGCCGCCAGAGCCGATCACCACGGCTGGAGCGAGCCGGTCCAGCAGCCGATCCACCTGCCTGATCAGACCGGGGGCCCTGAACGGCCAGCGCACATTCAGCCACCACTGCCGCCGATGGATCGGCTCGAACGGCAGCAGGGTGTGGCCCAGCTCCCGTTCCGGCAGCACCCGCGCCTCGATGCCACGGGTTGCACCGACGAAATGCGCCTGCCACTCGGGGCGGAGCGAGAGCACGGCCTCGGCCACCGCAATCGCCGGAAAGAGATGCCCGCCGGTGCCGCCTCCGGCCATCAGGATGGTCGTCATCGGTCGACAGCCGGTCGACCACGCTGCTGGCCGATGGAGATGAGAATCCCGGCGACCAGCAGGTAGACCACCAGCGACAGCCGTCCCGCGGATATGAAGGGCAGCGGCAGTCCGGTTGCGGGCATCAGCTTCGTGACCACGGCGGCGTGCATGAACGCGCCGATTCCCACGGTAGCGGTGAGACTTCCGGCGAGGGCGGTTCCGAAGAGATCACGCGCGGTGCGTGCTATCCGGAATCCCATCCAGCAGAAGACCACGAAGCAGAGTACCAGGGCGACAACTCCGACCAGTCCCCATTCCTCTCCCAGCACCGAGAGGATGAAATCGGAGTAGCCGTAGGAAAGATGCCCGAGCTTCTGGGTTCCCTTGCCGAAGCCCACGCCCAGCACTCCGCCATTGCCGAAGCCGATGAGGGAATCGCAGACCTGAAGTTCGCTGTCGCATTCGAGAGAAGGTTGCATGAAGGACTTGATGCGCAGCAGTCGCACCGGCGAGACGAGCACCAGTGCAGCACCGGCGGTACCTGCGGCGAGTACGGTCAGGAAGATGTAGCTGAACCGTGCACCCGCAACAAACACCACAGTCAGC
This sequence comes from uncultured Gemmatimonadaceae bacterium, assembly GCA_964608715.1. Lineage (GTDB taxonomy): Bacteria > Gemmatimonadota > Gemmatimonadetes > Gemmatimonadales > GWC2-71-9 > Palsa-1233. Next base: position 44,922 of record CAZSPH010000002.1, on the reverse strand, counting down.
CCGGTCATCGCCAGCAGACCTGCCATCGAATAGTTGGGCTGAACCACCACCAGCAGTGCGATGATTCCCACCGGCTTCATCAGCTCGATGTAACCGCGCCTGAACTCGGTGATGCGTTTGCCCAGATCGGCGGCGACCGCAGCCACCATCACCGGCATGATGATCCTCGCGAACTCGGATATCTGCAACTGCAGACCGGCGACTCTGATCCAGCGCCGCGATCCGTTGATCCGAGGCACCACAGCCTCGATCGCATCCGGTGCGCGCCGCCCGTACCAGATCAGTGCCACCACCGCGATCAGACCGAGAAGTGCAGCCAGGCCGTAGAACAGCGCCCGGGCGAAGCGGTACCAGATCCGGTAATCCACCTTCGCGGCGATCACGAATGCGATGCCACCGATGATCGCCCCGGAAATCTGCTGACTGGCCTCCTGATACCAGTCCTCGCGGTAGGTCCCGGCGGCGTAGCAGACCGCGATTCCGATCGCGGTGAGAAACAGCGTAACGCTGGCCAGCAGTCGCGTTTCCCAGCGATACTCGCCCGGATGCCTGACCGTGCCGGAACTCACATCGCCCTCACCAGTTCGCGGAATCGCCGCCCCCTGGCACCGTAGTCGGCGAACTGGTCGAACGAGCTGCACGCTGGCGAGAGAAGAACTGTTCCTCCCGTCGGTGCGATCCCTCGGGCAATCGCTACCGCGTCATCCAGTCTGTCTGCCCGATGTACCGCGACACCGGCGCCGAGATCGGCAGCAATGACCGGTGCTGCTTCGCCGTAGGCCACGACAGCCACGCAATGCGGCATGACATGGGTCAGCAGCGGAGTGTAGGGCGCACCCTTGTGAATGCCACCCAGCAGCAGCACGAAGGGACGGTCCATTGCGGCCATCGCAACCGCAGTCGATGCAACCGTGGTCGCCTTGCTGTCGTTGATATAGCCGACTCCGTCGACCGTGCCCACCGGTTCGAGTCGATGCTCCATCGGAGCGAACGACGCCAGTCCCGGTGCCAGACTCTCCATCGACACACCGGTGACCCGCACCGCCAGCGCTGCGGCCAGGGCATTGGCGACGTTGTGGTCACCCGGCAACTGCAGATGGCTCCGCTCGATCAGCACATGGTCACCGAGCATCAGAGTATCGCGCTCGCGATCGAACCATGCGTCTGCACGGACGCCCTCCGCGATGCTGAACGAAAGGTGTCGGCCCGCAACTCCGCTTCGCATCTCCCTGCTGTCGGCGTCGTCGAGGTTGGTCACCCAGATCGACTCGTGATCGGCTGCTTCGAAGAGACGCGCCTTGTCGGCGTAGTACGCGTCGATCGAGGGATAGCGGTCGAGGTGGTCGGCGGAAAGATTGCTCAGAATGCCGACCACCGGACTGGGTGCATCCATGTCATGGAGCTGGTACGATGAAAGCTCTATTGCCAGCCATTCGGGTGGGGGAGATTCGAGGGCCGCTGCCGACACCGGTGTACCGATGTTGCCACAGGCAGTGGTCCGCCGCCCCGCCGCAGCAAGGAGGTGTGCCACCATCGCCGTAGTAGTGGTCTTGCCGTTGGTTCCGGTGATCGCGATCCATGGCACCCCGGCCAGCGCATCGAGGCCGAGCTGCGCTTCGGCGATGATCGGGATGCCGGCAGCCGCGGCTGCCGCCACCGGGGGCGCCGACGGAGGAATGCCCGGAGAGACGACCAGTGCCGCCGCCCGACCGATCCGGTCCAGGTCGTGCCGTCCGGCTTCGGCCGCCACCGACGAGCCCAGTTCCTGCTCCAGGCCGGCGGCGACGTCCGTCATCTCAGGACTGCGATCGGAGGCGTATACCGGGACTCCACGTGAAGCCAGCAGACGGGTTGCCGCAGTACCACTCCGGACCAGCCCTGCCACCGCGACTTCGCGCCCGGCCGCAACCAGCTCGTCCAGTCGGCTCATCGCAGCTTCAGAGTCGCGAGCGCGGCCAGCGCACAGAACACGCCCAGGATCCAGAACCTGACCACCACCGTCATCTCGGCCCAGCCGAGCTTCTCGAAGTGATGATGCAGCGGTGCCATACGGAAGACGCGATGAGACTCGGCGTACTCCCTTCCCCTGCTCCGGCGATGCCACTTGAACACCCCGGTCTGCAGCATTACCGATACTGCCTCGGCAACGAACACTCCGCCGATGATCACCAGCAGGAACTCCGACTTGAGCAGGATTGCGATCGTCCCGAACGCGCCGCCGAGAGCCAGCGAACCGGTGTCGCCCATGAAGACCTGGGCCGGATGGGCGTTGAACCAGAGAAAGCCCAGTCCGGCTCCCATCAGCGCAGCGCAGAAGATCGCCAGCTCGCCGGCACCGGGCAGATAGAACAGGTTGAGGTAGCCGGTCATGTCAATGCGACCGAGGATGTATGCGAATACCGCAAAGGCCCCCGCAGCGATTGTCGAGAGTCCGATCGCCAGGCCGTCGAGCCCGTCAGTCAGATTCACCGCGTTGGAGAAACCGGTAACGACCCCGGTAACGAACACCAGGTACACCACCGGGACAAACACCACCACCAGTGCCTTGATGAAGGGCACGGTGGTAGCAGTGAGCGGCATGATGGAAGGAGAAACCACCGGCCACTTCAGAAGTACCAGGCCCAGCGACAGACCGAAGGTCACCTGGCCCACCAGCTTCCATTTCGCCACCAGCCCGCGCGACTGTCCCTGTACCACCTTGAGGTAGTCGTCGAGGAAGCCGATCGCGCCGGTCCAGAGCATGGCCACGATAGTGATCAGCACGAAATGGTTGTCGAGGCGGGCCCAGAGCAGCGTCGGGATGACCGTCGCGGCAAGAATGATCAGGCCACCCATCGTCGGGGTACCGCGCTTCGCCTGGTGCGACGCCGGCCCCTCCGCTCTGATCACCTGTCCGATCTTGTGCTCCCGCAGTCGCCGGATGATCGACGGGCCGACCACGAAGGCGATCAGCAGTGCCGTGACCATCGCTCCGGCAGCCCGGAACGAGATGTAGCTGAAGAGATTGAAGAAGATCCAGCGGTCGCCCAGCGGCACCAGGAAGTGATGGAACATTGGCTCTCAGTCGGGAAGGGCGACGGGGATGATTGCCGGAAGGATACGTTCGAGTGCGGTGCCCCGCGACCCTTTGAGGAAGACGAGTTCATCACCCCGGAGTCGGGAAGCCAGCAGAGGGCCTGCAGCTCCGGCATCCGCAGCCCCGACGATCTCGCCGGAGTAGCGCCCCCGGATTGCTTCGAAAGCCGGGACGAAGTCACCTACAAGTACCAGGAGGTCGGGAGCAAGACCGGCCAGTTCGCCTGCGATCTCCCGGTGGAGTACGGCCGACTCCGCTCCCAGCTCCCGCATCGTTCCGGCAACGAATACCAGGCGACGGCCGGTCCGCATTGCTCCGGCCAGCTCGATCGCGGCCCGGAACGACTCCGGGTTGGCATTGTAGCCATCGTTGAGCACCGTCATGGCGCCATGCCGAGCCAGCTCGCCACGTCCCCCCGGCAGCGTCACCGCTTCGAGGGCAGCCACGGCAGCTTCACGGTCGAGATCGAAGTGACGGACCAGCGCCCACGCGAACATTGCGTTGCCCACCTGATGCCTGCCGCGTACCGGCAGTCTGACCGTGAATCCGTCGATCGTAAAGGTGGCGCAGCCGTCCGGTCGCAGTTCCACCTGCTCCGGTATCACTTCCGCGGGAGGGAAACCGGCAGTGACTGCCGAGCCCGCCCCCAGTCTCCGGGCGCCATCCGCAAGCACTTCCGGCACCACCCCGATGATTGCCAGCGGAACGTCGCGAGTCAGTTCCAGTTTCTCGCGCACCACTCCGGCAACCGAACCGAAACCCTCCAGATGTCCGCTCCCGGCAGCTATCACCAGCGAGACGTCCGGCTCGATGATCCGGCGATAGCGGGCGATCTCTCCCGGGACACTCGCTCCGGCCTCGATCACCAGTGCTTCCGTGTCCGGAGGCGCGGACAGAATGGTCTGCGGCACGCCGACGAGATTGTTGAGATTCTGCGGCGTGCGATGAACCAGCCAGCGGGTACCCATCACCGCAGCGACCATTTCCCTGGTCGAGGTCTTTCCGTTCTGACCGGTAATCGCGACGACCGGCCCGGGCACCGTCCGCCGCCTGGCGCAAGCCAGCTCGCCAAAGGAAACCAGGGTATCGGGCACCCGGTAGAGGGTCATGCCTTCGACAGGCGGGGTGCCCTGACGCACGACAGCTCCGATGGCACCGGCTGCACGCGCGCCATCGAGCATCTCGTGACCGTCGAACCGTTCTCCTGCCAGCGCCACGAACAGCGACTCCGGCACCAGCGTTCTGGTATCGGTGCAGACCGCGGTGTACCGGCGGTCACTCGTGCCAGGCAGTCCCAGTGCCTCCCGTACGAACGCGTCGTCATATCCCACGAAGGTCACCCGACCAGCTCCAGCACGATCTCCCGCTCGTCGAAGTGGACCCGCTCGCGACCGATCACCTGATAGTCCTCGTGGCCCTTGCCGGCAAGCACCAGAGTATCCCCGGAGCGCAGCTCTTCCAGTGCCATCGCAATCGCCTTCCTGCGATCGGCGACACGATGGAAACGGGCGCCGGTCATTCCTGCCACGACGTCGTTGATGATCGCTTCCGGATCTTCGGTGCGAGGATTGTCGGAGGTGACGAACGAGAAATCAGCCAGTCGCGCCGCGACTTCACCCATCATCGGGCGCTTGCCCCGGTCACGATCACCACCGCAGCCGAACAGCACCACCAGACGACCCGGGGTCAGCGGCCTGAGCGTCGCCAGTACCTGCGCCAGTGCATCCGGCGTATGAGCATAGTCACGGATCACCGTGCCGGGGTGGTCGAGTATCCGCTCCATCCTGCCGGGCACCTGCGGTGCGGTGTCCATCAGCTCCACCACCTGCGCTGCCGACATGCCACCGGCCAGCATCAGCGCCACTACACCGACCGCATTCGCCACATTGAAATCACCGGGAAGGGGCACCGCCAGCTCGAACTCTCCGAACCGGCCAGAGAGAGCGACAGTGGAACCGTCGGCGCGGCAGTCCATCGACACGATCCTCAGATCCGCATCGGCGTGCCTGCCCCATGTCACCGTTCTCGGATCACTGAAGAGCGGGCTCCAGGCGGAATCATCCCGGTTCACCGACAGCACTCCATCGCCCATGACCAGATCCGCGAGGTGGAGCTTGGCAGCGCCGTAGCCACTCATGTCGCCGTGATAGTCGAGGTGGTCGCGGGTGAGATTGGTGAAGATCGCCCCCGCAAATGAAACCGCGTCCAACCGGCGCTGGTGCAGTGAGTGGGAGGATGCCTCCATCGCCACATCGGTAACACAGCCGTCGCGCAACCTCGCGAGCGTCTGCTGCAGGTCGAGCGCTCCCGGAGTGGTCAGGGAACCTGCGGTCGACCTGACCATGTTGCCGGCACCGTCGTAGGCACCGAGGGTACCGATGCTCCCCGCTGAACTGCCGGAGTTGAGGAAGTGCCGAAGCAGCGCCACTGAAGTAGTCTTGCCGTTGGTGCCGGTTACGGCAAACAGCCGCATCGCACGCGCGGGTTCGCCATGCCAGCGTGCAGCCACGACTTCGAGTGCGGCAGCAGCGTCGGCTGTCAGCAGCAGCGGCACGCCGACGTCCACCCGACGGTCGGCCAGCACCGCAACGGCCCCTGCTGCGACGGCACCGGCGGCATGAGTGATACCGTCTTCCTTCGATCCTCGCAGGGCCACGAAAAGCGCTCCCGGAGATGCCTCTCTCGAATCGACAGTCACAGCAGTGACGTCGGGATCTCGACCAACCAGCTCGGCTCCGATGCCTGCCTCGTCCAGCCATGCAGCAATCTCGCTCAGCAGCACTACCTGCGATCCTCTCTCGCCACCAGTGTGACGCGTTCTCCTGCGGCCGCAGCGGATCCCGCTGCGGGTCGGGTCTCTCTCACGGTTCCCCTGCCCACCACCCGCACGGTGAATCCGTTGCGGTGCATCAGGTGCAGGGCTTCTCTCAGGTCGGTGCCCACCACGGCGGGAACTTCGCGTGGACGGTCGGACTCCGGCATCGGACCGGTCAGCGGAAACGCCGCCAGGCGTGGCGGCCCGACGGGTTCCGCTACTGCCATCGGAGCGGGCGGGTCGGCCAGCACGGCGGCCCGGCGTTCCGGTTCCAGTGGAGCGGATCTCAGGGCCAGCGCCTGCTGCAGCATCGACCTGACGATCGGTGCGGCGACCACGCCGCCGTAGTATGAGCCGATGCTGGGGCGATCGATCATCACGTAGATCACATATCGCGGCGCGCTGCCGGGATAGAGCCCGGCAAACGACGCGCGATAGAAACCCGAGTTGTAGCTGCCATTCACCAGCACCTTCGCGGTTCCCGTCTTGCCGAGAACCGCCTCGCGATCGAGCTGGGCTCTTGCTCCCGTACCGCCCGAATCGGATGCCATCCGCAGGTAGGCCATCATGCTGGCGGCGACGTCGGCATCCACCGCACGACGGAGGGTGTCGGGATGGTGCCGCCAGATCGCCTCGCCGGTCACCGGATCACGGATCTCCTCGATCAGCGCCGGCGCCAGCAGCATTCCTCCATTCGCAAGCGCAGCGTAGGCGGCAGCCATCTGGACCGACGAAACGTTCATCTCGTAGCCCTGCGCCCATGACGGCTTGGTGAACAGCGGATTTGCCAGCGCCGCCGGTCGCCGCAACTGCCCGCCGTCCTCGCCCGGGAACCCGAGTCCGGTGGGTGTCCCGAAGCCGAACCGCCGCAGGGTCAGATAGTGCTGCTCGGTCGGAAGCCGCAGCGAAAACTTCGCCATCGCGATGTTGCTCGAATGCTGAATCGCCTCGCCCAGGGTAAGCAGTCCGCTGACCCGGTGCACGTCACGGTGCTCGCGAACGGCCCGCCCCATCTGCTGGCGCCAGAGGCCGCCCTCACCGTCGACCGGCGTGGTATCGGCGTGCGAGACATGCATTGCAGCCGCCGTAAAGATCTTGGCGGTAGATCCCGGCTCGTTGGTCTCGATGATCGCGGCGGTATTCGACACCATCCGGTTCGAGCCCGGCGGCGTGCGCAGCGACACGGCCGCGCGGACTCTGCCGGTGGCGGTCTCCAGCATCACCACGTCACCGCCCCGAGCCCCGAATTCGGCAACCGCCCGGCGGAGTGCTCCCTCGGCGATGCCCTGCAGTTCGTGATCGAGCGTCAGGATGATGTCGTTGCCGGCCCGCGCCTCGACCTGGGTCGCCCGTGGCAGGGGTACCCGCCGGCCGGCACCATCGAGCACGTACTGCTCGCGACCGGTGCGGCCGACCAGCGCCGAATCGTAGATCGCCTCGATCCCGCCTAGTCCGCGACCCGAGGTCCGGTCGGTATGGCCCACCAGTGCCGCTGCGAGTTCTCCCATCGGCCGTTCACGAAGCCGGATCGGATCGAGGTAGATCCCCCGCACACCGCGCAGCGGCTGAACCCTGGTGGCGTCGTAGGGTCCATCGAAGTAGATGTCGGCCCGGTTGAACTTGCGCCGGAGATCGGCCATCGGAATCGCGAGAGTCCGCTGGAGCAGTTCCTGGGCGGCCACGGTATCGCGGAGCTGCTTCACCGCGACCCTGATGTGATATGCCTCGTAGGTGACCGCCAGCGGCGTTCCGGTGCGGTCGTAGATCGTGCCCCGCCGGGGGACGATGTCCCGGGTGCGGGTACTCCGTTCCTCGGCACGCTTGCGCCAGGCCGAATGCTCGAACACCTGCAGCACCGTGGACCGTCCCACCACCGCAAGTGCTCCGAGTCCCAGCAGAACCTGCAACGCCGCGATCCTGACAGCAGGCTTCGCCATCAGGGTCCCGTCACGACGACCGTGAGAAGTTCGCTGTCCTTGGGGGGACGCAATCCCAGACGTTCGCCGAGTTCGGTCAGCGCCCCGGGACTCTGCAGATTCGCCAGCTCTGCGGCCAGATCACCGTGCATCCTCGCCACCACGTTCAGCGAGTCCTCGAGGGCAGTCACTCGACGGGCCACGGCAAAGGCACGACGGTCACGCACCGCGATGGTCCCGAATACCACCAGGAAGAATGCCGTCCACGCCACCACCAGGTACCTCCCCCGGGGCTGCATCCGCCAAGCGGAAGCCACGGAGCCTCGCGCTCCGCGCGCGCGGGTTGGCTGCGATCTCGGCGTCATCGGGAGTCAGGGCCTTGCGCGGGTACAGCGATCCGGAAGCGGTGACGCCGCAGATGCATCGGGGTATACGGGGGGGACAGACGCACCCACTGCTCCATTCGCGGAATGCATGCTTGACGAGACGATCTTCACCCGAATGATAGCTGATCACCACCAGCCGGCCACCGGGCACCAGGGCATCGCGGAACCGGGGCAGGACCTCACGGAGCCCATCGAGTTCACCGTTGACCTCGATCCTGACCGCCTGGAAGATCCGGGCGAAATCGCCGGGGCCACTGCGAGGCCCCAGCACCGCCCGGATCGCGTTCACCAGATCATCGCTGGTGGCGAATGGCACCGTACGCCGACGGCGGATGATCTCCGACGCCAGTCTCGGCGCCCGTGGTTCGTCCCCCCAGTTGCGGAGTGCCGCCGCAAGCTCCTCCGCATCGGCCTCGTTCAGCCAGTCGGCCGCGGACATCCCTGCCCCTTCCATCCGCATGTCGAGCGGGGCGCCGGGCCGGAAGGTGAACCCGCGGGTCTCGTCATCGAGCTGACGGGAGGAGACACCCAGGTCCATCAGGATGAAGTCGGGCCGGAAGGTGGCGACGGCCGCTGCCGCCTCGGGCGAGAAGAACGCAGCCTCCAGGAAGGTGACTCCCTCGTCCCCCAGCCGCGCCCGGGCTATGGCCAGCGCGTCCGGGTCCCGATCGATTCCCAGCACCATGGCTCCGCAGGCACGGAGTGCTGCGGCATGACCGCCATGCCCGAGGGTGGCGTCCACTGCCCGCCGCGATCCGGCTGCCAGTGCAACCACGGCATCGAGCAGGACGGGGAGGTGAGATGGAGATGGAACGGTGTCGGACATCATGACCCGGAAAAGAAACACCCCGCGCGGCGAACCGGGCGGGGTGGGAACCGACGGGGCTGACGGGGCTCGAACCCGCGACCTCCGCAGTGACAGTGCGGCACTCTAACCAGCTGAGCTACAGCCCCCTCTGACCAGCCCCCAAATATATCGGGGCCGGTCGTCCTGCGGAAGGGGTCAGCGGCAGCGCTGGCGGAGCACCGGTATCTGGGCCCGCTCTTCTTCCATCTTGGCAAGCGTGTCGCTTCCAATCGAGGCAACCTGCGCGTTGCTCGACTGGGTTGCCAGCTTGAGCGAAGCGATCTCTCCGTCCACCTTCGCGGCGTATGCGTCGAGGGCCGCGCAGCTCGTCCCCTGGCCCCGGATCGCCGTCGCCTCCTCGTTGAACGCTCCGGAGGAGATCTGCGAGAATGCCGAGAAGAATCCGGCATAGCTCAGCAGCTCGGTATCCTCGATGCCCATCGCCAGCGCTGAATCGGCAAACGCCCTGCTCCCGGCATAGTCGGCAGCGTTGTAGAGATTGCTGGATGCATTGACGTAGGCCTGCGCCATGTAGGTCTTGGCCATGTCGTCGTAGCTGTCCCTCACCTGCGCGTTGAACGACCACAGCTCCCGGGTGGCTTCGATCTTCTCGGGGCCGTCTGTCATCTGGCTGATCGCTGCAACCACGAACTGCACCGGCTCCGTGTCCTCGGGATCGATCACCAGCAGCTTGGCGGCATACTCCTTGGCCTTCTCCACATTGCCGGCAATGCCATTGGCGCGGGCGGCACTGGAGAGCATGCCGCGATCATCCGGGTATCGCTCGGCGCCGATGGTGGCCCAGTGCACGAACTTGTCGTTGTCCCCGGCGAACTGGGCCGCGGCGGAGATGTTCCGGAAGAAGGCGGTGTCCGCGCGGGTGGAGTCCATCGAGAAGCCCTGCTCCAGCACCTCGAGGGCGCAGGTGAACTTCTCCTGCGCGAGACAGGTGTTGCTCTTCAGGTCGTACCAGTCAAAGTTGTTCGGATCCAGCCGGATCCCCTCATCGGCGACCTCCTCGGCCGCGTCCTGGCGGCCGAACTGCCGGAACAGCTCGAAGGCCTGATCGCGGAGCTGCTGGTTGCGGGGCTCGACCCGAAGCACCTGCTGCCAGACGCCCACGGTGCCGGTGGTGTCGGAACGATAGAAATTGATCAGCGCCAGAGCCGAGTAGGCCGGGATCGCCATCGAATCGGTCCTGAGGGCGTTCCGGAAATGAGTCTCGCCCGCCGCGCTGACCGAATCGTCGGCCACCGCGAGTGCTCCGAGGCAGAATTCCGCCAGGCCGTAGTTCGGCACAGCCTTGAGCGCCTTCTCGGCAGCGGAACGGGCCTTGGCCCTGTCGGTGGCGGCATTGTCGACGCACTGTCTGGCATCGGCGTACGCCTTGACCGGATCCTTGAGTGCGTCGACCGCACGCTGGGCGAAGCGGTCCAGTGATTCGCCGCTCTGTTGAACGGTGTTGGCGATGTAGCCTGCGCCGTCACTCGACCGGGTGCTGGCGAACCGCTGCGACAGCATGATCCCGCCCTGAGCGTTGCGGCTGAGCGAACCGTGCACGTAGAGGGTACCGTTCGCAGCGAGGATCAGGCGCCTGACCTCGAACGGCGGCAGCAGAGCGTCAGCGTGATAGCCGTAGGTATCCAGCGCCTCGTTCATCCTCTCGCGGGTGACGATCTGGTAGTCGCGACCGACCATCCGGGCCATCCGCTCGCGCAGCGACGAACCCAGTTCCACGGCAAGCGAGGAATCCTGCGCGCTGGCCGGAATCGGATTGCCCACGAGCATCATCGGCGCGTTGTTCACCTGCTGCCTTCCGATCGACGAACCGGCACGGATCTGCGCTGCCATGGTCGAGGTCGTTCCAACCAGGGCCGCGACGGCAGCCAGGACACCCATGCGAAGCTTCATCTCGTTACCTCCAAAACGGTTCTCCCCTGTTATGACGGGGAACGGAGCGTCACGTGCACTCCCTCATTCCAATTCGGCACACCAGTGGGCGAAGAGGGACTCGAACCCCCGACATCCTGCGTGTAAGGCAGGCGCTCTGACCAGCTGAGCTATTCGCCCGGGACTAGACGACAAGCGAGACAGGCACCAGCACGACGTAGCCCACCACCAGCAGAAATGCTGCGGGGCCAGCCGCGCCGCTTGCCAGCACGCCGTAACCGAGACCGATGGTGACGATACCGGCCAGGAGCAGAGCCATCCCCTTGCGGGTCAGCAGGTTGTCACGGCCGGAGGCGCTATGCACTGAGTCTGACATGGGAGTACAGGCTAGCGCCCCGATGGCCATCGGTCAAGCTGAACAGCCCCTCTGCGTGGGGTTGTCATCGAACCGTCATCCTGCCTGCGGGTGTTTCGTCATGCTCAGCCGTCGGGAGCGGCTGCCCGGCTGCCCCGGGGAACTCCCCCTCCGGCTCTTCGGCCGGCAAGTCCCAGCCATGGTTCAGCGCCTGCCGGCGGGGTACGTCGCGACGCCTCCGGAGCGAGGCCCCGACCCCCAGCAGCAGTGCCAGAATCAGCCACCCGCCGCCAGCAATCAGCCAGAGACCAAGACTGTAGCTCCGCCTGGTGGACAGTACCCAGGCCTCGTCGAAGGACTCGGGATCGAACCCGGTAGTGGCAACCAGCGCGTCGTGGAACGACTCGCCGCTCTCCATCCGGGAAAGAATGGGCAGCAGCGACCCGCTGGGATTCCTTCTCGCCACTTCAGCCACCGCCGCCCCGGCCATCGCGTATGCGGCGGCGGCATCGTTCGGCCCGCTCCTGAGCGCCGCGTCCACCGTCCGGAGTGAACCCACCCTGCCGAGTGCGACTGCCAGATTGAGCTGCAGAGAGGCCAGCCGTCCCATCTCGCCGGCAGCCAGCACGGCGTAGCCCTCGCTGAACCACAGCGGAACGCGCTGATCGATGCGGGAATGGAAAGCGAGATGAGCGAGTTCGTGTCTCATCGTCTGGTACGGCGTGCCGGCATCAGCCCGGATCACCACCGTCCGACGCGCCGGCAACGCCGCCCCGGCACTCCATGCCGGGAGCGCGCCGCGGGACCAGCGCTGCATTCCAGCGGCATCGGGAACTATCACCAGCGTGAATGGAGTCAGATCGGTCCACCCCAGGCCGGTCCACTCCCGTGGCACTGCGGCAATCTCGGCCAGCGAGCGACCCAGTTGCCGGTATCTCTCCGGCGCAACCACTGCCACTCCCTGCACGTCGAAAGGAACCGGACGATCGGTGGGAGGACCACCGAGCTGGGCGAGCAGGATCAGGAAAGTGGCGAGCGTGGCGGTATCCTTCCGGCCTCGGTCATCTGGAGCAGCTCGCGTGACCGTTCGGCAAAGGGCGAGAAGCGGATGGCACTGCCCCGATTCCAGGCGGTTCGTGCCTCTTCATGCAGACCGGAACGCCAGAGCGCCCGTCCGAGTTCCGCCCAGGCCTCGGCGAGGTTGGGGCCGGAGGACACCGCGCGCTGCAGCGCATCGATGGCATCACGCGGCATATCGCGCTCGAGATAGGCGACACCCAGCCAGTACTGGGCATACAACCCGGCTCTGGGATCGCCGCCGTGCCGGACCACCCTGGTGAGGTGCTCGATCGCCTCCCCCGCGATTCCCTTCTGCAGGCAGATCGCTCCCACTGCGGTGCGGGCCAGACCGTTCCCGGGGTCCCGGAGCAGAACACTGAGACAGTGCTGCAGCGCATCGTCTCCCCTGCCCTGATGCATCAGCGCCCAGCCCAGCAGTGCCTCGGTATTCGGAGCATGCGGATCGAGCCGCAACGCCTGCTCCAGCAGCCGCTCGGCCTCCGACCACTCGCCGCGGGCCAGCGCACTCCAGCCCTGCTCCAGCATCGTGGATGCACCGAGATGATCATGCACCACGGAAGCCGTGGCAGCGGCTTCATCCGGCAGGGCCTTGAACCGTTCGACCAGATCGCGGATCGTTTCCTTGAACCCGGTCAGTTCTTCGATTGCCTGCTCGGTGGAACGGAAGAGTGCGATGATCTCCTGCCGTACCGCCTGCCGTTCCTCCGGTGGCAGCGGACCGGCCAGGCGATCCACCAGTCGACGGTGCTCGGCGACGAACCGCTCGATTCCGATCTTCATTGCCCCCCCGCCCCGGCGAGGTTGGCACGCGCGAGTGCGTGCTCAGGATTGATCGTGAGGGCCCGCTCCCAGTGTGAACGGGCCGCAGCCAGGTCCCCCCGGCGGCAGGCGAGATTGCCGAGCCGGAAGTAGAGATCGTCGCCGAGATCGGGGGCCAGCGCCGCCGTCCGCTGATAGGACTCTTCGGCCTCGTCCCAGCGCGCCGCGCGATAGAACAGGTCACCCAGATTCTTGCTGATCTGCGGAATGGTGGGGTCCTCGCCCAGCGCGTGTCGCAGTTGCGCCTCCGCTTCGCCCACTTCTCCGGTGGCCTCCAGCAGCACGCCGAGAGTGGACCTGAGCACGGCGTGAGCGGGATGTGCGGCGACTCCCTCGCGGGCAGTGGCAACGGCATCGGTCCACGCCTCCCCCAATGCCTGGGCCCAGGCGCAGCCCCAGTACCAGCGGGCAGGTGCAGCGCCATCTCCGATCAGTTCGCGGGCACGGGCCAGCCGGTCGAGCGCAATGCTGCTCTCATTGCGTCTCAGTGCCAGGAGGCCCCAGTCCATCCAGATCCGATGGTCGCCGCGACCCGCTTCGGCAGCTTCAGCCAGCACCACTGCCGCGTCGTCGAGGCGCCCCGCTACTTCCAGCGCCAGTGCCAGGTCATGCAGTACCACCGGCTTCCTCCCGCCGGCGACGACTGCCGACTCGAAGGAATCGATCGCAGCTTCGGCGCGGCCCGACTGCACTGCTATGCAACCGAGATGATAGTGAGCCTCGGCATCCTGAGGTCTGATCTCTGCGACCCGACGGAACTCTCGCTCGGCCTCACCCAGCATCCCGCTGCGATAGAACGCAATGCCGAGATTGCGATGTTCGGCCAGACGGGTTTCGTCCCCGGGTACCTGTTGCCGGGAGACCGTGGCAGTCCGCCTGATCCGTCCCGCCGACAGGAGTCCGTACAGCACCCTGCTGATCTCGAATTCGGTGAGGCCGCAGATCTCCTGAATCTCGCGCGCGGTGCGGCGACCGTCGATCAGCGGAAATACTGCCAGCTCCATTTCGACCAGACCGAGCGCCTCGCCGGTCTTGCGCTCGTCTCCTTCGATTGCGAACACGGCATCGAGCGAAGGGATCTTCTTCGCGATGACGCTCCATTCGTCGACCCGTCGTGCACCTTCGAGGAGCAGTCCCTCAGGGTTCAGCCTCACCGTCACTTCGGGGTCGTCCGGAAGAACGTCAGCTTCGAACGAGAACGTCCCCGCGGTCCAGGTGAAGAGAGTGAAGATCGTCTCCTCGACCTGCCTGGTGATCTCGGCATCGAGTTCGGTCGACGTCAGAAGGTCGAGCTGGCGGAGCACTGCACCAAGCTTGCGGCCGGGAACGGCCTGCTGCGCGGCAATGGCCTGTTCGAGCTGGCTGCGGTTCAGCCGCCCTGCCGACACCAGACGCTCACCGAGTCGATCCTGGCGGGAGACGAGTCCGGCGAAAACGATCCAGCCGTCGTCGAACCAGATCGATCCGAAATTGCGATCACCCGCCACCGCCAGACAGCCGGTACGGCGACCGAGGAACAGAAGCTGGACTACATCGGCAAGTGATGCTTCACGGAGTGATCCCTTGATCGCCATCAGCGCCACTCCCCGATCAGCCGTTCGGATGGAGTGGGCCAGGTCTCGATCATCTTCTCACGTGATCTGAGTGCTCCGCCACCCGGAGCGACCAGTCCGCTGCCGCGACGGGGCGGTCTCTGATCCGCAACGGTGGCCCCTTCGAGTATCCGGCGAGCCACAGCAAGCGAGAGAGGGAGTCCCCGTTCATCGGCGGCAGCGGCAACGCGGTTGACGAGCTGCTGCAGTTCGCGGATCGACGCAGCGGGCCGCCCTGCCAGGTAGTCGACCAGTTCGGGATCGAGTGCAGCATCTCCCAGCAACCGCTCGACCTCGGTGATCCGCGCCTCGCGATCCGGGGGGCCCAGCGAAACGACCAGACCAGCGCCCAGTCTGGTGGCCAGACGAGGTTCGAGTCCTGCCTGCTGGGCCGGCGGCACCGAACAGGTGAAGGCCATCTGACGTCCCGACTCGACCAGGATGTTGTAGAGGAGGTACAGTTCCTCCTGGCTGCGATCCTTGCCTGCGAGGGAGTCGACATCGTCGATCAGCAGGGCATCGACCCGGCGCAGCCGATGCCGCCATCTGGTTACCGTACCGTCGCCCAGTGCGGTCACCAGATCGGCCACGAAGGTCCGTCCATCCATCACCGCAACGCGGCGGAGGCCCTGCTCCTGCAGTGCCAGGCCGAAGGCGTGAAGGAGGTGGGTCTTTCCTTCGCCACTCCTGCCGACCAGAACCACCGGATTGTAGCGACTGCCGGGTGCAGCGGCGGCAGCGTGGATTGCCGCGACTGCCGATCGGGTGGAGGCGCCCACCGAAAAGCTGTCGAGATGATACCGGGGCGACGGCCCGGGAGGTGGTGCTCCGGCCTCACGCGCATCCGCAACCAGTTCGATCGCATTGGCCAGGCGATCGGGATCGTACAGCAGTGCCTCGGAGAGAAGCTCCGGTGCCGCCACCGCGAGTTCCTGCTGCAGGCCGCGCAGCGCCGCGACATCCCGCTCGAATCCCTGCAGGATCTCCTCGGGATCATCGGGAAGATCGCCACTCAGTGCGGCATCGAGTCGCCCGGTCCTGAATCCCTCCGCCGACCAGCGGAGCGAGGCCTCGGTTATGCGCTGGCGCCAGCTGTCGACTCTGCGGGCAACCGAGGCGGTGAGATCACTCAGGAAATCGCCGAACTCATCCCGCTCCACTGTCACTTCGGGCACTGCCACTGCTTCAGCACGCACCTTCCCGGCATTCTGCTCGGGAACCCGGTGACCGAGCGCCTCGAGCAGACGACGCGCCTGCCCGACCTCGAGTCGTTCGGTCTGCACGGCCTGCTGCGCAGCCAGCCGGTTGAGCGCTCCGATCAGTTCACGCACGGTCCCGATCGGCAGTTCCGCAACCATGGCCAGCGTCTCGGCCGGAAGATCGATATGCCGGTCGCGTGCCCGCCGACCGAGAATGGCAAGCCTGGTCTCGTAGTCGGGAGCAGCGATGTCGATCACCAGACCGCCGCCGAAACGCCGGATCAGCCGTTCATCGAGCTGCTGGATTTCCTCGGGCGGCCGGTCGCCGGCGAGTACTATCTGTCGATCGGCAGCCATGAGCTGATCGATCAGGCGGAGCAGCTCGGACTGAAGTTCGCGCCGATCGGCAAGCAACTGGGCGTCATCTATCAGCACCAGATCCGCCCCGATGAAGCGCCGGCGGTAGGCTTCGGCCTGTCCGGCAGCGAGAGCTGCCTGGTAGGCCTCGACGAAGTCGTCCACCGTCACATACTCGATCGTGCGCCCCTGATCGACGCGCCTGGCCTCGTGGCCGATCGCCATCAGGAGATGAGTCTTGCCGAGTCCCGGACGGGCGTAGATGAAGAGCGGATTGTAGGCAGCACCGGGGGATTCGGCGACGGCCTTCGATGCGGTGACCGCGAGCCGGTTGGACGAACCGACCACGAAGGCATCGAAGGTGGCGTGGGCATTCAGCATTGCGACCCGTCCGGGGAGGGAGTCGTCGCGTGCCGGCCCATTACCATGGAGACGAGTCGCTGTACCGATTCCACCACACCGGTACCCCGGAGCAGATCGCCGCCGCGACTCGGAACGCTGCGGAAATTCAGCGTCGCGTCGAGCGCCTCCACCGGCAGTATCAGATCCCCGGGAAGGTCCTGCTTGGAATAGAGGTAGACCTGCGGGATCTCGCGCGGGTCGACGCCGCCGGCGATCAGATCCTCCTGGAGCTGCCGGATGGTCTCGAGATTGTCGTCTATCCGGCCCGCGAGCGAGTCGACAATCAGAACGATTCCATCCGCTTCGCCGATCAACGTCCGGCGCACGTCGGACTGCGCGGCCAGCGACGGCACGGCAACCAGCCGGACGGCAACCTGCCAGCCACCCACCCGACCGAGATCCAGCACCAGCCAGTCGAATGGTGCGTCATCACCGGAACCACCGCCGACGATCCGGTGCGCGGAGACGCGCCGCCTGACAGCCTCCATCATCATGCTGCGGCCACTGGCCCGACATCCGACCACCAGCAGCGTCGCCGAGAGCTTCCCTTCTCCGTGATCGACCCGGGCCACTTCAGTTGCCCTCGAAAAGTGCACGCAGAGAAGCGTCCAGTTCCCGCTCGAACCCTTCGGCCAGGAGTTCCCTGCTGTCGCCACGAGGTCCCACTGCCGAGATGGCCCGGACGAATCGCTCCGAGAAGAGACGGACCAGTCCGACGGTCGATTCCTCACCGAAGGCGACCAGGAGAATCCAGTCACCGTGCGGCGACCTGATGGGTTCCAGCCAGACGCCGTGGCCGATGCCCTGATGAGCGATGGCTCCGAATCCTCCCGGGGATCCCACCATGCTGCCGACTTCGCGCGTGGTGGCAACGATGCCGGCCGCGAGCGATGCTGCAGCCATCACGTCGAGCGATCGGGTGAAGCCGTGCTGTCCGATCACCTGCCCGAAACTGCCGGTGACCAGTGCGAAGCGCGCACCGGTTTCGCGCACCAGTTCGTCGAGCGGCGCGGCGAGCCAGTCGTGCAGTACTCTCACCGGTCGATCCCGGCAGCGAGATCGCCGAGCACCAGACGCAGCCGCCCCAGTTCGGCTCCCGGCGCGGCCAGGGCTGCCAGCCAGAGCGAGTCCCCCGCGTCGACGGCGATCACGGTGCCTGAAGTAGCGGCCAGGGTGATGGTATCGGGAGGGTCGCCTGCGAGCGTCGCAGAGCGACGCACCAGCGATGCGACCAGTGCAGCGGCGGCGGCGACGTCCGCCTCGTCACGGGAAACCTCCTGCACCATCAGGCCGTCATCGGAGGAGACGAGAAAGACGGCGCGCACTCCGGCCACACCGGCAGCGCTCCGGAGTCTGGGCAACCATCCGTTCATGCGACGTTCCGATCGATCCATTCGCCCGCGACCACGGCGGCGCGGCGGGCCACCGCCATCAGCCGCCCGACCGGGGCGAGCGGCGAGCGCCTGAGCAGCAGTGTCGCATCGTGCCGTACCGGTACCACTGCGGCCCGCTGCCGTCGACTCTCTACCACCAGCGACTGCCATTCTCCCAGTTCCAGCAGCCGCGAGAGCCGGACAGCTTCGCGGGCCGCCGCTGCCGCATCGGCGGCCAGAAGGTCGGGCGACCGATCGTCTTCGTGGTCGAGCCTGGCATCTCCCACGAGTCGGTATCCGTCACGATCGACCAGCAGAAGTCCGTGGGCACCATCCTCGATCCGGACCACTTCGTTGTCCGCATTCCGGGCTGCCCTGACACGATCGAGTGCGCCGACCACTCCCGCATCCCCCGGACTGCTGCGGACCGCCTGCTCCAGGCGTCGCTCAGCCTCGGCGAGGTCGTGATTGCGGAAGGCGAGAAAGGCGAGTCCCTTGAGGGCGCCGGGATGACCGGATTCGCATTCGAGCGCGGCAAGCCAGGCCTGGCGCGCACTGGCATCGTCGCCCTGATCGGCGCGTACCCTTCCGACCAGATCGTGAGCGGCGGCAAGCTGCGGGTGGCGGGTGACTCCGGCAATCGCCACGCTGAGCGCGGCCTCGAGCTGGCCGCGCTGACGGAGTCGCTCTCCCAGCTCCAGGAAGGCGGGTTCCGGATCAGCGCCGGACAACGGACCTGCGATATCAGTCACCGGCTCCTCGCAGTGCTTCCATCATCGTTTCGGCGGCGGCGAGCAGCGGCGCTGCTTCGAAATGGTGGACCGGGGAAGCGTTCACCCAGGCCCGCCACGCAGCGGATGCCCGATCGATCCTGCCCATCCGCAATTCGGCAAAGCCGAGCCATCGCCAAGCCTCTCCATCCTCCGGGGCTGCAGCCACCCGTTCCGCCAGGATCCCGATGGCCGCCACGGCATCGCCCTGATCGAGCACCGCTCTGGCCCTGGCAACGGAATCGCCGGCAGGCATGTCGAGATGAATTATAGCGGCAGCAGCAAGCCGCAGTGACCGCCGGGCGACCGACTCGACCGGCTCCATGAGTTCACGGGCGAGCGCGGCGATATCGCGACGACCATCGATCCGGTCGAGAATCCGCCAGTCGAGATTGTCCAGCATCAGTGGTGTACCGCCCGCAATCTCCGCGACGGAAGCAAAACGAGGTACCGCGGCAAAACTGCCCACAGCCTCAGCCGTTTCGGTCCGGGCCGATTCGCCTGCCACCAGTTGCATCATCAGTCCCGAAGGAGTGATGTCCAGTGGCCCGGCTTCAACCTCGCCGGCCGTGAAATCGAACCGGCCGACCGACCAGGTCAGCATGTCCAGCAGAACGGCGGTTGCAACCTCGCATCGCGCCATCGCCATCAGTTCCGGAGAGGCACGGACCGTCCCTGCAGGTACCAGTGCCCGGATCGCGAGGTGGAGCAGCAGATCCGCCTCGGTGAGCGGGCGGAGATCGACGATCCTGCCACGGTCGATCGCCACCGTTCGATGCTCGTCGTGACGGCCACCGACTACGACGAGACGACCGGAGCGCCTTCCCCGTTCCAGCAACTGGAGGACCTCGACCAGTCCTATCTCGTGCAGAGGCCCGTGCATCACCGCTCCGGACCGGCGAAGAGTTCGGCGAGCCGTCCCGCCGAGGCCGCGCTGCGGGCAGCGAGCGCTGCCAGCTCCGCATCGCCCGGCAGGGCATCGCGTACCCGCTGCCAGTCACCCAGAGCCTCGTCGTAGCGGCGCAGCTTGGCGAGTACCACCCCGCGGTGATACCGGGCGACCGGATGATCGGGATTGCGCAGCAGCACCTGGTCGAAGACCGCCAGCGCCTCCACCTGCTGCCCGGTGAAGAGCAGCGACCGTCCGAGTGCCAGCAGAATCTGATCGGTCGGACCGTCCACTCCACCCTCGACGATCGAGGCAGGCTGTTCGACGCAGCCGTCACCATCCGGCAATGCCAGCAGCCATACCTGTGGAGCGAACCATGGTGAGGAGACCAGAGCACGGCGGATCGAGCTGATGGCATCTCCCGGGCGGTCGAGCTGATCGCAGGCGATGCCCAGCGCGAACAGCGCCCTGGCAAGCGCCCCGTCACGGGAGAGCGCCGCCTCCAGCGCGACACGGCCGGCCGCGGCATCACCTTCGAGCAGCGCCAGGTAGCCGACCAGGAACAGGAGTTCGGCGTGGGCAACCACCGGATCGCGGTGGCCGGCCAGCAGTCTTCTGGCAGCGCCGACGTTGCCCCGGCGCGCCAGGGCCAGAGCGCGATTGTGAAGGGCATGCCACCCGGGAGAAGCGGCGACGGTCTCCCAGAGTCGATCTGCGGGGGCCGCCTCACCTCGCTGCTCGTGGAGCGCCATCAGGTTGGCAGTTGCCGCGGCCCGGCAGCAGTCGTCGCCGATGGCGGCACGGTAGCACAGCTCGGCCACGACCCATGCGTCGTGGCGGTGAGCTTCGACGCCGGCGGCGACTGCAATGCGGGGTTCGGGATCGGATGCAGCAGTGTCGCTGTCCGCAGGAAGTACCAGACGGTCGGTTCTGCCGGCGGTCAGCGCCTCCAGCGCAGTCCAGGCGGCCGCCGGAGGATCGGCTGCGGCGACCGCAGCACGCGCTGCAGCAAGTGCCACGCGCTGGTGACCGTGACGTCCGGCGTACCAGGCCAGTCCGGTCTGGGTGGCGGCATGTTCCGGATCACAGCGACCCGCAAGTGCGCCGACCAGGGCATCCCGGTCGGCCATCTCAGTCGAGCCTGATCGCCTCGAGGATTGCCCTGATCGATGCGCGGTCCGGCATCAGCAGGAATGCTCCGGTCAACGGCTGCGCCGGAACACCGTCAGTCCGGAACGCGGTGTCGACACAGAAGACGAGGTTGCCCGGGGTGTCGGCCGGATCCAGGCTGCTTTCCACCGCCGGACCGGTCGGCCCGATCATCAGTCCGGGAACCGACGGCAGGAGCATCATTCCCATGAAGTTGCTGAGCGCGGTGAGGTAGGCGGAGCAGACGATGTTACCCACTTCCTTGAGCCCCGACTGCTCGAGATCACCCAGGGCCCTGACCGGGCCGGGGACACGGCGGAGGATCAGATCACAGAGTCGCACCGCATCCTGCTCGCTGAATACCAGCAGTGCCCGGCCGGTGAGGTCGCCCAGCATCCGCATGCTGACGACTGCGACGTGATCGCCGAAGCCGGAGAGCATTGTCGGGAGCGAGCGGGAATCGAGCTGGCGCACCTGCGGAACCGAGATCATGATCCGCCGGTCGGTGAGCTGGGAGAGAGCGGTGGCCGCATGTCCGGCGCCAATCGTGGCCACCTCCCGCAGGCCATCGCGTCTCAGCGTATCGAGGTCGTTCAGTACAGCAGTCACGAGCAGAACTCCTTTCTCTCTTGCGTCACATCACACCTGCCAGGTCGAGCATCAGCGCCGGTCTGCCGTCATCGAGTACGGTGGCACCGCCCACCCACCGGGGCAGTCCGGCAGGTCGATCGAACGCCTGCACCACGGCATCCACCTGGCCGACTATCTCGTCGGCGATCAGGGCGATCCGCTGCCCCTGCATGTCGCAGACGACCGCAGGACGGTGCGGCGGCGGTGCCGCTCCCCGGAAGAGAAGCAGCCGTCGCAGATCCACCACCGGGACATCGGCCCCGCGGAGATCCATCACTGTCCGACCGCCTTCCACCCGTGCGGCGGCCGGATCCCAGGCTACGAGTTCACTGACCTGGGTCAGCGGCATCACGTACCGTTCCGGCCCGATCCCCGTCACCAGCGCCTTCACGATCCCGACCCGCATCGGAAGCCGGATGGTGAAGATCGACCCGCGTCCCGGCACCGAGGTGAGCGACAGCGCAGCACCTACGCCGTGCAGACCTGCGACCACCGTGTCCAGGCCCACCCCTCGCCCCGATACCTCGGAAACGGTAGCGGCAGTCGAGAAACCGGGCCGAGCGAGTACTCCCAGAAGATCGTTATCGCCCAGTTCTGCCCCGGACTGAAGTATCCCGGCAGCAACCGCCCTTTCAGCCACCCGTCGCCGGTCGATTCCCCGGCCGTCATCGGAGATGGTCACGACCACCGTCTCGCCATCCTGTCGGGCCCGGATCGAGATCCGCCCGGTCGCACCCTTCCCTGCGGCACGGCGCTCCCCGGGAGGTTCGATACCGTGATCGATCGCGTTCCGCACCAGGTGAATCATCGCATCAGGGAGAACGGCAAGAATTCCCCGGTCGACTTCGAGTTCGTCACCGGTGATCTCTGCCGTGACCTCCTTGCCGAGGTGTCGTGCCAGTTCGCGGGCCATCGGCGGAACCGGCTCCATGATCTCGGTGAGAGGAGCGAGGCGGACGTCCAGAATCCGGTTCTGGACCTCATCGAGCCGGCGGGTCATCGCTACCGCGGCACGGGAAACCGGACGGAAGGGGTCGCCGGCAGCGTGGCGGGCCAGCTCCTGCCTGGCAGTCACCAGTCCACCGAGTTCGTCGAGCAGTGCGTCGAGCCGGGAGAGGTCGACCCGCACGACGGGAGTAGTCGCGCCCGGTCGCGATGTCGTGCCATCGGGAACCGTTCCGGCAGCACTCTCAGTTGCAACCGAGAGTCGGTCCAGCATCCTGCCGAATGAAACCAGCCAATCGGCTGATACCAGCGACGCGCCACTGCGGTGTTCAGCCAGTTCGGTCTCGGCTGCGTGGATCTCTTCAACCAGGTCCTGGAACTCCAGCGATGCTGCCATTCCCTTGACGGTGTGCAATGCCCGGAAGACGGCGTCGCCGTTGGCGGGATCTGCCGGGGCATCGTCCCAGTCACGCAGCGAGCGGCGGGCGCCCGCCAGCAGGGTCCGCGATTCGGCGGCGAACAGTGCCAGATAACGCGCCCGCCGCTGGTCGGTCACCCGTCGAGGACCCGCTTCACCGCCTCCAGAACGCGGGTGGCCTGGAACGGCTTCACCACGAAATCCTTCGCACCGGCCTGCACCGCCTCGACCACCAGCTGCTGCTGGCCCATCGCCGAGCACATCAGGATCCGGGCATCCGGGTCGATCTCGATGATGGCGCGGACAGCATCGATGCCGCCCATGTCCGGCATCACGATGTCCATCGTGACGAGATCGGGCTTGAGCGCCTTGTACCGATCGACCGCTTGGAGGCCGCTCTCGGCCTCGCCGGCGACCTCGTAGCCCGCGCCGGTCAGAATGTCTGCGATCATCGTCCGCATGAAGATCGCATCGTCACAGATCAGGATCCGATGTGCCACAGTCAGCTCTCCCAGGAAATACCGGTCAACCGAATATCGCGGCCGCGACCGCGTCGAGGTCCATCGTTGCAAGCCCCATGCGAGCGGCCGGAGCAAGTTCCACGACGCCGTCCACACCAATGCCGAACCGGCGGCCGCCACCCTCCACGACCACCACCTCGACCGAGATCCCGCTGGCTCCGGAGAGCCCGAGCGCGCGTACCGGATCCGCCACCGGCAGCACCCTTCCCCGATGATTCACCACTCCGAGCAGAGCGGGCGGGGCGCCGGGAACACGGGCTACGACCGGCGCCCGGAGAACCTCCAGGACGCCGGCAACCGGTACGAACCAGCGCACTCCGCCAGCCCGGGCGATCAACCCGCCACCGGAGAGCTGGTCTTCAGTCACGCCGATGGAACCCCAGGCTGCTCAGCACTGCCTCCCGATCCGATAAAGTCTCGGATGGCACCAGCAGCTCCATCAGGGGAAGGAGGTCCGCCGGCCAGGCGGCCCGGAAGACCATGTCCTCGCCGGTAACCGGATGGCGGAAAGCAAGAATGGCCGCGTGAAGTGCCTGCCTGGGTGCGGCATCGTCGACTGCCCTCGCCAGCGCCCGCTCGGGGCCGGAAATCCGCCTCGCCCCCCCGCCACCGTAGACCCGGTCACCGACCACGGGATGACCGATCGATTCGAGGTGCACCCGGATCTGGTGGGTGCGGCCGGTATGGAGTTCCAGGCGGAGCAGGTCCACCGGGCCGAGACGGGCGGCCGGAAAGACATCGGTCCGGGCAGTTCTGCCATCTTCCCGGATGGCCATCCGCTTGCGGTCCACGGGATGCCGGTCGATCGACGCCTCGATCACCCGGGGGCCGTCGAGATGCCCCCAGGAGAGTGCCGCATAGGTGCGATGGATCCGGCGGGCCGCCAGCATCGCTCCGAGCTTCCGATGGGCCTCGTCGGTGCGGGCAACCACCATTGCCCCACTGGTGTCCTGATCGAGCCGGTGGACAATCCCCGGCCGTCCTTCGGCCCCGCCGGAAAGCGTGGTACCCCGGGCCACCAGGGCGTTGACCAGAGTGTCATTCCAGTGGCCGGGGGCCGGATGCACCACCAGACCGGCCGGTTTGTCGATCACTGCCAGATGTTCGTCTTCGTAGATGATCGAGAGCGGCAGATGGTGGGGCAGAAGCCTGCGGGGGGCCGCTTCGGGAAGCGGACGCACGGTGACCAGGTCACCGCGAACCATAGTCCGGGACGCCCGGGCAACCTTGCCATCGACTTCAACCAGCTTTCCCGCGACGATGCGGGCGGCCTGGGTCCGCGACCACTGCAACTGATCGGCGAGGAAGCGGTCGAGCCGCTCCGTAACCGGAGCACTCACCGAGAATGAGCAGCCGGTGTCGACGCCGTCGTCAGCCGGCAACGGCTGCACGACTGCGCTCCTCTCGCCAGAGCGACCAGCCCAGTGCCACCGCACCGCAGGTGATCGCGATGTCAGCGACGTTGAAGGTCGGAAAGTGGTAGAAACCGAAATCGAAGTCGATGAAGTCGACCACCCCGGGAGGGGATACGATCCGGTCGATCATGTTGCCGGCCGCTCCGCCGGCGATTGCGCCGAGCGAGAGCTGTCGCAGCCGGTCACCCGGCTCCGATTCGCGATTCATCCGGTAGAGGATGACCACCGCAATGATCGCGATCACGAAGAGGATCCAGCGGGAAAGGTCGCTGGAGGCCCCCATCCCGAAGGCCGCACCGCGGTTGTAGACCAGCCGCCAGTGGAAGAACTCTCCGATCACCGAGACCGGCCCGGTCGTCATCAGCCACCGCTCGAAGAAGACCTTGGTAATCCTGTCGATCAGGACCACCCCGCCCATCATCGCGATGAAGAACCGGCGATCAACGCCGCTTGCCATCCTCTTCCTTCTCCTTGCAGGAGATGCAGAGTCTGGCATGCGGCAGTGCGTCGAGCCGCTCGAAGTCGATCACGGTGCCGCACTGGTGGCACTTGCCGAAGTTGTTCGGAGCGTTGTACAGCCGCCGGAGTGCCTCGTTGAGGTGCCAGAGGTAGCGCCCTTCCTTGGAGGCCATCAGGAACTGCTTCTCGCGCTCCATCGCATCGGTACCCTGATCAGCCATGTGGTACGAATACGATGACAGATCGCCGTCGGAGGACTGCAGCGAGGCGTTGAATGCCTCTCCGTAGTATCCGAGTTCCTTCATGACGCGGCCACGCTCCTCGATAAGTCGTCCTTCGAGGTGCTTCAGTTGTTCCTTGGTCACGACACGTCCATTGCTTCTGGGCCGGATACGGTCCGACCGTCCCCGAGTCGGCGAAGAGCGAATTCGACGACATGGTTGTCAATGGAGACCGATTCACACCGGTCCGCACTCTCGAGCATGGTTCCGATCTGCAGATCGCGCACCAGAGCTTCGCCCGCAATATAGTCGCGGTGGGTCTCCGCGGCCTCGGTCACCTCGGCCCTCGAACCGGCCGTCACGCAGATCGACAGTGCGATCCGATCCGACACATCCAGTCCCGCATCCTTGCGCAGCCGCTGGATCCGGCTGACCAGTTCCCGCGCCAGCCCTTCCCTTGCGAGTTCGGCGGTCAGATGCGGATCGAGAGCCACCACGAACCCGCCCTCGCTGGCCACTGCCCAGTCGGTGACGACCTCACGTTCGACGGTCACATCCTCCGGCTGCCAGATGATCTCCCGATCGGCGATCACCGCGGTGTACGGCACACCGCTCTCCAGGGCGCGCAGCGCGTCGGCCGGCAGTGTCGCCGTGGCAGCGGCGACCATCTTCACGTCGGCACCGTAGACCTTGCCGAGAGTCCGGAAATTGGGCTTCCCCTTGAGCCGCACGAGGTCGGCATCAGACTCCACCAGTTCTATCGCCTTGACGTTGGTCTCGGCCCTGACGAGATCGAGAACGGCATCGAACTCGACACCCCGGATCGCTGCAGGTACCGCGACCTTCATCGTTGCCAGTGGAAGACGTACCCGCAGGTTGGCATTCTCGCGGGCCGAGCGGCCCAGCGAGGAGAGGCGGCGGGCGGCATCCATCGCCCGATCGGCAGCGACATCGAGTCGGCCCCGGTCGATCGGGAAATCGGCCAGATGTACCGGGGCCCCGGCAAGTGCGCGGTGCAGCCAGTCGGCAACGAACGGTGCGGCCGGCGCGAGCATCCTGGCACAGCCGACCAGCACCTCGTGCAGTGTTGCCACCGCGGCGGGATCAGCCGAGGAATCTGCGGCCCAGAAACGGTCGCGGTTGAGGCGGATGTACCACTTCGAAAGATCGTCGATCACGAAGTCGTTGAGGGCCCGAAGCCCGGTCGTTACATCGTAGCCGTCGAAGCCAGCCCTCACTGCTGCGACCGTGGCATCGAGTCGCCCCAGAATCCAGCGATCGCTGTCGGCCAGCTTCACTTCGTCGGTAGCAGCCGGGTCGTCGACCGGCGCATACAGTGCGAAGAACTGCCAGGCATTGCGCAGCGCGTTGATGAAACCGCCCACGGCCTCGCCGATCTGCCGTTCGTCAAAACGCTTAGGCAGCCAGACCTGACTCGACATCAGCAGGTAGAGACGTGCCGCATCGGCACCATGACGCTCGATCAGGGCCCAAGGATCGACCACGTTGCCGCGGCTCTTGGACATCTTCTGACCGGATGCATCGAGAACCAGCTCGTTGACGATCACGTTGCGGTAGGGCGCCGCATCGAACGCAGTGGTACCGATCGCCAGCAGCGAATAGAACCAGCCACGCGTCTGGTCGATTCCTTCACAGATGTAGTCGGCCGGGAAGTGGCCCTCGAGCTGCCCCGTATCGCCGAACGGGTAGTGCCACTGCGCCCACGGCATCGCCCCCGAATCGAACCAGGTATCGATCACCTCGGGGGCACGACGCATGGTGCCGCCATCCGGTGCCGTCCAGGTCACCTCGTCAACCCACGGCTTGTGGACGCCAAGATCGTCCGCCGGTACGTATCCCGACTTCTCCCGGAGTTCCTCGAGCGAGCCGATCACCTCGATCTGCGATGGATCGCGATCGTTCACCCAGATCGGCAGCGGCGTACCCCAGTAGCGGTCCCGCGACAGCGCCCAGTCGACGTTGTTGCCAAGCCATTCGCCGAAGCGTCCGGCGCCGACCTCGGGCGGATGCCAGCCGATCTGCGAGTTGAACTCGAGCATCCGCTCCTTGACCGCCGAGGTCCGGACGAACCACGAATCGCGAGCGTAGTAGATCAGCTTCGACCGGCAGCGCCAGCAGTGGGGATAGGTGTGGTCGTATGCCTCGGTCTTCAGATGCCGCCCGTCGGTCTTGAGACGGCGGATGATCAGCTCGTTGGTGGCATCGTCGGTGACCAGTCTTCCTTCCAGCTCGGGCCAGTTCGTGCCCGCGAAGGTGCCGTCGGCCGCCACCGGCCGAAGCAGTGCCAGGCAGAACTCCTGACCGGCGGCATAGTCGTCGGCACCGAAGGCAGGCGCCATGTGCACCAGACCGGAGCCGTCATCGGCGGTGACGAACGACCCGGCGACCACGATCTCGGCATTCCGGTCGGTTGGCAGATCCACGACAGGAAGCGGCCGGTGATACTCCGCTCCGACCAATTCCGAGCCGCTGAAGTTCCGGACAGCTATCGTGCCCTCACCCAGCAGTTCGATCGCTTTCGCTTCGCGCGAAAGCGCCATCACGAAACGGCGGCCCGGGTGGAGCGGCGACTCGAACTCCGCATACTCGATCCCCGGATTCACCGCGACCGCGACATTGCTGGGCAGGGTCCACGGCGTGGTGGTCCATACCACCAGCTCGCGGCCGCTGCCGTCCCTGAGCGGGAAGGTCACGTAGATCGAACGATCGCGCACATCGGCGTAGCCCTGCGCCAGTTCGTGCGAGGAAAGCACGGTGCCGCAGCGCGGGCAGTACGGCAGCACGCGATGACCACGGTAGAGCATGTCGCGCTGGTGGAGCCGCTTGAGCAGCCACCACACCGATTCGACATAGTCCCGGGTGCAGGTCACATAGGCGCGATCGTAGTCCAGCCAGTAACCGATCCGCTCGGAGAGCTGCACCCACTCATCGCGGTAGGTGAATACGCTGTCGAGGCACGCCTTCGCGAACTCCGCCACACCGTACTTCTCGATGTCCTGCTTGCCTGCGAAGCCGAGGCGCTTCTCCACTTCCAGTTCAACGGGGAGCCCGTGAGTGTCCCAGCCGGCGATGCGGGTGACCCGCTTCCCGTTCATCGCCTGGTAGCGGCAGATCAGATCCTTGATCGTCCGGGAGAAGACGTGATGAATGCCCGGGCGGCCATTGGCGGTGGGAGGGCCTTCGAAGAAGACGAAGCCCGGCTTCCCGCTGCCGGCTTCCTGGACCTGCTCGAACAGCTTCTCGTCGCGCCAGGTAGCGAGGAGGTCCTGTTCCATGCGGTCCGGTCCGCGGTCGGGCCACTGGGGCCAACCGGTGCGGGGCTTTCCTGTCATCTTCCGGTCTTCCATTTCAGTCTCGTTCTCCGAAAATCACCGAGCCGAGTCGGATCATCGTTGCCCCTTCCTCGACGGCCACTGCGTAGTCGTCCGACATTCCCATCGAGAGATGCTCCAGCGGGAAGCCGGCAGCACCCGCCTCGTCACGCAGCCCCCGCAGCAGACCGAAGGTTCGGCGCAGCTCCGGCTCATCGGCACCGAATGCCGCCATCGTCATCAGCCCTGTCACCCGGATCCGGTCCAGAGTCGCAATCCGGGTCAGGAGCGGCAACAGGTCGCCGGGCGATACCCCGCCCTTCTGTGCCTCTCCGGAACAGTTGACCTGCAGCAGCACGTCCTGCACCATGCCGGTCGGGGTGCGACGGGAGATCTCCTCTGCCAGTCCGATCCGGTCGACCGAGTGGACCAGCGCAAACCGTCCGGCGATCTGGCGCACCTTGTTCTGCTGCAGGCTGCCAATGAAGTGCCAGTCGACCGACACCCCGGCGGAGTCTGCCATCTTGGGCAGCGCCTCCTGAACCCGGTTCTCGCCGACACCATCGGCACCTGCCGCCGCAGCAGCAGCCACGGCCCATGGGCCGCAGGTCTTGGTGACCGCTATCAGTCTCACCGGATGCCGCCATCCCGCTGCCTGCTGCCGGGAGGCGATCTCCTGCCGTACCGCGGCAATCCGGGCGGCAACTTGCTGCTCAGACATAGCCTTCAAATATAGCGGGGCTGGTGGCTCAGGGCCGGAGCAGCAGGCTCGTCAGCTCGAATCGTCCGGGAAGAAGGTGAGCAGCCTGCCGGAGGTAACGGTTGCCACTGATGTCCCCCCCCTGGGCAAGCGCCAGTCCGATCTGGGCGAATGGGGCCGCGATGGTTGCAGCCATCGCCCGGATCGTCGGATCGAGTGCGGCAACGTCACGGGTCATCAGTACCCCGAAGTCCCAGGTCTCATCGATCAGCCGCCGGGTCGTGACGATATCGATGGGAGGAATGCGATCGTCCTCGAGGTAGAGCGCTTCGGGGTCGATCACGTCGCCGTAGGGAATGGTCATCGTCATCCCCTGCTGGACCACGGGAGCACCGAAGGTCCTGTGAGCAGTGGTGAGAGCCCAGGAAATCGGCCTGGCACCAGCGTTCTGCTGCACCACGCTCAGCATCAGCAGATCCTTGCGGGCGAGAACCGTTCCCGCAGGCAGTTGCATCGTTCCGCCACCGGGCAGCGGAAGCTCGTAGTCGCGCTCGGTCCGCTGAGGCCTGAGCGACCAGATCGTGGCATCATCGAGCCCGTGGATCGGCAGCCGGTGATCCGGAACCGGATGGCCGCGCCAGACGGCGGGCAGTGTAGCCGGATTGGCCGCCGAAGGACGATGCTCACGGAGCTGACGCTGATACCATTCGGTTTCGGCCAGCGCCAGGCAGACGATGATCACGTCCGGGCGGATTCCGTCGACCACCTGGGCGTGCCAGAGCGGGAAGGTGTCGTTGTCGCCCCAGGTGAACAGGATTCCTCCCGGCGGCACCGAATTGAGCAGTGCCCGGGAGAAGTCGCGCGCCAGCGTCGCATCGGCGCCATGGCGGCGCGAGGCATCGGCAAAGTTCAGCACGAACGGCAGCAGCGCTGCAGCCATCAGCGCACGCGCCCAGGCCACTCCGCCACTTGGCCGTTCCAGCATGCGGGAGGCAACCGAGCCAAGTCCGAGCGCCATCCACACCGCCCAGCCGACGAAGGAGGCGACGAAGAAGTAGTCGCGCTCTCTCACCTCGTGCTGGCCGAGAGATCCCCAGCGGTCCCAGCCGATCGACGGGCCCGGCTTGAAGTTCATGTAGAGAACCAGTCCGATGCCGGTCACGGCGATGAAGGTCGCCATGAACCACCAGCCTGACCTGTCCTGCCGCCATTGCACGCCGGCACCGCGCAGGCCAAGCCAGGCCGCTGCCATCGTGATCGCGAGTCGCGGTCCTTCGGTGAGGGCACCGTTGCCGAGGCTGCGGGCCCACTGCCAGTCGAAGTACTGGGCGTAGTTGGCAAGCTGGTAGCCGAGAATTGCGAGAGTCCGACCGGGATTGCCGTCGCCGTGAGGAATGGTCGGATCGTCGAGCGGTGTGCGGATCGGGTACTGGGCCCGGCGGATCACGTCGAGCAGCGCCTGCCAGGTGGAGGGATCGGCCTCGTTGATGAACGGCGCCTGCTGCGCCCGGAGGTACAGGAAGCCGTAGGTGGAGACACCGATCACCATCAGGATCAATGCCGTAGCCAGGAATCCGGCCTGGCGCCTGGTCAGCGCATTGACCGAAGCAGCGGCGAAGAGCGCCCCGGTGGCAATCATCAGCCTCGTGCTGCCGAGTCCGACAGCTATCATCAGCAGCCAGCCGGTGGCGAGGAGAAGGATGCGCGACCTTTCGACGACTCCATCGGTCCATTCACTCGGCGGCGCAGTGAGATGCTCCGCGACCAGCATCGCGATCAGTGCAGGCCCGACCAGCAGTGCCAGGAGGTGGTTCCCGATAGAAATCGCCCCCAGGAAGAAGAGCACCAGCAGCAGCCTGCCACTGCCAGCTCCGCTCCTCCTGCTCCGCCACGCCATCACGGTGCAGGAGGCCAGAGCGATGGTTACCATCGCGACGGCATAGACCTCCGCTTCTACCGCATTCTGCCAGGTGGTGAAGTTGAACGAGGCCAGCACCGCCGCCGCGCCGCCCACCGCAGAATGAAGCCACGCCGGCACGTCACGAAACACCCGCACCGAGAAGCTGTGGGCAACCAGGAACCAGCATCCAGCCGCGACCGCTCCGCATACCGCGCTCAGAAGATTGAGACGCCAGGCCGGATTGCCGAACGGGATGATGCTGCCCCAGACGTGTCCGAGCATCACGTAGAGCGGCGTTCCCGGTGGATGCGGGATGCCGAGATCGTATGCTGCGGCAATCAGTTCTCCGGCGTCCCAGAAGGTCACCGTCGGAGCGAGGGTGATCAGATAACCGGCCAGTACTGCCAGAGCTGCAATCGCAGCGGCACGCACCGGCATCCGTTCGACTGCGGCCTCGTTCTTCATCCTTCCTCCATCGCCGCGGCAACCGCCAGCGCATCTCTGACCGCTGCGGCATCATGCACCCGGAAGAGTCGCGCACCGCCGGCGTACGCGAGAGCGGATGCGGCGGCGGTGGCCCGATCGCGATCGTCTACTTCGCGACCGGTGGCATTGCCGAGGAACCGTTTGCGGGACAGTGCCGCCATCACCGGGTATCCGGTTGCGACCAGGGCATCGATTCCCCTGAGCAGCGCAAAGTTCTGCGCCGGCGACTTGCCGAACCCGAAGCCCGGATCGATCACCAGCGTATCGGCACCACAGCCGGCGGAAATTGCATCATCTGCTGCGAGGCACAGTTCTCCTGCCACTGCGGTGACGATGTCCTCACCTTCACGGATGTGACTGTCGGAGGCAATGCTGCCCGGTCCGCCGCGGGAGTGGGAAAGAATCAGACCGGCGCGAGCGCGTGCCGCCGTGCCGGTAAGGGCAGGATCGTGCCGTCCCGCGGTAACGTCGTTGACGGCAACGACACCGAGTTCCAGTGCCGCCGCTGCAGTACTGCTTCGAACGGTATCGACTATCAGAGGGATATCGGGAAAACGCTGCACCAGCGCCTCGATCATCGGGCCCACGCGGGACAGTTCCTGATCGGCTCCGACGACGTCGGCTCCCGGACGGGTCGATTCACCGCCGACTTCCAGCATCGTCGCTCCTCCGACGATCAGCCGCTCTGCGGCAGCGGCCGCTTCCTCGATGCTGCCTGCTCTGCTCGCGGGGCTGAAGGAATCGGGAGTCGCGTTGATCACGCCGACGATGACCGGTCGATCGAGCGGAATCTCCCGCGACCGACAGCGCCAGATGCGGGCTGCTTCTGCCGGCAGGCGCATTCCGACAGCAACTGCCAGTTGCTGCACCGCTTCGGGTTGCAGCCAGGGCCGGGCGAAGGCACCAAGGCGGGATCGTGGTCCGGAAAGCAGCAGCCAGTCTGGCCCGGTCACGAGGTCGAGGCCGAGTCTGCCAGCGAGAGGGACCATCGCCTCGATGGTTGCATCCGGAACCTGGTCGGCGACGAACACCGCCCGTTCCATCCCGCCGCCGCTCAGGTCCGCAAGTTCGCCCTCCCAGCCTCTGGCCAGGAGGGCGTCCCGTACCCCCGTGCTGCTGCCGGCAGACAGCGGCAGGACTATCACGCGCCGGCCGGCTCGGGGGGCGGAGTTCCGAGCACCGGCATGGGTGCAACCGGCTCCACCCTGGCCCGCTCCACCAGCGGAGCTGCCGGCGGCATCGACGGCGGACCGGCAGGCCGGGGTGGCAGCGGCTGGTTCCGTTCCAGCAGTTCGAGATCCTCGCGATCGATGGTTTCGCGTTCCAGGAGTGCTGCGGCGATCCGCTCCAGCAGATCACGATGCTGATGGAGCAGCGTCATCGCCGTACCATACGCATCGTCCAGCAGCTGCTTCATCTCGGCATCGACCATCTCGGCAGTGCGTTCGGAAGTTTCCCGTCGCGAACCGAAGTCGCGGCCCAGGAAGACCTCCTGTTCGCGTTCGCCGACAGCCATCAGCCCGACCACATCGCTCATCCCGAACTGGGTGACCATCCGGCGGGCCAGCGCCGTGGCGCGTTCGATGTCATTGCCGGCACCGGTCGTCACTGCCCCCTTACCGAAGATGATCTCCTCGGCGGCGCGTCCACCGAAGTACATCGCGAGCTTCCCCACCAGCCAGTCACGGGTGTAGCTGTGACGATCGGTTTCCGGCAGCGAGGCGGTGATGCCAAGCGCCCTGCCGCGCGGGATGATGGTGACCTTGTGGACCGGGTCGCTGCCCGGGGTCTTCATCGCGACCACGGCGTGGCCGGCCTCGTGATAGGCGGTCAGGCGGCGCTCCTCCTCGCTCAGCACCAGCGAGCGACGCTCGACGCCGAGCATCACCTTGTCCTTGGCGTTCTCGAAGTCCTCCATACCGACGGAACTCTTGCCTGAACGGGCAGCAAGCAGCGCGGCCTCGTTGACGAGGTTGGCGAGATCGGCTCCAGCCATCCCGGGGGTGCCGCGAGCGATCACTTCCAGGTTCACGTCCGGCCCGAGCGGAATCTTGCGGGTGTGGACCGAGAGAATCCCCTCGCGCCCCTTCACATCAGGAGCGTCGACCACGATCTGGCGGTCGAACCGGCCCGGCCTGAGAAGCGCCGGGTCGAGGACGTCGGGACGGTTGGTCGCCGCAATCAGGATCACCCCGTCATTGGACTCGAAGCCATCCATCTCGACCAGGAGCTGGTTGAGCGTCTGCTCCCGCTCGTCATGACCGCCGCCCAGACCAGCACCGCGGTGGCGGCCGACGGCGTCGATCTCGTCGATGAAGATGATGCAGGGAGCATTCGCCTTCCCCTGCTCGAAGAGATCGCGCACCCGGGAGGCACCGACACCGACGAACATCTCGACGAAATCGGAACCGGACATCGAGAAGAACGGTCGGCCTGCCTCGCCCGCCACTGCCTTGGCCAGCAGTGTCTTGCCGGTACCGGGAGGACCGACCAGGAGCGCCCCCTTCGGCAGCCTGCCACCCAGCCGGGTGAACTTCTGCGGATCCTTGAGGAACTCGATCACTTCCTGCAGTTCGACCTTGGCCTCGTCGGCACCGGCCACGTCGGCAAAGGTGAGCTTCGGCGTGTCACCGGTGAGCAGCTTGGCCTTCGACTTGCCGAACGAGAATGCCCGCTGACCGCCGGCCTGCATCTGGCGCCACATGAAGAACATGATCGCCATCAGGAAGATCCAGGGCAGCATCCCGGCCAGCAGGAGCAGCATGTTGCGCTGGTCCTTGACCTTGATCGCGACGCCGGCCTCCTCCAGCCGGGTCAGGATGGCCTCGGAATTGGAGATCGGCAGCAGCGTGGTGAAGGAGCTGGCGCTCTTCCCCTCATGCTCGATCGTCGTGCGGAAGTCGCCCTTGACGCTCTTGCCGTCGACGATCTCCACCGACGCGACATTGCCGCCGTCGAGCTGCCGGGAGAACTCCGAATAGGTGAGCGAAGCAGGCGGACGCTCGCGGGCCGTCATCTGGAAGAGGGCGACCGCGATCAGCAGCAGCAGCGCCCAGAGGGCCAGGGTGCGGCTCATCTGTCCCCAGCCGGGAGTGGGAGTCCGATTCGTATTGCGTTCAGCCATCAATCAGGTCACCGATGAACGGTAGATGTCGATGCTCCTCCGCGTGATCGAGGCCGTAGCCTACGAGGAAGAGCCCGGGAGCGGCAAATCCGACCCATTTCACCTCGGGAATGGGATCCACCAGCAACTGCTTGTCCAGCAGGGCGCATGCCGCCAGACTGGCAGGCTGCTTCGCCCTCAACAACTCGAGCATCGCGGACAGCGTCCGACCGCTGTCGATGATGTCCTCCACCACCAGGATGTGCTTTCCGGCCAGCGAGGTATCAGGCTCGTAGAGCAGCCTCACCTCACCGCTCGACACCTTTCCCGCCCCGTACGAACTGGCAACCAGGAAATCCACCTGGAGAGGACGGTCGACCTGGCGGACCAGATCGCCGAGAAAGATGAAACTTCCCTTCAGGAGACCGAGGACCAGCAGTTCCCCGTCGGGATATGCCGCCGTGATCTCCCGACCCAGTTCGGCCACCCTGCTGCCGATCAGCTCGGCAGGATAGACCTCCCGGATGGTCCGGCCACCGGCCCTGCCGCCCTCAGCGCAGCCACTCGGCATCGAGACGCCAGCCCTCCTCTCCGGCAGCCAGCACATTCTCCTCCGAGCGGCAGATGCCTGGCACCCATACAATGGTTGCCGACCGATCGGCTGGCACCACCACCGGCCACCGACTCCGGAGGACCGCCGATACGCCCCGCTCTCTCAGCAGAACGGCAACCGGCCGACTCCCGGTTCCCCCAAGGGGACGAATCCGATCGCCCGATTGCCACCGACGGGCAACGTAATAGCCCGACGCAAGCCACGCAGCCTCTCCATCACGCGCCTGATCGGCCGGAACCACGCCAATACGGCAGGAGACTGCCACCGGGCCGAGTTCCCATCGCCCTGGTCCAACGACCGGCTGGTCCTCCCAGGGCTGCTCATCGAGCCGCACCAGCACCAGACAATTGCGGTCGACTGATACCTGGATATCATCAGCGGCTGCCACTGAACTGCCGCTTCGTCCTCCTTCGATCAGACGGGCAACCGCTTGGGGCCGTGAGATCCCGGTGCCACCGACCCGCCTGAACAGGGCCCCGATCACCTGCCATCGCAGTTCTTCGGGAAGCTTGCGAAGGCCGGCCAACGAAACGGCGACTCCCCTCCAGATCGCCACAATCTCCAGTTCCTGCAGGTGCTCGAGCACCTGATCCCAGCCGCGCCGCGCCGTTCCCGCCTGATCGGCTACCGCACGGAGCCGGTCGCCGACATCGGGCAGGCGACGTTCGAGCTGCGGCATCAGGTCAGAGCGAAGCCATGACCTGAGATGCCTGGCATCGCGATTGGCCGGATCCTCCCACCAGCGGATGCCACGGTCGGCGAGAAAGGATCGCAGCGCTTCAGGTTCGACATCGAGCAGTGGCCTGATCCAGCGACAATGTCGAGGCAGGATCCCGGCCAGTCCGGCCGGCCCGGTACCCCGGAGCACTCGCATCAGTACCGTCTCCGCCTGATCACCCGCATGATGTGCAGTGGCGATCACCGATGCTCCGACTCGATCGGCGACGTCGATCAGCGCTTCACGCCGGGCTTCCCGTGCAGCAGTCTCGGTGGCAGCCGGCCCCAGATGCAGGTGCGTCGCCTCGAAAGGCAGTCCCAGTTCCGTGGCGGCAGCCCGTACCAGTTCCATTGGCCGGTCACTCTCCGGATCGATTCCATGATCGACATGAGCGGCGATCAGCGGAACGGTTGTCGACTCCGCCAGCAGATGGAGCATCGCAATCGAGTCGGCTCCGCCCGAAATGGCGAGCAGCACCGGACCATCATCCGGCGCCAGTTCCGCCAGTCGATCCGCAACCTTCCTTACCAGCGTGTCGGTCACCGGCTACCCCGCCGATCGTCGGGAACGGTCTCCGAAAGGCTCCATGTGCACCAGGACGGCGGCGACCTCGGGAACCTTCCGGCAGACTGCTTCCTGTACCCGGTGTCCAAGTTCGTGCGCATCGAAGAGCCGCAGATCGGGATCGGCCTGCACATGCATGTCGACCAGGAAGCGGGTGCCGTTCTTGCGGGCACGCGGCGGCTCGATTGCCAGAACGCCCGGAACGGCCAGTGCTGCTGCCGCAACCTTGTCCAGCAGTTCGTTCGGTGGCGCGCCATCCATCAACTCGTGCAGCGCCGGACTGATCACATTCCAGCCGGTGAACGCGATGAACCCCGCAGCAAGAATGGCGGCCAGCTCATCGCCCCCGGCCCATCCCGGTCCACCGATGACTGCAACGGTAATCCCGATGAATGCCGCAACCGAGGTGATCGCGTCGCTGCGATGATGCCATGCATCTGCCTCGATCACTCCGCTGCCGATCTCGCGGGCCAGCCTGATCACCCGTCTGGCCCAGAGTTCCTTCACCACCACCACCACTATCAGCACCGCCAGGGTCCAGGCAGCCGGGGCATCGTGTGGAGTCATCAACTGTTCGACGGCGGTGACGACGATCATCACCGCCACCACCAGCAGCATCAGCCCTACAGCGGCAGCGGCAAGCGATTCCGCCTTGCCATGGCCATAGGGGTGGTCCTCATCAGCCGCGCGGGCCGAAACCTTGAGACCGCTCCACACCACGGCCGAAGCGAGCAGGTCGCCGATGGACTCGGCGGCATCGGCGACCAGTGCCGAGGAGTTGCCGAACACGCCGGCAGCGGCCTTGCCGAGGGCAAGGGTGAGGTTGATGACAACCCCGCCCTTGATGACCCGGATACCGCCGTCGCTGCTACTCACGAGTCCTGCTGGTGTCCGGCAACCAGCGGTCGAAGAGTTCGAGAATCCTGCGATACTCGTCGGTCCACGAATCCGGACGGACGAACCCGTGGTCCTCTACCGGGTATACCGCCATCTCCCAGCGATCCTTGCCGAGTTCGATCAGGCGCTGCGCCAGCCGGACCACGTCCTGGAAGTGGACGTTGACATCGACCATTCCGTGGGCAATCAGCAGTGGATCCTCCAGACCTTCCGCAAAGAAGATCGGAGAGGAACGCCGGTAGGCGGTGGTATCCTCCTGCGGGAGGTTCAGGATCGGCGACGTGTAGCCGTGGTTGTAGTGGGCCCAGTCGGTCACCGACCTGAGCGCCGCACCGGCACCGAAGTACTCGGACCTGGTGAACAGTGCCATCAGCGTGATGAAGCCGCCGTAGGAGCCGCCATAGATCCCGATCCGCTCGGGGTGGATGCCGTACTTCGACGTCAGGTACTTCGAGCCATCGACGTGATCCTCGAGATCACGCCCACCCATGTGCCGATAGATGGCAGTGCGCCAGTCACGGCCGTATCCCGCCGACCCGCG
>CAZSPH010000002.1:0-6444 GCA_964608715.1 uncultured Gemmatimonadaceae bacterium | reverse complement strand
GCTGTCGGTGAAGTGGTGATCTGTATTGCCGGTGCCATTGGCCGTGCCGGCTGCAGGAACAGTTCCGGTGGGCGATTGGCCGATGATGACACCAGTGCGACCTGCCTGCGATCGGGGGAAAGCGTCGCGGTGTGGCCACCGGCCGCAGCAGTCCAGCGGGTCCGCGCCGAACCGTCGAGGTTCATGGTGAAGAAGTGACGCTCGTAGACCGACCCTTCGCTGGTGTGCATCTCGAAACGGGTGCGATCATCCGAGAGACGCGCCTGCAGTACCTCCCACTTGCCGCTGGTGAGCTGGCGACGGTTGGTGCCGTCGGGATTGACGGTGTAGATGTGAGCCCAGCCATCGGACTCGTTCACGAACCAGACGCCACTCTTCCCGGGCAGCCAGCCGCCGCATCCGCCGCACGGGCCGCCCACCCAGGCACTGTCCCCGAGGGTCTCGACCGCGCGGATAGCCGGAGTGCCGTCGACGGTAATGCTGGAAAGGATCCGCCGTTCGTTGTCGTCGGTCGATGCCTGTACCAGCGCCATGGTACCGTCGTCGTTCCATCCCCAGGTCGAGATTCCACCGACAGTGCGAGTGGTATCGCCGTCGAGAACATCGAGCCAGGTGATCCTGCCATCGGCGATGGTCAGCACGCCGAGACGCTGGCTGCCGGTGGCCTCGCCAACCTTGGAGCGGGAGTTGATGTCCTCGGTGTATCCGGAAGAAGTCACATAGTTCGGAACGATCGTGTTGCGACTGGCAGACGATGCCGGCGCGGTCGTGACCACCATCGCGTGACGGCCGGAAGGCGACAGGTCGAAGGTACGCACCCGCTCGTCGCGACCCAGGTTGGTAACCGGGATCAGCGGATCGGCGCGGGGAGCACGCACGGCATTCCGCACCGAGTCGCGGAAGATCCCGTCGCGCACCACCGCCAGGAGGTCGCGCTGATCGCGCTCCAGCGCAGTGCGCTGGGGATTCCCGCCGGTGGCTCCACCACCTGCTCCGGCTCCTCCCTGTCGCGCGCCCGCACCCTGACCACCTGCTCCTGCAGGACCGGCAGCGGCGGCTCCGACACCCTGCTGCGCGGCAGCCGGAGTTCTGATATCAGTCAACTGCTCGATCATCCCGCTCGCGAGATTGAGCGAGAAGGCGTTGGTCCCGTCACGGAAGTAGACGATCTTCTCGTCGGGCGAAAGCACCAGCGGCTGCTCACTGATTCCGAGCGTCATCGTGAGACGCCGCGATTTTCCGCTCGGAAGGTCGATCATCATCAGATCGCCCCCCGAGCCGACGATCCGCCACCTGCCGGTACGACTGCGCAGGCCGGAGGAGAAGATCGGCCCCAGCGAGTCGACATGCGCCTGGGATACCTGCTCGGGAACAGCTCCCGCCCGCGCACGCACGCGATACTGCCTCGCGTCGAGACGCCAGTCGCTTCCAGGTGGCAGCCAGGAGAAGTAGATCCATTCGCTGTCGGGGGTCCACCTGACCCCTCCCGGCTCGCGACCGACCGTCTCCGGCCCCCGCATGATGGTGGGGATGTCGAGGTTGAAACCGCCCTGGGCAGTGGCCACCGCTGGAGCGGCCAGAAGGATCAGGGAGAGAGACGTGCGACGGACCATTCTTGCTCCGGCGTCAGGGTGAACAGGATGCGATCGTGCAGGCGGCCGGGCCGTCCCTGCCAGAACTCGATCTCTTCGGGAGCGACCAGATAGCCGCCCCAATGTTCGGGTCGGGCAATCTCCCGACCCTCGAACTTCTGCCGGGTGGCGGCGAGTGCGGCTTCCAGCTCCGCTCTGCCAGCTACCCTGCTGCTCTGCCGCGAGGTCCACGCCCCAAGCTGCGACTCGACCGGCCGGACCTCGTGGTACGCATCGGACTCGGCACCAGGTATCTGCATTGCCTTGCCGGTGATTCTTACCTGCCGTTCCAGTCCGTGCCAGTGCAGAACCAGTGCGACCTGGGGATTGACGGCGATTTCCGTCCCCTTGCGAGACCGGTAGTCGGTGAAGAAGACGATGCCGGCCGGTCGAATCTCCTTGAGCAGGACGATCCTTGCCGAGGGCCTGCCTGCTCCATCGACGGTGGCGAGGGTCATCGCGTTCGGCTCTGGCTCTCCAGCCCCCACTGCCTCATCCAGCCAGACACGCAGCTGGGTCAGCGGGTCGGAATCGACCGAGGACTCGTCAAGCTCGCCCTTGCGATAGTTCTCACGCATCCCGTGCAGCTTCACCCGTAGATCTCCCTCATCAGCGTCTCCTGCCGCACCGGTTCGAAACCTCTGGCGAGATAGTTGGACAGCGCATGAGGGCCATCGAGAGTACAGGTGTTCAACTCCACCCGCTCCGCTCCACGACGCCAGGCCCGTTCCACCGCACGGCCAAGCAGCCATCCCCCGAGTCCGCGTCCGATCCGATCCTGCATCAGTCCCAGGAACTGGATGTCGGCGGTGCGGGCTCCCTTCATCCCCAACTGGAAGTATCCGCCCACGCCCTGCCGGTCCACCAGCGTGTGGATCTCCGCATCATCCTGATCGAGCCTCTGCTGCCAGTCATCCAGGGTCCAGTTGCAACGGTCGGTCCAGTACCACGGTGCGCCGACGGCGGCATAGAGATCCATCGCAGCGGCGGCCACCGATTCGGTGTCAGCCGCAACCAGTCGGGGCTTCTCCGCTGGAACGGTATCTGATGGACGGTAGTGATCGCGCCCCGGGAGAACCAGATGCGTGATCACCACTGCCACCGTTCTCATCCCGCGCCCTCGATCACGCCGCGGCACTCACCGAACCCGATCGAGACCGCGCCACTGGCCGAACAGCGGCCGGAGATGGTCACCTCGTCCCCATCCTCCAGAAAGCGACGACTGGTGCCGTCGTCCAGCGTGATCGGATCGGCGCCACGCCAGGTGCGCTCCAGCAGGCAGCCCCGACTTTCCGGTACCGGGCCGGAAATCGTGCCGCTGCCCAGGAGATCGCCGGGCCTCAGTTCGCAGCCGTTGCTCCCGTGATGGGTAACCATCTGGGCCGGCGACCAGTACATCGCATCGGCGTAGTCGACGGTGCTGATCCTGGTAGCACTACCGCCACGCGCACGACCTTCGGTACCAAGCAACGTTACATCGAGCCGGATCGACCAGGTGTGATCATCCGGTACGACCAGATGCGGCAGTGGCGCCGGGTCGCCGGACGGTCTAGCCGGCATCGCTTTCCGGAACGGGACAAGCGCGTCGGTGGTGACCACCCAGGGCGAGATCGAAGTGACGAAGTTCTTCGCCAGGAAGGGGCCGAGCGGCTGATACTCCCAGCTCTGAACATCGCGGGCTGACCAGTCGTTCAGAAGCACCACGCCGAAGATCCGCTGCTGCGCCCGTTCCGCATCGATCGACTCACCCCGTCGATTGTGGCCGCCGATCACCAGACCGAGTTCCAGTTCGTAGTCGAGGTTGCGGGAAGGAGCATGGATCGGTGCCGCAGCATCGGGTGGCCTGATCT
Organism: uncultured Gemmatimonadaceae bacterium; assembly: GCA_964608715.1. Lineage (GTDB taxonomy): Bacteria > Gemmatimonadota > Gemmatimonadetes > Gemmatimonadales > GWC2-71-9 > Palsa-1233. The sequence goes on along the minus strand of CAZSPH010000002.1, from coordinate 2,963 downwards.
GACCCAGCGGGCGACGCACCGGTGTGCCACTCGGAACGATGGTGGAACTGCGACCGTGGTAGCCGATCGGAACCCACTTGTAGTTCGGCAGCAGCGGATTGTCGGGCCGGAACATCGAGCCGACGTTGGTGGCGTGGTAGATCGAAGCGTAGAAGTCGGTATAGTCGCCGATAGCAGCCGGCAGTCTGAAGGAGAGGTCGGCGATCGGGCAGAGCGCCGATTCGAGTCGGCCATGCTGCGCCGGATCGCTGAGCGCGTCACTCAGTGCCAGCCGCAGCGTCCGCCACTGCTCCGGATCCAGTGCCAGCAGCTCACCGAGATCATCTGCCGCAGCAGCGCTGGTCAGCTCGGGTGTTCCAGTCTGGAAGCCGTTCGCAACTGCGGCGCGCAGCAGCAGGGCATGATCTCCGATTGCCACCGCAATGCCGCGATCGGTAGCGGCGTACGGCAGATTCTGAATCGGGAACTCCGGATGTCCGATGGAGCCCGGCACCCAGCTGGTGCGGGCAACATCGTGTGAGCGATCGGTACTGGTCACGTGATTCCTGTCTCCCGCAGTTCGTCCACCGGCTCCCTGAAGGAGCAGGATCCGAATCCTCTGAAAAGTCGTCTCGCCTCGGCGAGGTCGTGATCCTTGATGGCCAGCGCTCCGAACCGGACCGTTCCGTCGGCGGCAGAAACCAGGGAGCCATCGGTATCGATGATCGAGAGTGCGCCGGGACCATCACCATCGATCAGCGCAGCAGTGGCCCCCAGGAGATTCACGAAGCCGTTCATGGAATGGAGGGCACTGCCGACCTCGTAGGTCAGGCGATAGTCGCCGCGCACCGGGTGATGGAGTCCGGCCGTCGCCTTGTACGGGACCCGATGACGCACCGCCGCAGCGATGAAGCGGGCGATGACCTCCGATGCCGGGAATGCACCCGGTACCACGCCCCCCGTTCTGATCTTGATTCCGATACCCGCGGCAGCGGCCAGTTCCGCGATCGGTTCCGGGTCGACGGTGTGCGGTACCTCGGCGTAGCACTCGATCCCGTCCGGAATGGACGCGGCAACCTCGACCACTTCGGCGTTGCCGGCGACGGGCACCTCCACTGCTGCGATCGTCATCTTACCGGTCGCCGCGAGGGTCATGGCACTCCGAAGCCGCCCGGCCAGGGTATCCGATCCGGGAGCCATCACGACAGCCAGAGACCAGCCTGCGCCCATGCCGGAGCCGGATGCCGTTTCCACCAGTTCGGGGAGCCGACTCTCGGACACGACGAAGCGGCCGAGCACGCTGCGGTCGGGACCCTGCCGGTACTCGGAATAGCTGGCGACTGCCTCGGACATCGACAGCGTCGCCGGCGGAAAGATGCCGGCGTAATCGATGATTCCGGTGAAGACCTCGTACATCGGCGGCATCGCTCCGATCGGAGAAACTGATGCCGCGAAATCTAACGGGGGAGCACCCCGTACATGACGTTCAGCCGATTGCCACCATTGCGAGGTCCGGCATCCGGCGGAGGCGCCTGATGGCCTGCGCCCGGAGCTGGCAGACCCGCGACTCGGTCACGCCCATCTCCTCTGCGATTTCGCGAAGCGAACGTTCCTCGAAGTAGGATCGCGAGAGAATCAGTCGTTCCCGCGGAGGGAGCGCATCCAGTGCCACCTGCAGAGCGCCGTTCCGCTCCGCCTCATCGAGAGCGGCCTCGGCGGTAAGCTCCTCCTCGTCGGACAGGCGGTCAGCCACTGCCCGCGCGCCAGGCTCGCCTTCCAGGGATATCGAGGAAACCACCGCCGTGCGCTGCCGCAGTCGGGCGACTGCTTCATGATCGAGCCCGAGATGAGCGGCGATCTCCGTCGTGTTCGGCGCTCTGCCGATCCTCTGCTCGAGTTCGGCTACGGCAGCATCGACCCGCTTCACCTGGGCACGATCCGAGCGCGAAAGCGGATCGCGGGCGCGGAGGTCGTCGAGGATCGCGCCACGGATCCGTCGCATCGCGAAGGTCGAGAAGGCCAGGCCTCGCTCAGGCTCGAATCCATCCATCGCCTGCAGGAGACCAAGGGAACCTGCCGATACCAATTCGTCGAGAGACACCGCATCCCGCACTCGCGGTACCACCTCACGGGCAGCATGATGAACCAGCCCGAGATAGCGCCCCAGCAGTTCACGGCGGGCGTCGGTGTCACCATCCTGGCGCCAGCGCTGCCACAGCGCATCGGTGGACGTAGCGGTAGTCTGCATCATCGGCGAGGGTCTCCTTGAAGGGCCGATCTACATGATCGGTCGAACGGAGCCGTCCATTAGCGCAAGAAACTCGCCGAATTCCTACTTGATGGCCGTTGACTCAGTGCCACGCCGTGATGCGCGAAAGCGGCGCCACACCAACCCTACACCTGTTGCGTGACACCGCTCCCGATTTTTCCGCCTTTCGCCGCACCAGTGCAACAGCATCGACAAGCCGGGGCCTGACAACGCGTTGCGGAATCCTCAGGGACGCTCGCGCGCCAGTGAGCGGTAGTATTCCTCCACCTGCTGGCGGTACCGTGGCGGCGCTTCCGAGGCTCTGCCGACGGCGGGGGCCCCGGCACTCGATGCGCCGAAGGCCTGCCAGATCATCAACTCCGCCCGCTGCAACTGGTCGACAGCCAGCTCCTCGAGCCTGAGACGCTCCCGCGGATCGCCAGAGACACCTTCCTGCTGAAGCCGCCTGAGAGTGGCGATCGCCTCCTCCAGCGACTCGATCCTGACTCCTCCCTCCCGCAACTGGTCCCGGAGCTGTTCGGCGGCCTGTCGCCGGACTCCGGCCTCGCGGGAGAACTGACGGGCATCGCCGGTTCCCGGATTTCCGCCAGGCTGGCCGGGATTCATCCCGTCCCGGCCCTCACCCTGTTGACCTTGACCTTGGCCCTGGCCCTGTTGGCCCTGCTGACCTTGCCCCTGCTGACCTTGAACTTGTTGGCCTTGACCCTGGCCCTGC
>CAZSPH010000001.1:41300-58375 GCA_964608715.1 uncultured Gemmatimonadaceae bacterium | reverse complement strand
TTGATCGTTTCCGAGCATGGCCACATGACTGTGAACCCAATCATACTGCCGGTTCCGCAGGATAGACTGCGAAGCACCTCGATTGCCCCTGCCGCGCCATCGGGAACGGTGGGAGCTGTACACGACCCTCCCACCAGCACCCCCGCCCCCACCAGCACCGCAGTCCATCCCGCCGTGAACCGTCGATGAACCATCGCAGCATCCTTCCCCAATGTACAGCAACTACTCGATCCAGTCCTGCGGGCAGTAGGCATCCCAGTCATGGAGATCGTGCTGGTGCTGATAGTTCCAGGTGTGCCCGTCGCTCAGCCGCCGGATCATCAGTCGTTGATGGGATCGCCTCCCAACTTCTTCCGGCATCGCATACGCCAGGAATTTGCCATCCGGGGAGAACACCGGGCAGAGGCCCGGAAACGGCGCGTGCTGCGCCGGCGCACCGTCGATACTTATCAGATAGATGTCCCAGTCCATTGATACGAATGCCAGGAGACGTCCATCCGGTGAAACGGCAAGGTCACTGCCGGCGACTGTCGGATGACTGCCAACTGGCAGCGGAGTCCACCCTCCGGATGCCGGATCGATGATGACAAGCTCTCCCGGGAGTCCCTCCGGAGACTCAGTCGTGATGATCACCACCCCACCGGGCCAGCGTCCTCTGCCAATGTTGAGGATTCTGGTACCTTCGGGAGCAGTCCAGTACGGGACCAGGGTCCGCGTCGCCGGATCTGGCCAATAGATACTGCGCGTCTGCCAGTCGCCGTTGATCAGCGGAGTACGACCATCGGGCGCGAGTCCCTGCATGAAGTAGCTCCCGGTCGGCATGAATGCGAGAGTGTCGATCGAACCCGTTGCCAAGTTGACCAGGCCCACGAACCTGGGGCCGGCTGGACTCTGACTGGTGGTCGGGATCAGAGCTTCGAGGAGAATCGTCTCCGGCTCGGCGCCGTAAAGCCTTGCGACTCCACTGATCACGTACGGTCGCGTGGATGATCCGTAAGCCGTCAGAAGTGGCTCCATCCGCCCATCGGCTGGGTCGACACGCGTCAGGTCGCTGTGGAACTTGAGCAGCAACTGCCCGGTCGGTGTCGGCAGCGGCGGACTGGGCTCCGTGCTAGAGCAGGCGGCGATGACCACCAGCATGAAAGCTGCCGTCAGGCATGACTTCATGGAACACAGCATAGTCGACACTCCCCGGAATAACGCGTCGACCAACTACTCCCCGAGGGAGACCCACTCAGTGGCGGGGAGGTCACTGCGCCCCTACTCCCTCCGTTCCCGGGCGATGATCACCGACAGCTCTCCCGGCCGGATCATTCCCAGTACCTCCCGGACTACCCGCTCCTGCACGCCGGCGTCCGTCAGGAGTGAATCCCGGTATGCCCGCATCGAATCAGCGGCATGAGCCAGGGAGTCCATCCGGGCCCTGATCGCAATCTCCCGGTTCTGCAGCTCCCGGTAGTCACTCAGCGAGTGCGAACCGCCCTGCCAGGCGAGGAACCCTCCGCCCAGCAGTGCGGCGGCAGCCAGAACCCTTCCCAATCTCACAGCGGATAGATCTCCCGGCCGGGATAGTGGGCGATCGGACCGAGTTCCTCGGCGATCCGGAGAAGCTGATTGTACTTGGCGACCCGGTCGGAGCGGGACGCCGAGCCGGTCTTGATCTGGCCGGCACCGGTAGCGACGGCAAGGTCGGCGATGAAGGTGTCCTCGGTCTCACCGGAACGATGCGACACGATCACGCCGTAGGCGCTGGAGCGGGCCAGCTCGATCGCCTGGAGCGTCTCGGTCAGGGTGCCGATCTGGTTGACCTTGATGAGGATCGCGTTGGCGCAGCCCTGCTCGATTCCCTGGTCGAGGAGATCGACGTTGGTACAGAAGAGGTCGTCGCCGACGAGCTGAACCCGGTCGCCGAGCGAATCGGTGAGGGCGCGCCAGCCGTCCCAGTCGCCTTCGGCGAGGCCGTCCTCGATCGAGACGATCGGATACTTCGAGCACCAGGATTCGTACAGCCGGACCATCTCGTCCGACGAGCGCCGGGAACCGTCACCCTTCTTGAAGACGTAGCCGCCATCCTGCCAGAGTTCGCTGGCGGCCACATCCAGTGCGATCGCGATGTCGTCTCCCGGCCGGTAGCCTGCTCCCTCGATCGCCTCGATCACCAGGTCGAGGGCCGCCTCGTTGCTGGGAAGATCAGGAGCGAAGCCGCCCTCGTCACCGACCGCAGTGGAAAGCTTCCGCTTCGTCAGCACCTTCTTGAGCGAGTGGAAGACCTCTACTCCCATCCGGAAGGCTTCCGGAAACTCGTCAGCGCCTACCGGGATGATCATGAACTCCTGGGCGTCGACGTTGTTGCTGGCGTGGGCCCCACCGTTGAGGATATTCATCATCGGCACCGGCATCACCCGGGCCATCGGTCCGCCGAGATAGCGATAGAGCGGCAGTCCGACCTCCTCGGCGCCGGCGCGCGCGGCTGCAAGCGAAACGGCCAGGATCGCGTTGGCGCCGAGCTTCTCCTTGTTGTCGGTGCCATCGGCATCGGTCATCTCGGCGTCGATTGCGATCTGATCGAGCACGCTCATCCCGCTGAGCCGCGGAGCGATGATCTCGTTGACGTTGGCGACCGCCTTGAGGACTCCCTTGCCGCCATAGCGGGCAGGATCGCCGTCACGGAGTTCCGCTGCCTCCTTCTCGCCGGTGCTGGCACCACTCGGCACCGCCGCGCGGCCGACCGAACCGGAAGCAGTGACCACCTCTGCCTCGACCGTTGGATTGCCCCGGGAATCAAGGATCTCGCGGGCGGACACATCGATGATGGTGCTCATCTGGACGCTCTGTCTGAGGGGTCAGGGAAACCTGCGCACGAGGCGAAGCTAGGCCGGAGAGATGGGGCGGTCAACGGGAAGAGGGGCCGTCGCGACCATGATCAAACCCGCCGACCTCCACCTCGAGACCTTCGAGCAGGAAACGCACTCCTTCTCCGTCGACGACCCGACCGATCCTGGTAATCCCGACTCCGGTAGCTGGTTCACAGTCGGCGGCTGAATCCCAGCCGGCCGGCAGCGTGACCAGCAGCTCGTAGTCTTCGCCACCAGCAGCCGCGAACAGCTTCGGCGACACACCCGAGTGAGCACCCTCAACCAGAGCGGAAGGGTGAACAGGCAGGCGATCGAGGTCGATCTCGAGACCGCAGCCGGAGGCGGCAGCCAGGTGCCGGGCATCTCCTCCGATCCCGTCGCTCAGATCCATCATCGCGGTCGCTCCCGATGCTGCCAGCCAGCGGCCGGCGCGGATTCGGGGTCGCGGCCGGGCGAATGCCATTCTCGCAGCCGGTACCGGGTTACGACCGTCGAGCCAGGAAACCAGCGCCGCCCGACTCCCGCCAAGTACACCGGTCACCCAGATGCCGTCTCCGACAACGGCGCCGCTTCGTGTCACGGTGTCGGTCACGTACCCGAAAGCTGTGATGTCGATCATCACTGCGGGGCCGCGGACGAGATCGCCACCCAGAACCCGGCAGCCTGCAGCGGCTGCGGCTTCACCGATACCAGTGGCTAGACCGGTCAGCAACGGAATGTCATCGAGATCGGGAACTGCAATCGACACGGTGATCCCGGCGGGAAGGGCCGCCGAAGCAGCCAGATCGGACAGCGCCGCAGCGGTCGCACGCCAGCCGATTTCGCCATCGCTCAGCCAGTCGCGACGGAAGTGCACTCCTTCGACTGAAGCGTCGGTGGAGACAACCAGAGTTCCGGTACCAGCCGGGACCGGAGCGGTGTCGCCGCCAATCGGCCCGGCCGCGTCGCCAAAGGCGCGGACCATTTCGCGTATCCGGTCGAACTCGCGCCCCGGGCCCATTGCGATGGTACTCATCGACCCCAGATGGCCACCCGCAGTACTCCATGGCGGGTACCGACCCAGAGATAATCCTCTGACACCGCGATGCCGGTCGGCGGGCCGGGGAGATCGCGACCGGTGGTGAGAGGAAAGCCGGCACCGCCGCCGAGGCGTACTGATCCCGTTCCACCGTCCCCGGCTATCCATATCGTCCCCCCCTGGTCGATCACCAGATAACGATATGGCCCGCCAAAACTCAACGGCGGATCGAACTGCCACGCCCCGCTCACCGGGTCGCGCCAGTGCAACCGCTCGGCGGTGAGCACCACCAGGGTATCACCGACGGCGCCGATGCCGGTAACGGGAGCGATCGCTCCCCCGATGGCGCGCCATGACCCGGGAACAGTCAGGACGGAGTCGTCGGCTGTCATCATCGCGAGACCGCGATCGGTCCCGATCCAGAGCGTGTCATGCGTTGCAAACAGCTCCAGTACCGGAGCCGCGGCACCGGCCGGCATTCTGCTGAATCCCTCGTCGGTGAAAGCTTCTACTCCGTACTGCGTCCCCGCGATCAGTCGACCATTCCATCGGATCAGCGCCGCAACTTGCGGCCCCGCAGTACGGAATCGCCGATGAGTCTCATTACCGATCGATACGGCTGTGACGCCATCGTCAGCAGCCAGCCAGACGGTGTCCTCTTCCACCAGCAGTCGACGGACGGCATTGATACCGAGCCCGAAGGCAGCGTCACCTTCGATGACGTTGCTCATTCCGCCATCCTCGGCAATCGCAGTCAGCATCGCGGAAGCGCCGCCGGCAGTGCGATCGGTGGCCACCCAGGCGATGCCGTTCCTCACTGCCACCGCACCGACCTCTGGCGACGGCAGCCCGATGGTCAGCCATTCCGGGTTGCCGGCACCGCTCATCGTGTAGAAGGCGCCCCGCAGTTCGGTTCCCACGTACCAGCCGATGCCGGTGCCGCCTCTGGCAGCGGCGGTGATCCGTCCGACCCTCATCCCAGGGCCGATACCGATGGTGCCGGCCGCCGCCTGCAGCCAGGGCTCCTCGCGGTAAGCATCGTCGAGGGTTGCAACCGGTTCGAGAGTCTGGGGCGGATTGGCACCTTCCAGTCGACCACTGCGGGTGAGCCAGGTCCAGCCGTTGGCGACTTCGAGCCATATCCCGCCGCTTCCCAGCCGGTCGACCGCGATCCTGCGCACCGCCATCGGAATCGAGCCGCGCCGCCAGCGATCCATAGTTGGGTCGTAGTGGAACCATTCGTTGCCGCCCACCAGCCAGAGTGATCGGTCGAGGCGGTCCACAGCAGCCATGCTGACGCGAGCGAGTGCGCGATCACTGGGGGCACTGCGTGGCACATCGATCCGGCGGGTGATCCCATCGATCATCGCAACTGCACCGGGGTAGACCATGTACACGCGATCGGTAGCGGTGGCTATTGCCTGGACCCGTGAGAAGTCGCCGTAGAGGACGCGGTCACCGGGCCGCACCGCGGTTGCCGGAGAGGCCATGCCGGATGTCCCGGGAACGCTCCCGCAGCCGGCGCACAGCGCCGCGGTCACGGAGAGGGCCAGCCGCGGCATCCCCACGCTAGGTGTCCCGCGGCTTCCGGAGATGCAGCATCGATCTGCCGAATCTCACTGGCATGGAAGGCTCGATCGGCCAGCGCATGGCCCACACCTTTTTCAGATTGTCGATCACGTCCATCGGCCGCACGGTGCGAATCGTCTGATAGTCGACCATGATCTGGCACTGTTCCGCCGCGTGTCCCAGAGCCAGGGCTCCGAGAGTTGCGGCATCGACCGCGGAATACTTCTGGGCCAGGAATGTCGCGATCAGTCCGCTCAGCACGTCGCCGCTGCCGCCGGTCGCCAGCGAGGGATTTCCCGCAGCGGTGGTGTAGGCCTGCCCTGACGGCTCCGCGATCACCGTCGGAACGCCCTTGAGCAGCACCACTGCGCCGGTCGCCCTGGCGGCGGCGACCGCCGCCGTCCAGGGATCGATCTCGATTTCCGATGCCAGCTCCGGAAACAGAGTGCGGAACTCACCGACGTGAGGGGTGAGAATGAGCTGCCGCTCTGCAGCCAGCTTCGCCAGCCGTTCACGGGCATCGCGGAGTGCCACCAGTGCATCGGCATCGATCACGGCGGCCCGCGAGCGCTCGATCAATCCCAGCACCAGCTCTTCCCGCTCCGGTGCCCGTCCCAGTCCCGGACCGACCACCAGGGCGTCCGCCAGCATCGCCAACTGTTCGAGCGGTGGACTCAACGGCAGCGAGAAATCGTCGGCGACCACCTGAACGTCCGGCTCGGCGGCCATCAGTACCAGCGCGCTGGTGGGGTGACAGCCGACATGCACCAGACCGGCTCCGGCGCCGAATGCCGCGCGCGCGGCAAGCCGGACCGCGCCGGCCATCTCGGGCATTCCTCCGATGATCACAACCCGGCCACGGTCTCCCTTGTGATCACTCAGCGGAATCGCATGCAGAGTGCCGTTCGCCCAGTCCTCGGCGACCAGTCGCGGAATATCCGGATCGGCTTCGGGAAGGCCGATATCGACGATATCGATGTGTCCCACGTCATCTCTGGCCAGAAGGACGCCGCGATGGACACCTCCGAAGCAGACGGTGAAGTCGGCGCGCAGACTGCCTGCGTAACCACTGCCGGTAGCCAGATCGAGACCCGTCGGCCCATCAGCGGCAACGATCGGCACGTTCAGTTCACTGATGCGTGCTGCAATCACGGCCACGGTGCCACGCAACGGGCCACTGGCGCCGCTGCCAAGCAGCGCATCGATGACCAGGCGGACATCGGGCCATGGGCCGTCGTAGTCAACCAGGCGGACGCCATCCTCCAGCGCCAGCCGTCGCATGGTCACCGCGGGCTCGCTGGACGACGGCGCCGACTCGGTGACCCAGACAGACAATCCCAGGCGATGCATCGCCCGCGCCGCCACCCAACCATCGCCACCATTGTTGCCGGGTCCGCAGGCGATCAGGGTGCCATGGTCGGCGGCGCCACCGTATTCGCCGGTAGCGGCATCGGCCAGGTGCCGTCCCGCGACTTCCATCAGGGCGTTGGGCGAACGGCCACCCGCAATGGCGCGGGCCTCCCATTCGCGGGCCTGCGCCGGGGTGAGGACGGGAACCATCATGTCGTCAAAGGTACTACGGAGATGGGTACTGCCCCTCAGTCCCCTGCCCCACCCGATCCATCACCCAGACGTACTCGCCGAACCCTTCCTCGAAGTCGTAGACTCCGTGGAAGTCCTCCTCGCGATCACCCGGCTGGGTGCTGAGCAGCCCGATCTCGACGAGGGAATACACCACCCGGCCGATGTCGGCGGTGGACCGGACTCCCCATTCCCGCAAGACGGTCGCTGCCATCAGCCCGAACCGCTCGCAGGCCAGGTCGCGCACCGCCCAGGACAGCTCTGCCCCGCTGACGTGCCGACGCACCTCGAACTGCTGCTGTAGGTACTCTATGGCGGATATGACGAATAGGTAGCCCTGTTCATCGAAGGCCCGGCCATCGCGCGACCGGAGTCGCGCGATGATTCCGTCGGCGAACTGCAGTTCAGGCACGTACGTTCGCTCCGAAGTCCTCGGGGTAGAGCGGATGCCTGCCTGCCAGCTCGTGCACCGCACCCTTCACCCGGGCGATGGTCGCCTCGTCCTTGGAAGTAAGAACATCGTCGATCAGACCTGCAACTACCAGCATCTCGTCAGTCCCCATTCCGCGGGTGGTGAGTGCCGGCGTGCCGAGGCGGATGCCACTGGTGACGAACGGCGACTGAGGGTCATCCGGAATGGTGTTCTTGTTTACCGTGATGTCCGCCTGGCCGAGGAGCTTCTCGGCATCCTTGCCGGTCAACTCGCGTGACCGGAGGTCGACCAGCATCAGATGGGTGTCGGTCCCACCCGAGACGATCGCGTAGCCGCGGTCGATCAGGGCATCAGCCAGCACCTTCGCATTGGCCACCACCTGCGCCGCATAGCGACGGAAGTCAGCAGTCAGCGCTTCGCCGAAGGCCACCGCCTTGCCGGCGACAACATGCTCCAGCGGGCCACCCTGCGCTCCGGGGAATACCGACTTGTTGATTGCGGCGGCATGCTCGGCCCTGGAGAGGATCAGACCACCACGCGGACCACGCAGAGTCTTGTGCGTGGTACTGGTGACTACATGCGCATGCGGAACTGGAGATGGGTGGACCCCGCCGGCCACCAGTCCGGCGAAATGCGCCATGTCGACCAGAAACAGCGCCTCGATCTCATCGGCAATGGCACGCATCGCCTCGAAGTCGATGATCCTGGCGTAGGCCGAACCGCCGGCGATCAGCAGACGGGGCCGCTCCTTCAATGCCTGCTCGCGAACCACGTCGTAGTCGATCCGGCCGGTATCGGAACGCACACCGTACTGTACCGAACGCCAGATCTGGCCGGAGTGATTGACCGGCGCACCATGGGTCAGGTGCCCGCCGTGCGGCAGCGCCAGCCCCATCAGCAGCTCGCCCGGCTTGATCAGTGCCATGTAGGCGGCATGATTGGCCTGGGCCCCGGCATGCGGCTGGACATTGGCGTGCTCGGCGCCGAACAGTTCCTTCACCCGGTCGATCGCCAACTGCTCGACCTGATCGACCACCTCGCAGCCACCGTAGTAGCGCTTGCCCGGATACCCCTCGGCGTACTTGTTGGTGAGAGTGGTTCCCATCGCCTCCAGTACCGCGCGGGAGGCGAAGTTTTCGCTGGCGATCATCTCCAGCCCGTCGCGCTGACGGGCCAGCTCGGCACTGATCAGCCCCGCGATGGCGGGGTCGGTTTCACTGAGTGGCGCCCCGTGATTCAGTCCAGTCATTCCGGCACCTCGATGGCGGCAACCCGCCGTTCATGTCTGCCGCCCTCGAACGGAGTTGTCAGCCAGACCTTCAGGATCTCGCTGGCAGTACCGTCGTCGATCACCCGCGCAGGCAGCACCAGTACGTTGGCGTCGTTGTGCAGGCGGGACATCTTCGCGACCTCGGTGTTCCAGACCACGGCGGCCCGGACTCCCGGATGCCGGTTGGCGGCATAGCTCATCCCGAGTCCCGTGCCACATAGGAGTACCCCCCGCGGCGCGTCCCCGGTTGCCACTTCCTCGGCGACCTTGTGGGCATAGATCGGATAGTCGGTCGACTCGGCGGAGGCCGTGCCGACATCCTCGACTTCGTATCCCATCGCGCGCAATTCGCCGGCGATCTTCTCCTTCATCTCGAAGCCGGCGTGATCGGCGCCGATTGCTATCCGTTCAGACATGTCAGCGATCCCCCGCCACCCACATGTCCTTGAGCGCCGCCACCGACTTGATCCGCTCCTCCGCGAGGCGGTCGGCTGCCTCGAACGACGGAATCCCGTCGCGCTCGGCAATCCGGAACACGCGCAGGATGGTATCGTAGATCTCCTGCGCCTTCCGCTTGGCGCGATCCATCGTCCAGCCCTGCAGCTCGCCGTAGACGTTGATCACGCCACCGCCGTTGATCACGTAGTCCGGCGCGTAGAGCATCCCGCGCTTCTCGACCTCGTGACCGTGCCGCGGCTCGGCAAGCTGGTTGTTGGCCGCACCGGCGATGATCTGGACCTTGAGCTGCGGGATCGTCTCGTCGTTCAGGATACCGCCCAGCGCGCAGGGAGCAAAGATGTCGGCCTCGACACCGAAGATCTCGTCCGTTCCGACAGCGGTGGCACCGTACTCCTCCACCACCCGCCGGACCTTCTCCTGGTCGATATCCGTGACGATCAGGCGGGCACCCTCGGCATGGAGGTGTCCCATCAGGTACGAGGCGACCTTCCCGGCGCCCTGCACCGCGACTGTCTTCCCGGCGAGCGAATCCTTCCCCCACTTCACCTTCGCCGCTGCCTTCATCCCCATGTAGCAGCCGTAGCTGGTCACCGGAGAAGGGTCGCCCGAAAGGTTCAGCAGGCCGGCGACATGCTTCGTCTCGCGCTTGATGAACTCCATGTCGGTGGGCGAAGTGCCGACGTCTTCGGCGGTGATGTAGCGCCCGCCCAGCGACTCGACGAAACGGCCATGAGCCCGAAAGAGCGACTCGCGATCGGTCCGCTTGGGGTCGGCGATGATCACGGCCTTGCCGCCACCGAGGTTCAGACCGGCGACCGCCGACTTGTAGGTCATGCCGCGGGCAAGCCGGAGCGCGTCCTGGATGGCCGCGTCGGTCGATTCGTACTGCCACACCCTCGTCCCGCCCAGTGCCGGCCCGAGGGTTGTGTCATGAATGGCTATGATGCCGAAGTAGCCGCAGGAAGGTTCATGGGAGAAGACCAGCTGCTCGTGGCCCCAGGTCTGCATTTCCTTGAAAGTGTCCATGCCCGTATCCGGGTGAAGGTGCACTGCTCAGGCGTAGGTGTAGAAACCCTTGCCGCTCTTCCGACCGAGATGGCCGGCTGCCACCATCCGCTTGAGCAGCGGACAGGGGCGATACTTGTCATCACCGAGGCCGTTCTGGAGCACCTCGAGAATCGCGAGACAGACGTCCAGGCCGATGAAGTCGGCCAGGGTCAGCGGTCCCATCGGGTGCGCCATCCCCAGTTTCATGACGGTGTCGATGGCTTCCGGCGTGGCGACTCCCTCGTAGACGCAGAAGATCGCCTCGTTGATCATCGGCATCAGGACGCGGTTGCTGACGAAGCCGGGATAGTCCTGCACCTCGACCGGTGTCTTGCCGAGCGCTGTCGACATCTCCATGACAGTGCGAGTGGTCTCGTCGGAGGTGTCCTGGCCGCGAATCACCTCCACCAGTTGCATTACCGGCACCGGATTCATGAAGTGCATCCCGATCACCTGCGAGGGGCGGGCGGTGCGGGCGGCAAGCTGAGTGATGGAAATGGACGAGGTGTTGGTCGCGAGAATCGCGTCCTTCCGGACGACCCGATCCAGCTCGGCGAAGATCTCACCCTTGATGGCCGGGTTCTCGCTGGCCGCCTCGACCACCAGCTCGGCATCTGCAGCGGAGGTCAGCGCGGTGCCGGTGGTGATCCTTCCGAGAATCTCGGCCGGGGCATTCTCGGCGAGCGTCCCCTTCTTCACCTGGCGATCGAGGTTCCGGCCGATGGTGGCCAGGGCCCGCTCCAGGGCTGCCGGGTCGCGGTCGATCAGAGCTACCTGGTGACCGTGCTGCGCGAAGACATGGGCGATTCCGTTGCCCATCGTTCCGGATCCGATGACTGCGATGTTGCTCATCTCGACCTTGCGGTTCAGTGGTTGGTTGTGGCTAGAGTGCCTCGACGCTGAGCGCCACGGCGTTGCCGCCGCCCAGACAGAGGGTGGCGAGTCCCGTCGAGACGCCACGGTCCTTCATCGCGTACAGCAGGGTGGCAAGGATGCGCGCGCCGCTGGCGCCGATCGGATGCCCGATGGCAATCGCGCCGCCATTCACATTCACCCGGTCCCAGTCCCATCCAAGGGCACGGCCATCGGCGAGTGCCTGGACGGCGAAAGCCTCGTTCGCTTCGATCAGGCCGTAGTCGCCGATCGAGGCGCCGGTCTTCGCCATCAGGTTCTGCACCGCGAGTATCGGCGCGAAGAAGAGGTCCTTCGGCGCCCCTCCGCCGGTGGCGTATCCGGTCACTTTTGCCATGGGGGTAAGGCCGTTCGCCTTGGCGTAGGCGAGCGAGGTGACGACCAGCGCGGCTCCGCCATCGTTCAGTCCGGGAGCATTGCCGGCAGTGACGGTGCCACCCTTCACAAACGCGGGCTTCAGCGCCGCGAGCGATTCGATGGTGCTGTCGGCGCGGGGCGACTCGTCCGCCGAGACCGTCACGCTGCCCTTGCGACCGGGAACCTCCACCGGGACGATCTCCGCAGTGAACTTCCCCGCCTGCTGTGCTGCCACTGCCTTGAGATGGGACGAAAGAGCATAGGCATCCTGGTCCTCGCGCGAGATCCCGGCCTTCTCGGCGGTGTACTCGGCGTAGTTGCCCATGTGATTGTTGCCGAAGGAGTCCCAGAGGCCGTCGTGGATCATGCCGTCCACGATGGTCTGGTTGCCCGCCTTGATCCCGTTGCGATAGTTGTAGAGATAATGGGGGGCGGAGGACATCGATTCCATTCCGCCGGCAACGACGCACTGAGCATCGCCGGCCCTGATCGACTGGGAGGCCAGCATCACAGCCTTGAGGCCGGAACCGCAGACCTTGTTGATGGTGAGCGCGGGAATCACGTCGGGAAGCCCGGCAGCGATCATCGCCTGGCGGGCCGGCGCCTGCCCGGCCCCTCCCTGCACCACATGCCCCATGATCACGTCGTCGATCGTGGCAGGGTCGATTCCGGCCCGGCTCACGGCCTCACGGATCGCAGTGGCACCCAGTTGGGTGGCGGGAAGCGAAGAAAGGCCGCCGAGGTACCTGCCGACGGGAGTGCGGCAGGCAGAGACGATTACCGGGGTGGTCGCATCGGACACTGGAACTCTCCTTCGAGTAGACGGGGCCAAAGATAGTGACGGTCCGGCTGGACCTCCGCGCCGGCACCTGTATATTGTATCCGATCCGCCCACACAGTTCTGTCCGTGAGGCCCATGATGCGTCGATCGCTCCCTCTCCTCGCCCTGCTCCTCTGTGCAGCTACCGCAGCAGCACAGCAGGCACCGCGCACCTTCACCCACGCCGACACGCTGCGAGGTTCCTGGGACACACCGGCGCGCGGCTGGTGGGACGTCACCTTCTACGACCTGAGGCTCCGGGTGAATCCCGCGGACTCGACGATCAGCGGCTCCAACGGGATCTCGTACCGCGTCGTCTCTCCGGGCCGTGAACTCCAGATCGACCTGATGGAGCCACTGGTGCTCGACAGCGTGACCTATCAGGGGAAGGCCATCCCGTTGCGCAAGGAAGGTCCGGCTCACTTCGCCACCCTCCCGGCGCGGCAGACGAGCGGAGTCCATACCGTGGTGGCCCACTACTCCGGTCGCCCGCTGATTGCCCGTCGCCCGCCATGGGATGGCGGCATCTCCTGGGACACCGACTCGCTCGGTCGCACCTGGATCGCCACCACCGATCAGGGGATGGGGGCATCAGCGTGGTGGCCCAACAAGGACACGCAGGCGGATGAGCCCGACAGCCAGCGAGTCGCGATCACAGTGCCGAAGCCCTTGATCCAGGTCGGCAACGGCCGACTCCGTTCGGTCCGCCACAACCCCGACAGCACCACTACCTGGGAGTGGTTCAATACCCGGCCGATCAACAACTACGCGATCGCGCTGGCGGTCGGTAACTACGCCCACTACAGCGAGATCTACCAGGGCGAGCTGGGTCCCATGACGCTCGACTACTGGCCGCTCGACTACAACCTCGATGCGGCGAAGCGGCAGTGGACCCAGGTCCGCACCATGATGCAGTGCTTCGAACACTGGTTCGGGCCGTACCCGTGGTACGAGGACGGCTACAAGCTGATCCAGGTACCCAACACCGGAATGGAGCACCAGACCGCGGTCACCTACGGCAACTGGTTCCGCAACGGCTATCGGGGCCGGGACGATTCCGGCACCGGGCTCGGTCTGCTGTTCGATTTCATCATCGTGCACGAGAGCGCGCACGAATGGTTCGCGAACAACATCACCTCGAAGGACAACGCCGACATGTGGGTCCACGAGAGCTTCGCGAACTACGCCGAGGGGCTCCACGTCGAGTGCATCGCGGGGAAGAGCTACGGGGCGAGGTACATCATCGGTACCAGACGAGGAATCGCCAACCGGCTGCCGATCATACCGGAGTATGGCGTCAACGCGCAGGGGCCGGGCGACATGTACCCCAAGGGCGGCAACATGCTGCACACCATCCGGCAGATCGTCGACAACGACGACCGCTGGCGTGAAGTGCTCCGCGGCCTCAACAGCGAGTTCCGGCATCAGACGGTGATGGGAAGCGACATCGAGGCCTACATCGCCCGCACCGGCCAGGTGAAGCTGGACAAGGTCTTCGACCAGTACCTGCGGCGGGCGAATATTCCCGTGTTCGAGTACCGGGTAGCGGATGGCGTGATGTCCTACCGCTGGACCGATGTCGTGCCCGGCTTCGACATGCCGCTTCGGGTCAGGACCGATGCTGCTACCCGGCAGCAGCAGGGGGGCTTTCCCGGTGGGACTGCGATGGCGGGATGGACCAGACTGAGTCCCACCGCCGAGTGGCAGACAGTGCCGGTGACGCTGCCTGCCGATCAGGTAGCGGTGGATGAGAACTACTACGTCGAGGCAAGGCGGGTGCAGTAGCGATCAGCTGCCAACAGCCCCTGGCCGCGCCCGACTCTCCCACTTCCAGCGGAGCCGAACTCATCCGTCCAGCCCGGTCATCCGTTCCAGATCGAGTATGACCTGGTCGGATGCCGCATCGAAGGTCACCGAGAGAATATCTCCCTCCCGGGCCTTCATCCTCTTCAGGAAGGGAGTGTAACCCATTGACATTCCGGTGCTATGGATGGAAACGATTCCTGATGGAGTTCCGTCGGCATCCACGGCATAGTAGCTCCGGTTCCGAAGTGCGGGCACGGCGACTGACACCGATTGCGGCCTGCCACCTCGGTCACGAACCCGACGTCTGACGTTGACTCGACCACCATCCAGAAAGCTGAACCCGACACAGTCCTGCTGGCGCGACGCAATGACCCGCTCGCTGACCGCTCGCAGGTCTTCAGCTCGATATCCGGCACCACGCAGTGCCCATACCTCTGGCGCTACCCGCTGGAACAGGCAACCATAGGTCAGCATGCTACCCACGGTATCGGCATTCAGTCCCAGGGCCGAACTGTGAGCCGCGATCTCGGCACGAGTGAGCAGCCCGGTGCTCGATGACCAGAACATCCTGACCATCTGCAGCTCCGTGCCAGTCACCTCGTCCTCGAGCCTCAGCGGTACAGTCGCACGGACATCATTGCTGTCATTCAGCACGAACGTATCACATGACCGCAGCAGCGCGGCTAGAACGTGTCGGGGAGGAAGATCATGGCTCAACGCACTGCGGGAACCGCTCAGGACGCGGAACCGATGCTCACTCTCCAGCCCCTCCGCTATCGCTTCCAGCGTCTGGACCGGAGCGGCTATCAGCATCTTGCGGATCCGCCGAATCACCGTGCTTTCCCTGGCGCCCGACGATGCGTACCACCCCTCAGCCAACTCAACCAGGTCCGAATCCATCGCTACGATCTCCGCTACGACGTCCCGGCTGCAGTTCACATCGTGGGCAGCCAGGTCCAGCATCAGCGACTCGAAGCTCAGCAGCCCGCCAGCGCGAATCTGGCGCCTGACGGCCTGCCGCACGCCCTTCACAACCTCACCACCGACTCCACCAGCCAGCAGCCCATCAACTACAAGGAACTCCGGCAGGTCATCCCAACCCAGAAACCGCGCGATTGAAAGCAGGCTCTCGGGCGGGAGCGGCCGCCATGCCAAGCCGAGGCGCATCGGTAACCCCGCTGCCTCGGCAACCGGAATTATTCCTGCAGCAGCAACCGCTGCAATGGCCTTCTCCAGCGCCGGGAGAAGCACCGGATGATCCGGTCGCTTCCCGTACAACCTGACCATCAACTGCCGCGCCCGCTCTCGCGTGACTCCCATAGGTACAGCAGCAGCCTCGAGCGTAGCCGGGCCGTCCGGGTGAAGCCCGATCCGCATGCTGGCTGAAGTGATCCTGGCTTCGCCCCAGCCGGTGAGCGCAACGATGTAGTCGCGTACTCCCTGGTCGATGGTCAGACGACCAAGCTCTGCCATGCGGGCCTCGCATGCATGGACGCCGCTGGCCAGATCCACAGCATCGGCACCGGCGTCCATGCCTCGTTCGCTCACACGTGCGATCAGCTCGGCGAGCGTTCTCCTGCCGGCGGCCTCGGGCAGCAGAGAGGTGAACCTGGGATCCTGGCGCGACACCATCGACGTCCAGTCGGCAGGGGCAGCGGCCCGGATAGCGGCCAGAGCAGCAGCCACTTCATTGGCAGATGGCGGTTGTGGTGCCTGGGGCAGTGTCACAGGTGATCCTCGCAGCGACGCATCGGACGATGCTTTCAGTGGTATATCGGTGATGCTGACTGCCGCATCCGCTCAGAGGACCCGGGCAACTGCGACATCATCCATGCCTCGCAGTTGCGAGAGCTGCCGTAACAGGAGAACAGAGGCCTGTTACGGATGATGCGAACGGCAGCAGTTGCTGAAGGCATTGCGGATACCGATCAGCAACACTGCTCCACCTCGGTGGCTCGCCACCCCCGGGAGATTCATCCAGCCTATCCATGATACATGGTATCGTAGCAGCCCCCTTGCGCGAACGCCATGGGTGGCCACGATCTTTCAGGGGCAGGCTGACTCCCTCTACCCCAGGCCTCTCATGGAATGGCTCACCGACCCCCAGATCTGGATCGCACTGCTGACGCTCGCGACCCTGGAAATCGTCCTGGGCATCGACAACATCGTCTTCATCTCCATCCTCGCCGCGCGGCTGCCCGCATCGCAGCAGAAAAAGGCCCGCCGCATCGGCCTGCTGGCGGCGATGGTCACCCGGATCGCATTGCTCTTCTCGCTCTCCTGGGTGATCGGTCTCACCGAGCCGCTCTTCAACATCCTCGGCGAGGAACTCTCCGGCCGGGATCTCATCCTGATTGCCGGCGGCCTCTTCCTGCTGGCCAAGAGTACCCATGAGCTGCACTCCAGGCTGGAGGCACCGCCTGCGGAGAAGAAGGTCGCTGCCTATCCCACCTTCGGCAGCGTACTGATCCAGATCGCGCTGCTCGACATCGTCTTCTCGCTCGACTCGGTGATCACCGCAGTGGGCATGGTGGAGCATGTCGAGATCATGATCGCGGCGGTGGTGATCGCCGTCGGGGTGATGATCCTGTTCGCCGAACCGGTGAGCCACTTCGTAGACGCCCACCCGACGGTGAAGGTGCTGGCGCTCTCGTTCCTGCTGCTGATCGGAATGTCGCTCATTGCAGAAGGCCTCGATCACCACATCCCGAAGGGCTACATCTACTTCGCGATGGGCTTCTCGATCTTCGTCGAGATGATCAACCTGCGGGTGAGGAAGAAGCAGTCCGATCCGGTGGCGCTGCACAGCATGGCGCGCACCGGGGAGCATCCGGCGGTGTGACCGCCATTTCGTCATCCCGAGTGTAGCGACCCGCAGGGTCGCGAAACCGAGGGATCTGCTTTTCAGAGAGCAGATCCCCGCCGCTGCGCTCGGGGCATGCCCTCAC
>CAZSPH010000001.1:0-41200 GCA_964608715.1 uncultured Gemmatimonadaceae bacterium | reverse complement strand
TGCGTTCAGGATGACGGGGCCACCCCTCGCGCTCGAGCAGCGCCACTTTCCGATCATTCCGACCGGAGGTCCGGCGGAGCCGGACCGAAGTGATGGCATGGCGCACACCGGGGAGCATACGGCGGTGTGACCGCCGAACCCAGTCATTCCGACCAGAGGTCCGGCAGAGCCGGACCGAAGTGGAGGAATCTGCTTTTCAGAGAGCAGATCCCCGGCGCTGCGCTCGGGGCATGCCCTCACTGCGTTCAGGATGACGGGGCCACCCCTCGCGCTCGAGCAGCGCCACTTTCCGATCGACTGCCCAGCGAAACCCCGTCATCGACCCGTCGGCACCGACGGCGCGGTGGCAGGGAATCAGCACCGCGACCGGGTTAGCTCCACAGGCAGCACCCACTGCCCGCGCTGCTCCCGGTCGCCCGATCGCACGGGCGATATCCCCATAGCTCCGTACCTCTCCGGCAGGAATCCGGCGCAGCTCCCGCCAGACCCGCTGCCGGAACGGAGTACCGACCGGGCTGATCGGCGGTCCATCCCATTCCAGCCAGGGCTCCTCGATCGCTGCGAGTACCGCAGCAACCGGTGCGGCAGCGGCCGACACCCGGCGCCCCCGCTCCAGCCCCGCGAGATCCGGCCCCAGCCTTACTATCCGGATGCCGCTCCGATCCCATCCCACTACGGTCTCACCCAGCCAGCCCTCGGCCACAGCGTACTCCAGCATCATGTCCCCCGGAGAAAGAAGTTGTCCATTGCGGGAAGATGCCGAACGCATCCCGAGGCATTGGCCGTTTTCGGACATGATGGTGCCGACCTGCAGCGATGTCCGAAAATGGCTGTCGATCAATCGATCGCCGGCTAGATTGATAGCGTGACCCCCGACGACGATGCCCGCTACGAAGCCTCCCTTTCACGCGACCCTCGCTTCGACGGCGTCTTCTTCCTCGGCGTGACCTCCACCGGGATCTACTGCCGAACCGTCTGTCCGGCGCGCAAGCCGTCCCGGAAGAATTCCCGCTTCTTCGACAACGCCGAATCGGCGGAAGCAGCCGGGTTCCGCCCCTGCCTGAGATGTCGACCGGAACTCGCTCCCGGACATGCACCGATCGACGAACCCGAACAGGTTGCGGCACTGCTCGCGCACCGGATCGCCGATGGCGCGCTCGACCGCGGTGGCGGACTCGAGGATCTGGCCCGACGATTCGGCTGGAGTTCACGTCACCTCAGGCGTCTGGTTCACGACACCTTCGGGGTATCTCCGATGACGCTGGTGCTGACTCGTCGGCTGCTCCTGGCGAAGCAGCTTCTCAGTGGGACATCACTGCCGATGGGCCAGATCGCTTTCGCAGCTGGTTTCGGAAGCGTGCGTCGCTTCAACGACGCGTTCGTAAGCCGCTACGGGATGTCGCCGGGGAGACTGCGAGCCGCCGGCAGGACGGGCAGAGGTAAGGGCGCATCATGCTGCCCCCCAACGGCAGGATATCCGACGCCCGCCGAGCCCCTCTCCACCGACATGCTCACTCTCCGACTCGGCTGGAGGCCGCCGTTCGCGTGGCACGAGCTGATCCGCTTTCTCGGTGGCCGCGGACTCCGGGGAGTGGAGCACGCCGATGCGACGAGCTGGCGACGCACAGCGCGAGCAGGCAATGCCACCGGCATCATCGTCGTGACCAACGACGAGGCCCGACGCGAACTCCGGGTCGCCATCACTCCGGCACTGGCCCCGGCACTGGGAACCATTCTCGCCAGGGTCCGCCATCTCTTCGACCTGCATGCCCGCCCGGACCTGATTGCGGAACGGCTGGGACGCGACCCGCTGATCGCTCCACTCATTGCCGAAGTACCTGGCCTCCGGATTCCCGGTGGCTACGACGGTTTCGAGATCGCACTGCGGGCGATCGTCGGTCAGCAGGTATCGGTAAAGGGAGCCACTGCCGTTGCGGCAAGACTGGTGACCGGGTTCGGCGAGCCATTCGACAGTGGCGATCCATCGCTCACCCACCTCGCTCCGACTGCGGGGCGCCTCGCGGGTGTCGACCCGGAGCAGTTGAGCCGGGCGATCGGTGTCCCACAGGCGCGCGGCCGGACGATCATCACGCTGGCGCGTGCGGTGAGCAGCGGGGCGATCTCTCTCGAACCGGGCGCCCCGCCGGCAGAGACGATTGCACGGCTGGTCGCACTGCCGGGAATCGGACCGTGGACGGCCAACTACATCGCGCTCAGGGCCCTTCGCTGGCCCGACGCCTTCCTCGCCGGCGACCTGGTGCTCCGGCGGGAGATGGGCGGTGTGACCGAGCGCGCCGCACTGGCAATGGCCGAACGGTGGCGACCGTGGCGTGGCTATGCTGCAATCCACATCTGGCGGAAGGTCTCCGCCGGAGGGTGACCGTCACTATTTTTCCGGGATCTCCTTTCATCTCCGGGTGGTCCTGTGAGAAGCTCTCTCCGATCAGTCGTCGCCGCTTCGGTGGTACTGTCAGCCTGCGGCATCAACTTCCCTGCGCCAAACTATCCGGCCCCGCTTCCGCCGCCCCTCACGGTGGTGAGCTACAACATCCGGCACGGCGAGGGGATGGACGATATGGTGAACCTCGAACGGACAGCCGGTGTCCTGCGGAGGCTCGACCCGGACATCGTCGGATTGCAGGAAGTGGACAACGGCGTCCGACGGAGTGGAAGTGTCGATCAGGCGGCCGAGCTGGGGCGGCTGCTCGGCCTCAATCACACCTTCGGCGCCTTCATGGACTACCAGGGTGGCCAGTACGGCATGGCGATCCTCACCCGCCGGCCTGTGGTCTCCTCCCGCAATGTGGAACTCCCCGAGGGGAACGAACCGCGGATTGCGCTGGCGGTCGAACTGGACTTCGTCGATGGCAGTCGCCTGATGGTGGTCAACGTCCACTTCGACTGGGTCGGCAACGACGACTTCCGGTACAGCCAGGCTTCGGCACTCGCCAGTTGGCTCGATTCGCTGACGATGCCGTACATGGTACTGGGTGACTTCAACGATCGAATGGGGTCCCGTACGCTGCGGCTGTTCTCCGACGGGATGGAGGGCGCCACCAAGCCGGAGGGGAAGCATTTGACCTTCTCCTCGACCAACCCGCGCCAGGAGATCGACTTCATCTTCCTGTCCCGCAACGCACCCTGGCAGATCGGCTCCGGCACGGTGATCGACGAGCAGGTGGCATCGGACCACCGGCCGGTGATGACGGTGCTGGTGCCCAAAGGCCGGTAGGCGGCGATCGGCGAAAGGCTCAACCGCCGCCGTCAGGCGGCGGGGATGCCGGCAGAGAGAGATCTTCGAGGCAGTGAGCTTGAGGTGGGCCGGTGTCCGGAGGCCGGCGGCATTGCCCAGCAGTAGTCGCACGTCACGGCACCCGGATATTATTGCTTGGAACGAAGAGGCGGTTTCCCTCACGGTCACCGGTCGGCTCGCAGCTATGCGGCCCCAGCGCTCCAGGAGCAGCATCGTTGATATCGGCAGTTGAGCAGTCCCGCAGACTGGTATCCCGGAATACCGACTCCGCCGTGAAGTCACGGCTGGGCCAGTTCATGACGCCCGCCAACACCGCGGCGTTCATGGCTGGCCTGTTCCCTGACGGCCGCGGCCTCTGTCGGCTGCTGGATGCAGGGGCAGGAGTGGGCTCGCTGTCGGCGGCATTTCTGGAGCGATGGACCACGGGCGGATTGCAGTTCGATCGGCTCGAGGTCGACGCGTTCGAGATCGATCCTCACATGCATCAGTACCTGGAGGACACCCTCGCTCGATATCGGGGCCCTGCATGCATCGCCACGGTACGAAGTGAGGACTTCGTACATGCCTCGGTCGGTTCGCTATCTGACGGATTTTTTGCTGACCAGCTGCGACGTTACAGCCACGCGATCCTCAATCCTCCTTACCGCAAGATCACGAGCAGCTCCGAGCACCGCAGCGCTCTTCGTCGAGCAGGCATCGAAACGGTCAACCTCTATTCCGCATTCGTGGCGTTGGCGCTCGAGCTGCTCGAAGTTGGTGGTCACCTGGTAGCCATCATTCCTCGGAGCTTCTGCAACGGTCCATACTACCGACCGTTCCGCGAGTTCATCCTGGAGCGAGCTGCCATCCAGCGCCTGCACCTGTTCGAATCCAGAGCGGCAGCGTTCAAGGACGACGGCGTACTGCAGGAGAACATCATCGTTCACCTGGTACGAGGCGTTGCTCAGGGTTCGGTCGCAGTATCGACCTCCACCGACGACTCGTTCGCGGACCTGTCGGTCAGCGATGTTCCGTTCCACCGGATCATGCAGCCGGAGGACCCTGAGCGGTTCATCCATGTACCGACATCCGCCAGCCAGGACGCGCTCGACAATCATCCGGCCGTGCGCTGTACACTGGCAGACCTGGGGGTCGAGGTCTCCACTGGTCCGGTAATCGACTTCAGGCTGCGCAGTCATCTGCGAGAGATGCCGGAGACCGGTACCGTGCCGCTCCTCTATCCCACGCACTTCCAGAATGGAACAGCGACCTGGCCAGTGGAGGGGTCGCGCAAGCCCAATGCCATCGTCCGCAATGAGGAGACCGAGCGCTGGCTGTATCCGGCGGGCCACTACTGTGTAGTGCGACGCTTCTCGTCCAAGGAAGAACCGAAGCGGATCGTCGCCAGCCTCGTCGATCCGGCTGTATTCGGTGGCAGCGCGATGCTCGGATTCGAGAACCACCTGAACGTCTTTCATCATGAGCGCAGGAGCCTCCCTCACCTGCTGGCTCGCGGACTGGCTGTGTACCTCAACTCCACTCCCGTCGACCAGCATTTCAGGCGGTTCAACGGGCACACCCAGGTAAACGCTACCGATCTGCGACAGCTCAGGTACCCCAGCCGCGAATGCTTGATGGATCTGGGCAGCTGGGCGGAAGGCCAGCATGAGCTTCTCCAGTCCGCGATCGACGACCGACTAGAGGAACTGGCTCGGTGTGCGCTGATCGCAGTTCCAGGCAGATTGGTGCCGCGCGCAGGATCCTGACAGCTCTTGGTCTCCCAAGAGCGCAGCTGAACGATCGTTCGGCGCTCTGCCTGCTGGCCCTGCTATACCTGAGACCGGGGCGGTCATGGCGCAGAGCTGACAACCCGCTCATCGGCATTACACCGGTGATGGACTGGATCCGCGACCACTACGGCAAGGACTACGCTCCCAACACACGCGAAACCATCCGTCGCCAGACGATGCACCAGTTCCGCGATGCCGGAATCGTTCTCTACAACCCCGACGAACCTTCCCGGGCCGTGAACAGCCCGAAAGCTGTCTACCAGATTTCGCCGGCGGCATTGGCACTGGTGCGGGCCTTCGGCACGTCTGCCTGGAAGAGCAGCCTCGCTTCCTTCCTGGTGGAACAGGAAACCTTGACTGCCCGGTATGCCCGTGATCGTGACCAGCATCTGGTTGTCGTGCAACTTGCCCCCGGCAAGTCGATCAAGCTCAGTCCCGGGGGCCACTGCGATCTCATCAGGGCTATCATCGAAGAGTTCGCACCGCGATTCCTTCCAGGTGGACGGTTGATCTATGCCGGCGACACCGGACAGAAGTGGGGCTACTTCGATGCGCAGTTGCTGAAGGAGTTGGGTGTCGAGGTAGATTTTCATGGCAAGATGCCTGATGTCGTAATCCACTACGCTGAGCGGGACTGGCTGGTTCTGGTGGAATCGGTTACCAGCCATGGCCCGGTAGATGGCAAGCGCCACGCGGAATTGACGGCGATCTTCGGTCGCTCCAGCGCCGGACTGGTCTTCGTTACCGCCTTTCCTGACCGGGCGACGATGAGCCGGTACCTCAGCGAAATTGCCTGGGAGACCGAAGTGTGGGTGGCCGAGGCCCCCTCCCACCTCATCCATTTCAATGGTGACCGTTTTCTTGGCCCGCATCCAGCAACCGGTAGCGCCTCTCCATGAGGGAGGACGAGACCCCTACGTACGGGCGTACAGCCGTACGCCCTTGGCAAGGAATGAACAGGAATCCACCCCTACCACCCCAACCCCTCCCTGCATAGCTTCCAATAGGACTACTTGGGAATCATTCTCAACTGGACTGTGCCGAATTGAACTACGCAGCCCGCACCCCTGACATCGATGCCGCCACGGTGCGTCAGTGCCGTCTGGCCGACTGCCGGACCGGAAGCAGCGCCACGGTGATGGCGTTGGAGGGCTGTACCGCCGACGACGCCTGCCGTCTCCGCGCCCTGGGGCTCTGCGAAGGCTCCACGCTGGGTGTGATTTCGACCGGTCACGCAATGATTCTCGATGTACGCGGAACCCGCCTGGCGCTCGGTCGGTCGATCACCCGGGCGGTGACCGTCCTCCCGACCGCCCCGGTCGGCTGAACCGGACTCCTCCGGTCCATCGCAGGTGACAGCCACGGCGCCGACCACCCCTGCAACCCTACGGATCGCGCTGGTCGGCAATCCCAACGTCGGCAAGTCGACTCTCTTCAACGCACTCACCGGCCTCCGACAGAAGGTCGGCAACTTCCCCGGCGTCACGGTCGAGCGGCTGGAAGGAACTCTCCGCTCCCGTTCCGGCACTACGATCGCCTGCCTCGATCTCCCCGGCACCTATTCGCTGGCAGCCTCGTCACCCGACGAGATGATCGCGCTCGAAGTCCTCTTCGGGAGAGCCGGCGACGGCTGGAGTCCCGACGTGGTAGTGGTCGTCGTCGACGCCTCGCAGCTCGAACGCAACCTCTTCCTGACCTCCCAGGTGATCGAACTCGGGATCCCGGTCGTGTTGGCGCTCAACCAGATGGACGTCGCCGAGGAGAAGGGGATCCGGATCGACGTGGGGGAGATGATCCAGTTGCTGGGCGTGCCGGTGGTGCCCACCATTGCCAGGCGAGGCGAAGGAATTGATGCACTGATCCGGGCAGTGGAGATAGCCGCGACTCTGCCACCTCCTGCCCGGCAGTTCGATCTCCCGAACGCCGAGCAGGACGCTCTCGCTCCGATGGTCACAATTCTGGAGCAGGCGGGCTTCAACTCGCAGTCGGCCTCACTCGAGGCGCTGCGGCTGCTGGCGGCTCCCCGGATCGACCCGCATCTCTCGGCGATACCTGGACTGGAGGATGCCCGTCACCGGGCGGCCACCACCCTCGGTCAGATGGGAATCGCGCCCCACCGGCTGGAATCGGATCTCCGTTATCGGTGGATCGAGCAGGTGATCACGGTCGCAACCAGCGGCACCGGCAATCGCGGTCGTTCACGTTCCGACCGGATCGACGCAGTAGTGCTCAACCGCTTCGTCGGACCGCTGATCTTCCTGCTGCTGATGGCGGTGGTCTTCCAGTCGGTCTTCGCCTGGGCCGCACCTCTCCAGGATGCTGTGGAGGCGAGCCTTGCCGGTCTCGGCTCCGTCGTCGGCAATTTCATGCCGGAAGGCGACCTGCGCGATCTGATCGTCGACGGCGTGATAGCCGGAGTCGGTTCAGTACTGGTCTTCGTACCGCAGATCGCGATCCTCTTCCTCGCGATCGGGCTGCTGGAAGACACCGGCTACATGGCACGAGCAGCATTCCTGATGGACCGGGTGATGAGGAAGGTGGGCCTGCACGGCCGCAGCTTCATCCCGATGCTCTCCGGCTACGCCTGCGCGGTACCGGCGATCATGTCCGCGCGGGTGATAGACTCGCGCGAGGATCGGCTCGCGACGATCATGGTCGTCCCCCTGATGAGCTGCTCGGCGCGCCTGCCGGTCTACACCCTGCTGATCGGCACGTTCATTCCTGCTGCCACCCTGCCACTGGGGATCGGCCTGCAGGGGGCGACCCTCCTCGGGATGTACCTGCTGGGCACGGTCACTGCACTGGGAGTTGCAGCGATCTTCAGGCGGACGCTGCTGCGCGGTGCGGTCCGGCCGATGATCATGGAGCTGCCGCAGTACCGCCTCCCCTCCCTGCGCACCCTGGCGGTAACCGTCTGGCAGAGGGTGATGATGTTCGTGAAGCGCGCCGGAACAGTCATTCTCTCGCTCTCCATCGTTCTGTGGGCCCTGGCGACCTATCCGCGCACCACTCCCGACGAATCGCTCCCCGAGGTGGTCCAGCAGGAACTGCAACTGGAGCAGAGCGCCTTGGGAAGAATCGGCAAGGCGATCGAACCGGCGGTGGCCCCCCTCGGCTATGACTGGAAGATCGGCGTCTCGATCGCGGCCAGCTTCGCCGCGCGCGAAGTCTTCGTCTCCACGATGGGAACGATCTACGGAGTCGCTAGCGCCGATGAGGACGTGACTTCTCTGGGCGAACGACTGCGGACCGAACGTCATCCCGACACCGGGGAGCCGGTATACACCACGCTGGTGGCACTGGGCCTGATGGTCTTCTACGTCTACGCGCTGATGTGCATGAGCACCACCGCGATCACGGTCCGCGAAACCGGTGGTGGACGTATCGGCTGGAAGTGGGCGGCGATCCAGTTCAGCTACATGTTGGTACTCGCATGGGTCGCGGCCTGGCTGGTGTACAACGTCGGCCGCGCACTGGGGTACGGGTGATGGCGAGTCAGACGCTGGCAGTGATCGCAATCGTTGCTGTGGCGGCAGGGTTTCTGGCCCTGCGCCTTGTCAGGACACTCCGTCAGTCGAAGGCGAAGGGGTGCGGCTCTGACGACTGCGGCTGCGGGCACTGAGACCCTGCACCTCCCATCTGCCGCGACTCTCCGGCTGGACTGCTGCGGACCGATCAGCTAGGCTGCCACCAAGGGCTTCATGCATTAATATTCCAGCACGACAACACAGACCAAGGTCAGGTACGATGGGCACCAGAAGATGGCTCACATCCATGACGGTGATTGCACTTGCGGTCGGAGCTTGCGGTTCTGATCCGACCGGCATGTGGGAATATCCATTCATCACGACGTCGGAAGCAGTGTTCCGGCCTTTCTACGATGCAGGTTGTAAAGGCGCCACAGATGTCGGTGCCGGCAGCCACGTGACCGTACCAACCAGAGATGGCAATCATCGCTCGTTCGACTGTACAGGGGTTGCTCCTGACAGAATCGCAAAGGCCGTTCAGTTGTACTACACAGCTGACTCATCAGATGGTGCTCACCGGACCGCAGTTGCCCAAGCAGCGCCCGGATACGAGTCAGTCACCATACACTACACTTGCGAAATCGAAATTACCTGGGAGTACATTCCGGCATACGGAGAGTACGTAGCGATCGACATCGACGTCAACTGGTGCATAACATGGAGAATCTACCACAACAGCGACTTCCCCGGTGGCGGCTGGGGTAGCAGTGGAGGAAGTGGTGGCAGCAACCCGAGCGAGCCCGAGACTCAGCCGCCACCACCAGAGCCGACAGACTCTTTAGCTCAGGAGAAGCTGAACGCCAAGGAGACCGCGCTGTGTCTTCTCAATCCGAGTGAGTGCGGCATATACATGGCAGCAGCAAACGAGGCGATAGCATGGGCCAACAGTGAGGCAGTGGCAAATAACGCCTGGCCAGCACACAACAACATGTACGATGCATATCGGCATGCCTACTGGTCTGCCTTGCTCACCAAAAGGATGGGTAGTGCCGCAAGAGCTCAGACTTGGACTGACGCACACGAATGGAACAGCAGAAACGTATACGAAACTTGCATGGACCAGGACAACAACAACGCTGGCAGGTACATCTTCTCTCAACTACCATCCAACTCAACGGACAATGACATAAAAACTGCAATCAAGGCATTTACGAACTTTACGGAAAGCCCTATATGCTGAAGATCAGGTACGCGCGGACAAGAGCGCTCCTGCTAGTTGCTGGCATTTCTGTTTCCGGGTGTTCCAGAACAACTCACGACAGCGCATCTGTCATTGCACTGCCATACCCCATCAGCGAACTGCACAATATCAAACTGGGCATGTCAGTGGGCGAACTGACACAGATGCGACCATGGCTGGTTTCTGTTGGTGAGTACAACGACGCCTACCGCGAGACAGTTGGCGAATACAGTATCACATACGTGTTCCCGATGCGATACAATACCTACGCAAGCCTGGTGACTGATGGCTTGGCGGCCGTCATCGCGTCGACGCCACTCCCTGAGGCTGACACCGGCAAGGTCTCCTTGGTCGCCAAGGCACTTGAAACAGTTCATGGTCCTGCAAAGTGCGGCTCATCAGAACCGAGCGGCCAGTCTGTCGTTTGGATGATCAAGCAGTCAGCCGACTCCGTATCCTTCGTGCGGGCTGCACTAATCAGGATGAGATACTCATTTGGAGTCGACTCAATCAATCAGAGCCTGGGGGTTCAGTGGATTCATAAAACAATGTTGTCAGAGCCATGGCACTGGGTTGACTGCCCGCAATAAAGATCTGTCTTGCGCCTGCAGGCCTACCGGGACTCATACAGGTCATGAGACGACCGCATACCCCGCTGCCGCACCCGAACTGATGCCGTACATGGTGATCGAGCATTTTCGACTGGGACAGGCGTGGTATCCGGGAACCTTTCCATTCCTCACCGCGTTTTTCAGAGATGACCACCGACTCACTGAAGCACCCGATGCGCATCGAGATCTGGACCGACATCATCTGTCCCTGGTGCGGCATCGGCCAGCACCGCCTCGATGAGGCACTGCGGCAATTCCCCCATGCCGACCGCGTGGAGGTGATCCACCGCTCGTTCCAGCTCGACCCGGATCGCCCTCGTGCCCGCACCGAGCCGGTGAAGGAGATGCTGCAGGAAGCCAAGGGCTTCTCGCGCGAGCAGGTAGAGCAGATGACCCGGCACGTGGAACGGATCGCCGAAGGTGACGGTCTCACTCCCTATGTGGTCGGTGACAATGAGACCGGCAACACCTCCTGGGCGCACGAGTTTGCGGCCTGGGCCACCACCCATGGCAAAGGTGATGAGGCATGGGCCCTTCTCTTCCGGGCCTACTTCGGGGAAGCGCGGTCGATTTTCACCGTCGATGCCCTGGTGGAACTGGCAGGTGAACTGGGATTGAACAGGACCGAATGCCGCGAGCTGCTCTCCAGCGGCCGCTTCAGGGATCAGGTGATCTCCGATCAACAGGAGGCAGCCGCCCTCGGCGTCCGCGGGGTGCCGTTCATCGCGATCGACCGGAAGTACGCAGTATCCGGCGCACAGCCCGTGAGCCTTCTGCTGGATGCACTCGGCAAGGCATGGTCCGAACGGGCACCGGGAATCGAAGTGGTGACAGACGGAGAGGGCGAGGTCTGCGGGGTGGCTGGGTGTGACTGAAGCACTCCCAGCCCAAGGCATCAATACCGAAGTGGTCCGGTGTATTTTCACGGCACGATGACCTACGATCTCTCATTCCCGGCCCCGTACCGTCAGGCCCTCCGCCGCTGGCTGATGGCCTGCATCATCGCAGTGTATTTCGCCGTCTCGGTGGGTGGCATCACCCGACTGGCCGAAGCCGGGCTCTCGATCACCGAATGGAAGCCCGTCTCCGGCATCTTCCCCCCTCGCACTGAAGCGGGCTGGAACGAGGAGTTCACCAAGTTCCAGCAGATCCCGCAGGCGTCGGCCACCCACGCCGGAATCACGATGCAGGGATTCAAGGCGATCTACTGGTGGGAATGGTTCCACCGGATCGCCGCCCGCGGGGTGGGACTGGTCTTCGCGCTGCCCTTCCTCTACTTCCTCGCCCGCGGAATGATCCCCTCGCGTCTGCGACTCCGGCTGGCGTGGCTCCCCCTTCTCACCGCAGCACAGGGCGCCCTCGGCTGGTACATGGTGAAGAGCGGCCTCTCCGAGCGGACGGAAGTGAGTGCCTACCGACTGGCATCGCACCTGGCACTGGCACTGGCGATTCTGGTGATCGCTGTCTGGACCAGAGCGGAACTGGCAGAGCGAACCGAAAGTCGGCCCACCACGGCTGCCCCGCCGGCATGGCGACGGATCGGAACACTGCTCGCCGTGATGATCTCGATCACGATCGTCACCGGAGCATTCGTGGCTGGCCTCAGAGCGGGACGGATGTTCAACACCTTCCCGCTGATGGGTGGCCAGGTGGTCCCGCCGGGCTACTCCCAGTTCGGAGGCTGGTGGACCAATGCCTTCGAGAACCCGATAGCCGCACAGTTCCATCACCGGGTGCTTGCCGTGTTCACCGGCCTGGCTGCACTGATCGTCGCGTGGCGCGCCGGTTCGGCCCCGATTCCTCAGCGGGCCGCACGCATGCTCCGGATCCTCGGCTGCGTGGTACTGCTGCAGGTGGCACTCGGTATCACGACCCTGCTGATGGCGGTGCCCATCACCCTGGGCGTACTGCACCAGTTCGTCGGCGTGGTGGCGCTGACCGTGGTGGTACTGGCGGTGTTCGAGCTGCGCGGGAGATCAGCCGCCGAGCGATGACAGCTCGGCGGCAACGATGTCCATCGCCTCGCGAACGCGGTGCGGTGCGCCATCCAGCCGCCAGGCGATCCGGCCTTCCGGATCGATCACGACGATGGTACTGCCATGCACCACATCACCGTTGGTCTGATTGCGGGCGCGCCGGATGCTCCACGCATCCAGTGCTGCGTTGACTTCGTCTATCGGTCCCGAGAGAATGCGATCTCCCTCGGCCATGCCCCAGCCGCCGGCAATTGACGCGAGGCGATCTGGCGTATCCCGCCAGGGATCGAGTGACACCACCAGCACCGGCACCTGAGGTATACCAGCATCGTCTCGTGCCCGCCTGGCGATGTCGACGATCACTGGACAGATGTCATCGCAATGGCCGAATGCGAATGTGACTATCACCCACCTGCCGCGATAATCGTCCAGTGTGGTGATGGTACCATGCTGGTCGAGCAGTGCCAGCGGCAACCCCGGCAGCGAGTCCCGCGCCGGCAACGCTGAGGCAGTGGTGAACGGTTCCCCCTCCGGCTGCCAGGTGGCGGCGGCGACCCTTTTCGCCGAGGCCAGCAGTCCGACGCCGCAGAGCACTGCCACCGTGGCGACGACAGTCCTTCCTCCCGATGAACTCCAGAGCGAGGCCAGGTCTTCCCGCAGTTCCCTGCCCCATACTACGGCGAGCAGCAGCAGCAGCCCCAGCGGTTCCCCTATCAGCAGCAGCCAGCCACCCATGTGTGGCAGACCGGTGCTGGTGGCACCGAAGCAGACCTCGCGGGTGCGGGTCAGCCATTCGGGGGCGGTGGGATCGAGTGGCCACAGCGCCAGCGCCCACCACCCCGCGGTGATCGCAATGATCACCCCGAGGGCCGCAGCCGCCAGTGGCGGCCGCGACACCCGTGATTCCCTCATCCAACTCTCCAGAGGAACGAGAGCAGCTTCCAGTTGGTGAAGTAGTAGACGACGAACGCGATGAAGAAGACAGCGACCAGGATGATGGTACCCGGCGTCGGCCCCAGCCAGCCCCTGGCCGGCGAGTGGAGTTCCTCGTTACGTGCATCGACGTCCACCGCGTGCACCGGCGGATTGGTGAGTCCCTGCGGCACACCGCGCATCGGAACCCCGCGGATGATCGTTCCCACCGGTTCACCGAAGAAAACCGACTTGACCGCGATCGCGATGAAGCCGAGCGCACCGATCACCGCCAGGATGCCACCGATGCCCATCAGGGCCAGCACCATGTCCACCGCAGGGTTGAAGTCCACTCCATACCTGGCGCCGCTGAACGAGATGTCCCAGTGGCGCCGGGGCACGCCGAAGCTGCCGGCGAAGGTCATACCCATCGAGAGCAGCAGGATGCCGAGAGAGAAGAGGTATGGCTGAATCTTGGCGAAGCCCCAGAAGGCGACCCGCTTCCGGAATATCAGAGGCAGCAGGTAGTAGGTCGCACCCATGAAGGCCATTGCGGTCCCGCTCACCACGGTGGAGTGGAAGTGCCCCGGTACCCGCAGCGTGTTGTGGACGATGATGTTGATCTGCTCGGTGCCGATCGTCACACCCGTTATGCCGCCGACGAATCCGAAGATCGTCACCGACAGCACCAGCGAACTGAAGCCGGGATCACCCCATGGCGCACGGCGCAGCCAGCCGAAGAAGCCGTCGGTGTAGCCGCGCAGTCGCATCCCGAGTTCCATGCCTGCGGGGATCGTGAATCCGTGGATCATCGAGGCGAGCACTGCCATGTACATGAAGTACGAGGTGTTGGTGATCTTCCATGCCGCACCGAAGCCCGGGTCCACGAGGAGGTGGTGAGCCGAGGCCATCGAGATGAACATGATGTAGAGCACGAAGGCGGTGCGACTCACCTTCTCGTTGAGCACCACCGCGCCCACCGTCAGTGCCCCGAGCATGTACCAGATCGCCACCTGTGCGGCCATGTTGATCTGCTGCGACGAGTGGCCCAGTGCCCACCAGATCATCCGGTAGATCTGCGGATCGATGTTCTCGATCACCCCTATGGACCAGAGGAAGGTCGGGATGTAGATCATGGCACCGTGGACCAGCGTGATCACTGCGATGATCGCTGCCGTGAGTGCGCCATAGACCACCAGCGGCATCGATCCTTCGTAGGTGCGCTCCCGCTTGGCGATGGTGACCGTCGCAAAGAACTGGAAGGTGACCAGCAGCGCACCTACCGCGAACAGGATGATGCCGAGGTAGAAGATCGGATGCGCCTTGAGCGGCGGATACGAGGTGAAGAGAACGTCGGCGCGTCCGGTCCACTGGGCCCACTCGACCATCAGCGTGCCGAGGACCATCAGACCGAAGTTGAACCATCCGAGTCGTGGTGCCGCCGGTCGCGCGTTGAGGAGCACGGTGCCGGCGAACCATAGCACCGCCATCTCGAAATAGATGATGAAGAAGATCAGCATGTTCATCCCGTGCACGCCGAGGAGGCGGTAGTACCACTCGGCGGGAAGGAGATGAACGGCCTGCCAGCGGGTGAGCACCAGCAGCAGGGCCGCGATCGCTCCGATCAGGAGCGAGACGACCGACACCACCGCGTTGGCCCTGACGAGCAGCTCGGCCTGGCGGTGGATGCGACGCCCGGTGACGTCGCAGGTGCGGAACTGGTCGAGTTCGACGTCTGGTGCGGTCATCGACGTTCCTCCCCTTCCACTGCTGCGTTGGAGTTGTCGGCCAGAGTGTTGCCGTTTTCGTCCACCACGATCACCCGGCCGACCATCGCGTGATGACCGATGCCGCAGAACTCGTTGCAGATGATCCGGAAGTCGCCGGTGGTGGTGGGAGTGACCCTGAGCCCGTAGTCGTAGCCTGGCACCACCTGAAAATTCACGTTGAGCGGGTAGAGCGAGAAACCGTGGTTGACGTCGAGCGCCGAGAGGTGGAGGATGTACTCCTTCCCCTTCTCGAGCTGCAGGACCGGATACCACTGGAAGGCGAGCGCCGTGAGGTAGATGTCGCTGCCCGGCGGAGGAGCGACGATCGGCACACCGCCGTCATCGCCGACCTTGTGCTGGTTGGCGAAGGCCATCGTCCGGGCGAAGAACGCCTGGGGATCCACCTTGCGGCGGATACCGGACGGATTCTGCCCACCCTTCCAGTGCCACAGCGGCATCATCGCGAACAGCACCATGCACCACGCGAAGGCGATAGCAACCCAGAGCTTCTCGGTCTTGTGGGCCGGCTTCCACCAGACCCCGGGAACGGGGTCGAGCCCCGTATGCACGTCGGTACGCATCAGCGCCTCATGGGAGTGTGGCTGTGGGCATGGTCATGACCTCCCACATGCCCCAGCCGGTGTAGACCACCAGCATCACCGTCATGCCGACGATGAGCAGCAGCCAGATGTTGTCGTAGAGCCGCTGCATCAGCGGTATGTGCTCCTCGCGAGCATCATGTTCGGACGGATCCATGACGAGTCCTCGAACGGGGTAGGGACAGCCAACCACCGGCGGTGGTTGAAAAAACCATACAAACAAGATAAATACATGGCAAGATGCTCAAATCCGCCTGGAGGACTCGGATATCGTGACAGCTCCCTGGCGTGCCATCGAACGGGGCGTGCATCGCTCGGTACGGGCACTCGACGCTCTGGTTCACCGGCTGCATGGCTGGCGCTGGAACCCCTTGCACCAGAGCGGCGCACTCGCTGCCTGGCTGCTGGTGGTCCTGACGGCCTCGGGTCTGGTTCTGCTGCTGTTCTACCGGGTCGGTTCGCCCTCGGAGTCGGTGCAGCGGATCGCAGCGCAGCCGTGGCTGGGCGGCTGGATCCGCGGAGTTCATCGCTACGCCACCGATCTGTTCGTAGCGGCCGCCCTGATCCATGCGATCCGGCTGATCGGCCAGAGTCGCACCTGGGGACCGCGCACCCGGGCATGGGTATCAGGAGTGATGCTCTTCGGGCTGGCGATGGTCTGCTCGTGGACCGGCTTCGTGATGGCGTGGGATGCCTTTGGACATCGAGTCGCCCTGGCGGGTGCCCGGCTGTTCGACGTGCTGCCGATCCTGTCGGAGCCGGTCGGGCGGATCTTCGCCGGAGACCGACCGGTTCCGGCGAACTTCTTCTTCCTGAACATGTTCATCCACATAGCCGTGCCGCTGGCGATGGGCGTGGCTCTCTGGCTCCACGTGTCGAAGGTGGCCCGCCCGGTGCTGTCACCGCCGAAGGAACTCAGGTGGGGTACCGTGGGTTTCCTGATCCTCCTTGCGGTACTGCTGCCCGCACCGCTCGGTCCGGCAGCGGATCCGCTGTCGCTGCCGGCATCGACGCCGATCAACCTGGCCACGGCCTGGTGGGTGCCGCTGGCCGAGGGGATGACACCGGCGGGAGTCTGGCTGATGGGAATCATGGTAGTGACAGCGGCCTTTGCCGTGCCGGTGATTTCGCGGAAGCCGCGTGTCGGCGGGCTGGCGCCGAGCGTGGTCGATCCGAGATTGTGCACGGGATGCAACCAGTGTCCTCAGGATTGTCCCTGGGGAGCAATCACGATGGTACCCCGCGACGACAATCGTCCGACGCTGGTAGCGCTGGTCGACCCGACCCTCTGCGTGAGCTGCGGCATCTGCGCCGCCTCGTGCGCGCCGATGGGAGTCGGGCCGCCGGGACGGACCGGCCGTGATCAACTGGCCGACGTCCGCCACCTGCTCATGCCGGCAATCGCGGCCCGGCCCACCGCTGAGCGGGTCGTCGCTGCCGTATGCGGCAGAACAGACGCGGCACTGCGCTCCCGTCTCGCCGCGGCGGGAGCATATCTGCACGAGGTACCGTGCGTCGGTACCATTCACACCTCGGTGATCGAGCTGCTGATCCGCCAGGGAGCCCGCGGTGTCTTCGTGGTCGGTTGCCCGCCACGCGACTGCACTGCGAGAGAGGGGCCGAAGTGGCTGGAGCAGCGGGTTTACCACGACCGCGAAGCCGAACTGCAGGCGCGGGTAGACCGTCGTCGGCTTCGGATCCACACCGGAGAAGCCGGAGGTGCGGCCGAGACGGTGGCGGCCTTCTCCAGGTTCCGCGACAGCCTTCGACTTCTGGATGCACCCGCGGCGGAGTTCGACGTCGTACTGCTGGCTGAATGCGAAACTGCGGCCGTAGGAGAGGAGACATGATGAGCGCGGTGCGAAGATGCGCCGGACTTCTGAGCCTGGCCGCCGCCGGGGGGCTCCTCTACTGGAGTTCCGGGGTGGCGGTCCCCTGGTACGCCACCGGCGCCGCAGCCCTGCGCCTTTCATTCGTGGCCCGACCCGAGCGGATCGAGGTCTGCCGTGAACTCGACGCTGAGGAACAGGCGGCCCTGCCCGCACACATGCGCCGCACCCGCGAGTGCGACGGCCGGGCTGCGACCTACCGGATGGCGATCGACGTCGACGGCGCACCCCACCGCGAGGCAATCCTGCATGGTTCAGGACTGAGGCGCGACCGGTCGATCTTCGTCCTCGACGAATCCCTCCTGGCACCGGGGGATCGGCGGGTCCGGGTGACCATCACCCGGGTCGAGCTGGCGGAAGGGCCAATCGACTCCGCCAACATGGCCCGGGGTGTCATGGCCCGGGACATCCGGCTGGATACCACGGTACATGTTGCACCGGGAAGCGTCGCACTGGTAACATTTGAGCAGGGAGTGCTTCACCTCCGTACCCGATGACTGCGAGCCCAGACATGTTCCAGTGCTGAACCAGACCGCCGAATACGCCCTCAGAGCCATCGTTCACCTGGCCAAGCAGGGCCCCGACGCAACCATGCAGTCGGGAGAGATCGCCACCGCCATCGACGTGCCCACCAACTACCTGTCGAAGATCATGCATCAGATGGCCAGTGCCGGTCTGCTGACTTCGCGTCGTGGACGAGGTGGTGGCTTCAGACTGGCGCATCCGGCTGCGAAGCTCACTATCAGTGACATCGTCAGACCGTTCGACAACCTGACACGCTACCAGTCCTGCCTGCTCGGCAATCCGGTATGCAGTGACAGCACCGCCTGTGAAGCGCACCAGCGCTGGGGTCCCCTGGCCCGCCAGATACTCGGCTTCATCCACGGTACCACCATTGCCCAGCTCGCCAATCCGGCAGCAGAGGCTCCCTCGAACTGACCTGCGCCGGATCGTCCGGCGCCGGCCGGGATCCGTGGATACCATCGGAGAGGCTCGGATGCAGGAATCGGTTCGCCGGATCACTCTCGTAGCATTCCTGCTCACCACTGCCTGCTCCGGCAGGTCGGCTGACGACGGCGCCGACCCTGCCACTCGGGCGGAGGCCAGCGCCGACTCATTGGCCGCCGCAGAACGGATCGCGGCAGACCGGATGAGAAGCGACTCCAGAGCCACTCTATCCGAACTCCTCTCCGACCCGGCGAGCGCCACGTTCGATTCGCTGATCGTGGTGCGCCCTCCACCGGTCGACGGACGTACGCCTCCGATGGCAGCCTGCGGCAGGATCAGCGGCAGACCCGGAATCGGAGGCAGTCGCAGCCCGACCCGCTTCGTATATCAGGGACGATTCACCGTGTTCGTGGAGGAGAGTGGCAACCGGGAAGAGTTCGCGTCACTCTGGAGCCGGGTCTGTGATGTCGCCGGAGCAACCATCTACCAGGAGTAGCTGATGGAACTCGATTCGCTCCGCTATCCGATCGGCCCGGCACCTTCGCGGACCGTAATGCTCCAGGATGCCGAGCGGCAGGAACGGATCGGCACGATAGCAGCCCTGCCGGAACTGCTGCGTGAATCGGTGGCCGGACTGAGCGGCAGCCAGTGGGAGACACCGTATCGCCCCGGTGGATGGACCGTGAGACAACTGGTCCATCACATCGCCGACAGCCACATGAATGCCTGCATCCGATTCAAGCTGGCCCTCACCGAGCAGGAACCCACCATCAAGCCGTACGACGAGGCTGCCTGGGCGATGCTTCCCGACACCGCCGGCACCTCCCCGCTGGCCTCACTGGCCCTGATCGAGGCACTGCACCACCGCTGGACTGTGCTGCTGAGATCAATGACACCGTCAGACTTCCGGCGTACCCTGTTCCATCCGGAGCATGAGCGCTCCTTCACCCTCGACGAAATGCTGGTGACCTACTCCTGGCACTCGGCCCACCATCTCCGGCACATCACGGCACTGATCGAGCGTGAGGGGTGGTGAGAGCGCTCCTGTTCGCGCTTCTCGCTACGGTCTTTGTGACAATCGCGGGTGAGATCTCCGCGCAACAGCCACTCACCGCAGTCAGCTGCAACATCCACCATGGACGCGGCAGCGACGAAGCGGTGGACAGTTCAGGCGCTCAGGCCTCTCCCGGATCGCCCGGAGCAGGCGACGCCCCGCTGAGCGGCGGTGGTGTATCAGCAACGCCGGAAGTCCGACGACGGAACAGGGCAACCCGGGCGAGGAGCAGGGTCGTCACCGGCACCGTGATGGAGAGCATGATGATGATCAGCCACGGATACAGCAGCAGACGCCCTTCCAGCACCGAAAAGTAGAGGATGCCGGCCAGCGTCACGCACCAGCTCCCGAAGGTGTAGGCAAGTGCTGGCGGATGCATCCGCAGGAAGAAGTCCTGCAGCCGCAGAAAACCCACCGCCGCAATCACGACGAACACTCCGCTGAGCACCAGCAGTACGGCGACCGTGACTTCCACCCAGAACGGCACCTGCGGGCTCATTCGATCACCTCACCGCGCAGGATGAACTTGGCCATCGCAGCCGAGCTTACGAAACCCAGCAGCGCGATCAGCAGCGCGACTTCAAAATAGGTATCGGTGGCGTAGCGGATGCCGAGCACCAGTATCACCAGCATGCTGTGGAAGTACAGCAGGTCGAGGGCAAGGACGCGATCCTGGGCGCGCGGACCACGGACCAGCCGCACCAGCACGAGCACCGACGCCACTGCATAGCAGCCGATGGCGAACACGGTGGCGGCAGCGATCATTCCGCTCATTCGAAGATCTCCTGCAACGGCTTCTCGTAGCGCGCCTTGAATCGCTTCACGAAAGCGCTCTCGTCCCTGACGTCCCATACATGCAGCAGCAGCGTACTGCGATCCAGTGCCAGTTCCGACCATACTGTACCCGGCACTACGGTGGTGACCATCGAGAGGGCCGCAAGGCCGGTCGGATCACGAAGGTCCAGCGGCACGATCACGAAGCCCGCCCGGGGCCGCCGCCACCGCCACGCGACGATCCCCCAGGCGACTTCGAGATTGGACATCAGCACATCATGGCCCACCCGCATGATGAAGCGTGCCACGACCAACGGACGACGCACCCTGACATTGGTCCGCCGCAGCCGGACGGTCATGAGCGGGATCGAGATGGAGAGGACCAGTGCAATGAGCAGGTGTCCCGGACTGGCTGAGCGCGCCAGCACCGCCCACAGTGCAAACAGCGAGGCAGACAGCAGCGGCGCTGGAATGATTCTCTTCAGCCGGATCACGGCGTGCCCTCCTCACCGGGAGCCGGACGCGTCGGCCCCGGGATCGGCGGTACCGCGAATACCGAGTCGATGTACGGCGCAGGTGCCACAAGCGCCCTCGCCGTCGCATCGGTATAGCGCGTCACCTGCTCGGCCCGCACTGTCAGCCAGACACAGCCGAGAATGAGCATCATGATGGGTATGGCCTCGACGATCTTCACCTGCGGCACCGGACGATCGCCCGAGGTCCAGAAATGTCGGGTACCCGCCTTCGCCAGTACCACAGTGGCGACCAGCCCTCCGGCGAGCAACAGAGCAAACAGTACCCAGGACGCCGCGCTAACGGTGCCGGAAGCGCCTGCCGCTACCGGGCTCACCAGCGCCATCAACAGGTTCAGCTTCGCGATGAACCCTGACAGCGGCGGCAGACCGGCGATCAGCAGTGTACAGGCCATGAATCCGATGCCAAGCAGTGCCAGCGACATCGGAATCGCTCGGCCGATCAGCGGCATCTCGTCGTCATCGAGATTGGTGTCCTCGCCAGGTTCCGGCTCGAGATCGGGCAGCAGAGTGCGCCCGCCGGCACCGGCGCGCTCGATCAGTTCGACCAGCAGGAACAGGGCGCTGGCCGCCAGCGTGGCACTCACCAGGTAGAACAGTGCCGCAGCCGTGGCAGCCACACCGCCGGTACCGATAGTCGCCAGGAGCGTCCCTGACGACAGTATGATGGAGAAGCCGGCCACCCGACCCAGACGCAGGGTGGACATCAGGCCGATGATCCCGAAGACCATCGTCGCCAGTCCACCGTAGAGAAAGATGTCGGCTCCGAAATGTGCCGACAGCCCGGCATCGGCGGAGAAGAACAGGGTCCACAGTCGCAGCAGCGCGTAGATGCCCAGCTTGGTCATCAGCGCGAAGAGTGCCGCCACAGGCGCACTTGCCGCCTGATATGCCGGCACCAGCCAGAAGTTGAGCGGCCAGATGGCCGCCTTCGCGAGGAAGGCCACTGCGAGGATGGCAACCCCGACGTGCAGCAGGCCGCGATCGGCTTCGGCGATGAGCGGCAGCCTGGCTGCTACATCCGCCATCGACAGCGTACCGGTCACACCGTACAGCACCGCGAGCCCGACCAGAAACAGCGCCGATGCCAGCAGGTTCACGGCGATGTAGTGGAGTCCGGACTTGACCCGGGTCCTGCCCGATCCATGGAGGTGCAGACCGTAGGATGCAGCCAGCGCCACTTCGAAGAAGACGAACAGGTTGAACAGATCGCCGGTCAGGAAGGCCCCGTTCAGGCCCATCAACTGGACCTGGAACAGCGGGTGGAAGTAGACGCCCGCCCTGCCCCAGCCAGCCATCGAGTAGACGGCAGAGGCCAGGCCCACTGCGCTGGTGAGCACCAGCATCAGGGCAGTGAGGCGGTCCGCCACCAGCATGATGCCGAACGGTGCTTCCCAGTTTGCCGCCAGATACACGCCAATGCCACCGGCGGGATCGGCGTCGACTCGCAGCAGGATCGCCACCGCGACCAGCAGTCCCGCCAGCGTGGCGCCAACGTTGATGATCGACTTGATCGTCGTGCGCTGGTTGCCGAGCAGCAGCATCAGCATTGCAGTCGCCAGCGGCAGGACCACCGGCACGACGAGGAGGTGCGGCACAGAAATCGTCATGACACCTCCTCGGCTCCATCGACGTGATCGGTCCCGTGGAGTCCGCGCGATGCAAGCAGCACCACCAGAAAGAGTGCCGTGGTTGCAAACCCGATGACGATGGCGGTGAGAACGAGAGCCTGCGGCACCGGATCGGTATGGTGCGTGAGATCGGTCGGCACACCGGGAGTGATGATCGGCGGCTGGTCGATGACCAGGGTACCGACGCTGAAGATGAAGAGGTTCACCGCATAGGAGAGCAGTGCCAGTCCCAGCATCACCTGAAAAGTGCGGGGGCGGAGTATCAGCCACACCCCTGAACCGGCCAGTACGCCGATGACCAGCGCCAGAAGGGCTTCCATCAGGCCCCTCCCTCGGTCCGTGATGTCACCGTGCTCCCGGAGGACCGGCGGTGGGCACGGATGGACTGGTGCCCCAGCGCCGTGAGTATCAGCAGGGTCGCCCCGACCACCACCGCAAAGATCCCGATATCGAAGAACATCGCGCTGGGCACGTGGATCTCGCCGATCAGTGGCAGCGTAACGTGGGCGGTATGGGTAGTGAGGAAGGGATAGCCGAACACTATCGCGCCGAGCCCGGTGAGCGTGGCGCACAGTGCACCCAGACTGATCCACCGTACCGGACGGAGCCTGGTACGGGCTTCCACCCACTGCGTGCCGGCAACGATGTACTGCATCAGGAATGCG
Organism: uncultured Gemmatimonadaceae bacterium; assembly: GCA_964608715.1. Classification (GTDB taxonomy): domain Bacteria; phylum Gemmatimonadota; class Gemmatimonadetes; order Gemmatimonadales; family GWC2-71-9; genus Palsa-1233. The sequence goes on along the minus strand of CAZSPH010000001.1, from coordinate 18,110 downwards.
ATCGCGATGACCAGACCGGCCACGAAACCACCGCCGGGTTCGTTGTGCCCGCGGAACAGCAGGTGCACCGCTACCAGCACGGCAACCGGGAAGAGCAGCCGTGCGATGACCGAGGGCACCATCAGATAGCCCCGTTCTGCGTCCCTTGCGGTACGCGGATTGACCAGATCGGTCACGACGTCGTGCGGCAGTGCCTGCTGCTGATGCGGAGCATCGATGCTTTCCTCCGCGGGGCGGAAGCGCCGCAGCAGAGCATATACCGTCAGCGCCACCGCTGCGAGCACCGTGATCTCTCCCAGGGTATCGAAGGCGCGGAAATCCACCAGCATCACGTTGACGACGTTGGTCCCGCCACCTTCGGGCAGCGAGTGCTTCAGAAAGAACGGCGAGATCCCCTGCGGCGCCGGACGTGTCAGCAGCGCATAGGAAAGGACCGCGAGTCCACCGCCGACACCGAGCGCCAGCGTGAAGTCGCGGGCACGCCGCCCTCTGTCGCGGAGCCTCAGAGGAGGCAGTACCTCCTCCAGACGCATCGGCAGCCAGCGCAGTCCGAGCAGGAACAGGATGGTAGTCACCACTTCGACCACGAGCTGGGTGAGCGCCAGATCCGGGGCCGAGAACCAGACGAAAGTCAGGCAGGTGACGAGTCCGGCACCACCCAGCAGCGTGAGTGCGACCAGCCGGTGGTACTTCGCCTGGATCGCGGCGCCGACAGCGCACACCATGCCGATCACCCATAGCAGTGCGAACGCCGGCGAGGCCGGCAGCCGCGCCCTGTCGCCGGGGGCGAACGGCGTACTCTGCGACGAGAAGAACGCGAGCAGCAGCGCCACGGCGAGCATCAGGAACATCTGCGCCTGCAACCGCTGAGTGCCGACCATCCGGAGTGCCAGCCGCGCAAGGCGGGTGATCCCTACCAGCGTGTGCTCGAACAGCCGCCTGCCGTCGACTCTTCCCGCAACAGGGGCCTTCGACAGGTGCCCGCGCTCCTGCTGCCTGCGCAGCAGCAGATAGCCCACCACCCCGGCGGATATCGCCACGAGGCTCATCAGGAACGGTGCATTGAAGCCGTGCCACACCGCCAGGCTGTATTCCGGCAGCACACCCCCGACCACCGGCCTGGCTGCTGCGGCCAGGAAGGGACCGACCGAAATCGTCGGTATTATGCCCACGACCAGACAGACCAGCACCAGTACGTCGACCGGAATCCGCATCCACCGGGGCGGTTCCTCCGGCTGGCGCGGCAGATCGGTGGATGGAGGACCGAAGAAGATGTCGTAGCCGAAGCGCAGCGAGTACACCACCGCAAAGGCGCCTGCTACCGTTGCCAGCAGCGGCAGCACCACATCACCACCCGGTCGCGACGACAGGAATACCGTCTCCGCGAAGAACATCTCCTTCGAGAGGAAGCCGTTGAGTAGCGGCACACCAGCCATCGCCGCGCTCGCGACCAGCGCCAGCACGCCGGTGATCGGCATCGAGCGCAGCAGGCCGTTGAGCCTCCGGATGTCGCGGGTACCGGTCTCGTGATCAATGATGCCGGCTGCCATGAACAGCGAAGCCTTGAACGTCGCGTGGTTCATGATGTGGAACACGCCGGCGACCGCAGCCAGCGGACTGTTCAGGCCGAAGAGCAGCGTGATGAGACCGAGGTGGCTGATCGTCGAATAGGCGAGCAGGCGCTTGAGATCGGTCTGGAACATCGCCAGATACGCGCCCAGCAGAAGAGTCGCCATCCCGGCGCCGCTGACCAACCCGAACCACAGCTCGGTGCCGGAGAGCACCGGCCAGAGCCGCGCCAGCAGGAAGGTCCCTGCCTTGACCATCGTCGCCGAGTGCAGATACGCCGATGCCGGCGTGGGAGCTGCCATCGCCCTCGGCAGCCAGAAGTGGAACGGGAACTGCGCGCTCTTGGTGAACACTCCCGCCAGGACCAGCAGCAGCGCCGGTGCGTAGAGGTCGTGGGAGCGGATCATATCGCCGGAAGCGAGCACCACCGAGAGATCGTAGCTGCCGACGATCTGTCCGATGATCACTACGCCGCCGAGCAGTGCCAGCCCCCCTGCACCTGTCACGGTCAGCGCCATCAGGGCGCCGCGTCGTGCATCCTCACGATGATACCAGTAGCCGATCAGCAGGAACGAGAACAGGCTCGTCAGCTCCCAGAAGAGCACGAGCTGGATCAGGTTGCCCGAGAGCACCACGCCGAGCATCGCGCCCATGAAAGCCAGGAACGACGCGTAGAAACGCGCCACCGGGTCCTTGGGTGACATGTAGTACCGGGCGTACATCGCGACCAGAGCGCCGATGACGGTGACCAGCATCGCGAACATCCACGCGAAGCCGTCGACCCGCAGCACCAGGTCGAGCCCCAGCGATGGTATCCAGGAGATTCTCTCCTGGATCACGCCTCCGTCGCGTACCTGCGGGAAGAGGCTGGCGACCCATACTGCCGACGCCAGCGACACCAGACCCGCCCAGCTTGCAAGCATGGTGCGCGCGCGTGTCGGCAGCACTGCGGTGATCAGGCTGCCGATGAACGGCAGCAGTACCAGGTAGATGAGCGGCATGCGGTGTGGTCCTGCTGACTAGCCGGCGCGGTGTGGCAGGAGGGAGCGCCGGGCATGGGCCTGCCGGGTTATCAACTGCCCGTGGCTGGCTGCCGCTCTGACGAATGCGCCGCTGGAGCCCGGTGGTCCGATTTCGCGAATGATGCCATGCATTCCGGAATATATCCGGGGCGAAACAACTTCCGGATCACCCGGACCTGACTCTCGTCATTACCCTCCTCTTCCTTACGGCGGCCCGGTATATCCCGTCGGCGTACCGGCGGGGTGCATCCGGCAGGCCGGCGGCTGCTCGATGCTGTAGGCCATGCTGGCAATCCGCCAGCCGGTCCCCACCCTGATCAGCAGGAAGGCATCGACGCCGCAGTGCGACCACTTCCCTTCGAACCAGAGGTCGTAGGGGAGCCAGACCATCGCCACGGTGCCCGAGATGGCCACCACCGGATCGAAGCCACGCTCGACGAACGGCGGCATGCTGCCGCGTTCCTGCAGCCGGGCAACCGTGACCGCCTGATAGCCGGGTGTGCTGTCGGTATCGAAGGTGGGAAGCATCTGTCCCTCCGGAATCATCAAGGCCGTGACGGCGATGAGATTGCCGGCGGAGATGGCATCCATCGCCGAATCGATGACGGCGAGCACCGCACGCCTGACCGGATCCTGCTCGGCGAGTGCCAGGGTGCTGGGAGGAGCGGATTTCTGGTCCTGTGCCTGGAGGGGTGAGGCCAGGGAGAGGATGGTCAGGATGGTAGCGGCATGCTGGCAGCGGAAAACTGGTCGACGGGGCATGATGTCTCAGGCAGGGATGGGAGGCTGTAACGATACAGGCGGATCATGCCTCTCGCCAGACAGGCCAAGGATTCGGAGACCTGGAAGGTGACTCCGACCGGGACATGCGCGGGTCGGCGACGACAGCGGATCTCTTGATAGTTCTGACATATGGGGATATCGTCGGATCTTCATCGCGATGAAATACTCGACCCTGTACCTAGCATTGCCTGTGGCGCTGGCACTGTCAGCTTCGGCGGGAACCACGCCCGAGCGGTGTTCACTCACACCGGGATTCCACCCCAGGCTGGAGAACGGTGGCACAGTCATGCTGGCCATCCCCACAGCCGACACCCTTCGTGCCGGTGCTGGGACTCTCCGCCTGGGTGAGGGAGGTGGCCACTCCGGGCCCGGCCGACGCGAAGTGATATACGGGCAGCGCTTTCAGGTCTTCCGGAGCACCCTGGAACGGTACGGCCTGATCGACGATACTATTCATGCGGTGCTGGTGCCATGGGACTATGACGCCGGCTGCGAGCCGGTACCATGGTCGCGGAGCGCGCACTGGCTTTCGTCGACTGACACTCTGCTCGTATCGGCTACCCGACGGGATACCGCCCACTGGGCGGGCGGCATCCCGACCTATGATGTGACGGCGGTTCCGCAGTCCGTCTATGACGGGCGCCATCAGCCGAATCAGTACACCTGGGTCAAGGTCGACACTACCGTTCCGCTCAACACGCCACAGGAATTACTTGAGATGCTGACCAGGTTGCCGCGAAGCGCCGACCTGCTGACCGGCGACGAACGCGTACTCGACGCCATCCATGCCTGGGCGCTCACACATCCGGAGATTGCGGAGCGCAATCCATCATCGGAGATGATCGCGAACGCCAGACGACGGGTGCGCGTGGCCCAGTTGATGAGCCAGACCGTCCCGTTCACTGGAACGTGGGAATTGAAGATCCGGACGCGGTCCGGCCGTGAAGTGACGCACTGGCTGCGGACGATGGAGCGACCGACCGGCGCTTCCGGCTACGAACCCGAGGGACCATCCGGATTCGGACTCGCCTTCAACCTGGCATCGACTGAGGATGAGCTGCCTGCGGTCCGTCAGTATATCGGCAATTGGGGCTTCACCATAGCCTCCCGCAGTCCGGACCGGGAACGGCATTGGCGCTTCAGGATCGAGCCTGAGGAGTTTCGCAACCTCGCAGCCCTGCAGCCGGAGCTGGACTCGCTGAGGGCCGAGCGGGTGGAATCATGGCGCGAGCGATGGATTGTGGGGGAACGGGAGCCGATGCTCGGGGAGATCGCGCTGACGTCAGACGGGGGCGCACTACTGCGGATTGCCTGGGACACCGATGACGATGGCAAGGATGATCTGGTGGTAACCGGGCGACTGGTCTCGCGGGTCACATTGGAGGAACCACCGGAAGCGAGGGGCTTCCAGCGGTGGTGAGTGCACCGGACCCTCCACCCTATCCCATGGCGACGCCCGAATAGACCCGGGAGAAGAATGGGTGAGGATCAAGGCCGACCAGGACTTTCTCGCCCTCGCTTGCCTTCGGCGTTTCTTCGGGTAAGATTTCCAGCCCCCATGACCGCTGCCCCCGACCTTCGCCGCCTGATCGCCGCCCGCTTTCCCGATGCAGTACCCCTGCCCGAACGGCAGCGGGAAGGGATTGCGACCGGGGTGCAGGCCTGGGACCGGCTTCTTCCCGGTGGCGGACTGCCGCGGGGACGCCCTACCCTGTGGGATGCCGGTCATTCGGCTGCAGCCACTGCCCTGCTGGCCCACGCCTCCCGGGCCACCATCGCCGCCGGCTGGCGCACCGCCTGGATCGACGGTTCCCACACCCTGGGGCCCGGCTGGGTGGACGGTCCGCTGGTACTTCGCCCTCGCACTCCGAACCTGGGGCTCTCGTTCGCGGAACTGCTGCTCGATTCCGGTGGCTTCGCGCTGGTGGTGATGGCGGGAGTCCCGCTGGAGCGCACCACTCTCTTCCGGCTGGCGCGCGCGGCGCATGAAGGAGGAGGCGCGTTCGCGGTGATCGCCGACGGCCACCTCCCTGCCGCACTCACGCTCCGTTCCAACTGGCTCGCCGGAAGTGCAGTGAAGGCGACGTCACCCTCCGGTGAAGTGGCCCGGCTGATCTCGCTGCCGGTCTCGCTGGAGGTGACCACCTCCGGCATGAAGAAAACTGCGGTGATCGGCTGCACCGTGCCGTCCCACGAGGTGCGGCAGCGGTTGACGCCCGGACTGGTGGATCGGCGGGGGGCGGGGTGAGCGATGCCGGACTATTCCTACCGCCTTACATCTACCATCCGGACCAGCCGGTCTCGCCGACCGAAAGCCAGGATGGCAGCATCCGCAGTCAGCAGTGTCAGCCTCCGCTGCCTGGCCGTGGCTACCAGCCAGCGATCAGCTGGATCGCCGTGCATCTCGTTCAGCCGGGCACCGTGCACCAGCACTCGCCGGTCGAGCGGCAGCATCGTGATCCCCGGAGTGGCCACGGCCCGATCGAGCCATTCGTCCACCGGCAGGCCCAGTGAAAGCGTCCCCCGCTCCGCCTTGAAGGCGATCTCCCAGCACGAGATGTCACTGACATGGAGCTCACCACGGGCTGCGGCGTCATCGAGCAGCGTCGGCATCCGGCGATGCATCCGACGGCCGTCACCAGCCAGCAACCAGAACCAGACGTGGGTGTCGAGCAGGAACGGCCCTTCCGGCTCCGGTAGCTCGCGTACCCGCCAGACCTGATGCCGGGACATCAGCAATGATCCAGCGGATCAGGGACGTCTCCCCAGATCTCATGATCGGGTGCCACGATGTCACCGTGCTCGAGCATCATGCCACGCATGAACCCGAATGCCCTCGTCGGCACCTCACCCACCGGCGCCAGCTCGGCAACCGGCTTGCCGTGCTTGGTAACCACGTAGCTGACCCGACGGGTAGCAACCTCGTCCATCAGTTCCAGACAGCGCGCCTTGAACGCTGTGGCTGTGATATAGATGGGATCTGCCATCTTCCCTCCAGATAGAATGACTGGTCATAAGGTACTGGTCATTTTTGAAAAAGTCACCCCACCCGGCGTGGCCTGACCGATGCTCATCGCACTCTCCATCCCCCACTGGCCCAGCGGCCCCCTGGCGACCGACCTCCTCGCCACTCTCATGGCCACCGCACCGCGTGCCGCCATCTCGCCCGCCGAGGAGATCGCATGGCTCGATGGCCGGGGACTCGATGCAGTAACGCTGGCGGAGAAAACGGTGAATGCCTGCACCTCCCTGCTGGGCGGTGACCCACCGCGGGCAGCAATTGCCAGGGTACCGATCGTCGCGGCCGTGGCAGTGCGCCGGAGCCTGCTGCCTGTCACCATGATTCCGGCCGGCATCGAACGCGACTGGCTCGCTCCGCAACCGCTCGCCGTCCTCTCCCCTCCTCCGCCGCTCCCCGCGCTCTTCCTGGGAACCGGCATCCACCGCTGCGGCGAACTGGCCGCGCTCGATCGCGACACGGTGGAAGTCAACTTCGGACGCGACGGCCTCCACTGCTGGCGACTGGCCCGCGCCGACGACCGCCGCCTGCTCTTCCGGCCCCCGCCGCGCGAACGCTTCGCCACCTCGCTGGAGTGGACGGAGTTCTCGACCACCGATCTCGACCAGCTCGTCTTCGTGATCAACGCGATGCTCGGCACGATCGCCGAGCACCTCGACGGCCAGGGACTGGGAGCAACGAAGCTGCTCCTCTCGCTGGGACTCGAAGGTGGCGGCAGGATCGAGAAGGAGATCGGCTCTCCCCGCTCCACCGCCCAGCGCGCCACCTGGCTCAGACTGATCCGCCGACAGTTGGAGAAGATCTCCCTCCCCGACCGGGTGGCAGGAGTCTCGCTGGAAATCGCCGCCACCGCCCCACCCAAGGTCCGTCAGGGCAACCTCTTCGATCGCAGCTTCGCCTCGGCGCACGCAGCCGAAGCCGCGATCGCGCGGGTCATGGCGCTGCAGTCCGATGCGATCGTGCGGGCAGTGCGCAGCGATCACCCCCTGCCGGAGAAGCAGCTCCGCTGGGTGGCAGACCTGCCGGAAATCACCGGACGGGCGGACCACCCAGAACTGCCGCTCACTCCGTCACTGCAGTTCCAGCTCCTCCCGACACCGCGCGAGGTGGAAGTGACGGAACGCAATGAACGCGGCACACTCATTCCCATAGAGTACCGCGACAACGGCACCCGCTACACCGTTACTCCCGCCGCTGCCCCGCAGGAACTGTCAGCTCTCCACTCGGATCCGCTGTTCAGTCGCAGCTATCACCAGATGAGCAGACCCGACGGCACTCCGGTACTCCTCTGGCGCGACGGAGCCGCGCAGCGCTGGTACCTGGCGGGGTGGTGGGGGTGACGGAGAGCGGAGGGGCCGTCGTCATCCCGAGCGAAGGCGGCGAAGCCGCCGCAGTCGAGGGATCTGCTTTTCCGATCCCACGGAACAGCAGATCCCTTCGCTCAGAATGACGGGACTGTTTTCGGCTTTTCTTCGGGTATATTCCCCCCCCGTGCCGCCCTTCGTCGAACTCCGCGCCCGCTCGGCCTTCTCCTTCGGCGACGGCGCCGTCTCGCCGGAAAGGCTCGCGGCCCACGCAGGTGAACTGGGCTACCAGTCCCTCGGCCTGGTCGACGCCTGCGAACTCGGCGGCATCATCCGCTTCACCGTTGCCTGTCGCAAGGCCAACATGAAGCCGGTGATCGGCGCCGAGCTGCTGGTGGATGGGATTCCGCTGGCGCTGCTGGTCCGTACCGCCGAGGGCTACCGCAACCTTGCCTCGCTCGTCACTCTCGCCCGCGGTGGCAGACTCGTCTCGCCGGATGATCCGAAGCCGGCGCGCGGTCGACCGCAGGTTGCCGGTAATGAACTCCGCTGCCGCGCTGCTGGCCTCACCCTGCTGATCGGCACTGCCGACCTGGATGCCCGCGCCCTGCATGGCTGGCGGGATGCCTTCGGTGGCCACCTGGCGGTCGAGGTGCAGGACCACCGCACCGGCGGCATCGAGGCGGAACGGAATGCTCACCTGATCGAGCTGGCGCAGCAATCCGGCATCCGCTGGACCGTCACCCAGGATTCACGCTACGTCGATCACGAAAGCAGACTGGTCCACGAGATGCTCACCGCCCTCCGGCACCGGGTGACCCTCGACCAACTGCTCGACCGCGGACTCGGTCACCCCAACGGCGAGTGGCAGCTCCTGCAGCCGGCGGACCTGGCACTCCGCTGGCAGGGACTGGAAGAAGGACTGGACAATGCCGCAGCGATAGCGTCCGAATGCGACTTCTCGCTCGACTGGGCACGTCCGCCGCTGCCCACCTTTCCGGTCGACCACGATCACACCGGCAACTCGATGCTGCGGGCCCGGACATTCGAAGGAGCCAGCCGCCGCTGGGGAGAAGAACTTTCAGAGCGGCAGCGCAATCAGCTCGAACACGAGCTTGGCGTCATCGGGAAACTCGGCTTCGCCGGCTTCTTCCTGGTGATGTGGGACTGCGTGCGCGAGGCCCATCGACTTGGTATCCTCGCCCAGGGACGCGGCAGTGCCGCCAACTCCGCCGTGGCCTACTGTCTCGGTATCACCGCAGTCGATCCGGTCGAGAACGGCCTCCTATTCGAACGCTTCCTCTCTGAAGGCCGGATCGGCGAGCAGGTGGAAGCCCCCGACATCGACGTCGACCTGGAGCACGACCGGCGCGAGGAAATCCTCGACTACATGTACCGCAAGTACGACCGCTCGAAATCGGCGATCACTGCGGTGACTCAGCTCTACAGCGCCCCCACCGCAGTGCAGGACGCGATGCGCGCGATGGGACTGCCATCGGAACTGGCCTTCCGGATATCACGCAAGCTCAGGCGGGACGATTGCCTGCAAGGAGTGAAGCGGCTGCACGAAGATCCCTATGCCTCGCAGGGCCTGGATCTCGAATCGCCGCAGGGGAAACTGCTCACCGCTATCATGACCGGCTGCCACGATCTCCCCCGGATCCGCTCGACCCATCCCGGCGGGTTCGTACTCTCCAGCGCGCCACTGGGCGAGCATGCCCCGATCGAGTGGACCTCGATGGGCCGCTCGATCATCCAGTTCGACAAGGACGATCTCGATCTGGTGGGGATTCCGAAGTTCGACTTCCTGGGACTCGGAGCCCTCTCCGTGGTCCGTCGGGCATTCGACGCGATCGAAGCGCACGATGGAGCCCGCCCCGAACTCTACTCGCTCCCCCAGGACGACCGGCCGACCTACGAACTGATCAGCAGCGGCGAGACGATCGGCATGTTCCAGATCGAGAGCCGGGCGCAGATCACCTCGATCATGCACACCCGGCCGGAACATCTCTATGACGTCGCCGTGCAGATCGCGCTGGTCCGTCCGGGGCCGATCCAGGCACGCTTCGTCAAGCCGTACACGGAGCGGCGGCGGGGCCGCGAAAAGGTGATCTATCCCCACCCTCGATTGGAAGGAATCCTCAAGCGCACCCAGGGGATTCCGATCTTCCAGGAGCAGGCAATGTCCATCAGCATGGAACTGGCCGGCTACTCCGCCGCCGAAGCCGATGCACTCCGCCGATCGATGGGACACTACCGCAAGAGAGACCGTCTGCTGGAAGGCCTGCAGGAACTGAAACAGCGGATGATCGCCAAGGGAGTAACGACCGAGGTGGCAGAACAGATTGCCACCGACCTGGAAAGCTTCGCCAACTACGGCTTCCCCGAGTCGCATGCCTGGAGCTTCGCGCTGATCGCCTACGCCACCGCCTGGCTCAAGGCGCATCATCCGGCCGCCCTCTGCCTTGGCCTTCTCAACGCGCAGCCGATGGGATTCTATCCGATCAGCACTCTGATCCACGACGCGCGCAGGCATGGCGTGAAGTTTCTTCCTGCCTGTCTGAAGGAAGGAGCCAGCGACTGCATTCTGGAAAAGAGCGGAGATGGTGACAACCCTCTGCTCAGGATCGGCTGGCGCTTCACCCGCGGACTTGGCAGCGAGCACGGCCACGCCCTGACAGAGGCCAGGAAAACCGGACCCTTCGAAGGCATAGCAGACGTGATCGCACGCGCCGGACTCGACCGGATGCCGGCCCTCGCACTGGCGAAAGCCGGGCTCTTCCGTGCCTGGGAGCCGGAACCGCGCCGTGCGGCGTGGCAGGCACTGCGGGCCAGCGGCGATCGACTGCCGCTGGCACCGGCCCGGGTGGCTCGGCATGACCCCGCACCGCTATCGCGCCTGCAACAGATCGAGCTGGACTATCACTCCGGCGGCTATTCGCTCGAAGGTCACCTGATGGAGTGCTGGCGTGAGCGATTGAACAAGCAGGGAGTCGACGACATCGCCACCATCCGCCAGCGGCAGCACGGCGAAACCGTCCTCACCGCCGGACTGGTGATCGCCAGGCAGCGCCCACCCACCGCCAACGGTGTGACCTTCCTGCTGCTGGAAGACGAACATGGACTGGTGAACGTCATCGCCCCAGCCAGCGTCGCGGGTGAAGAGCGCGAGGCCGTGCGGCACGCAATCATCCTGCTGGTGCTGACCAGGGTCGAGCGCGACGGCCCGGTGCTGCAACTGCTGGGGCAGCGCTTCCGGGCGCTCACCAGCAGCACGCCAGGGCATCGGTCACGGGATTTCAAGTGACGGTGTCCTCCGTCATTCCGAGCGCAGCGAGGAATCTGCTTATCCGTTGCTCCCCGAAAAGCGGATCCCTCGCCTGCGGCTCGGGCTGACGTGATGGGTGGGAGCACCGCGCGGCCCTTCCTTCTCCTGTAAGATTCCCCACTCCGCCGCGACCAACGGAGCATGACCGATCTGCCGCACTCACTTCGCTCGGGAACGATACCGATGACTGACCCCCGCTCCTTCGCCCGGATCATCCTGCTGGCCCTGTTCGTGACGCTGCCGCTTCACGCCCAGTGGACCGCGCCACCCGATTCGGCGCTCCGCGCGATGCTCACCGACCGGATTGCCCGCGAGGGGAGCGTCGGCCTGGTGCTGGGAGTGATCGAGAACGGCGCCCCGCGTCTCGCCGCCGCCGGAACCCGGGACGGCGCCGGCACCGCACCGGTCGACGGAGGCACCTTCTTCGAGATCGGCTCGATCAGCAAGGTCTTCACCGGCACGCTGCTCGCCGACATGATCCTGCGGGGAGAGGTGGCACTCGACGACCCGGCCCAGCAATACCTTCCAGACGACGTGACGCTCCCCACCTTCCAGGACGAGCCGATCACGCTGCGCCATCTGGCGACCGCCACCTCCGGCCTGCCGAGCATTCCACCGATCGACCAGCTCGATCCCGTCGATCCCTATGCCAGCTTCACCGCCGAGAAGCTCTACGCCTTCCTCAACAGCACCACGCTCATGCGCGCACCGGGGACGCAGTACGTCTACTCGAATCTCGGTATGGGGCTCCTCGGCCACCTGCTGGCACGCCGTGCGGGGAAGTCGTATGAAATGCTCGTCACCGAGCGGATCCTGGCACCACTCGGCATGACGGAAACGTTCATCACGCTCCCCGACTCCCTGCAGCACCGGATGGCGGAGGGTCACGGGCACGACCTCGACCCGACAGCTCCCTGGCACTTCGATGTGCTCGCTCCGGCAGGAGGATGGCGTTCCACGCCGCACGACATGCTCCGCTTCCTCGCCGCGGCGGCCACGCCACCGACAGGGCCACTCGGCGACGCGCTCCGGCTGGCGATGACCCCACTGCAGCAGGCCGGTGCGCCAAACCTGCGCATCGGCCTCGCCTGGCATGTGCTGGAACGCGGCGACCGCCGCATCGTCTGGCACAACGGCGAGACCGGCGGCTTCCACACTATGCTGGCGGCAGATCCGGCTACCGGTGCCAATGCGCTGGTCCTCTCCAACAGCGCCGCTTCGATCGACGATATCCCATTTCACATCGTCGATCCGACATTTCCGCTGACGGTGCTTCCTGCACCACGCCCGACCATCGTGGTCGACGAGGCGGTGCTCGCACGCTATGTGGGGGAGTACACGCTGGCGCCGGGCATGGTCTTCGACATCACCCGCGAGGACGATCGCCTCTACGCCCAACTCACCGGTCAGCCGCGATTCCGCCTCTTTGCCACAGCGCCGAACCGGTTCTTCTACAAGGTGGTCGAGGCCGAACTCGTCTTCACCACCAACGATGCCGGATTGGTCACCGGACTGGTCCTGCACCAGAACGGGCGGGAGGCGCCAGCGGAGCGGAGAGAATAAGAGATCGGAGTCGTCATCCCGAGCGGAGTGACCCGCAGGGTCACGCAGTCGAGGGATCTGCTTTTCGGAGAGCAACGGACAAGCAGATCCCTCGCCTGCGGCTCGGGATGACGTGATGGGTAGGAGCTCCGCTCGGGATGACGACTCCGATCTCCGATCTCTACAGCCCCAGCCCCCGCCCCTCCGCCAGCGCGCGCAACCGCTCCACCCATTCGGCCACGGCCACCACCTCCTGCTTGCTACCCGCACCACGGGTGCGGACGGCCACGGTGCCACCCTCCGCCTCGCGCTGACCCACCACCGCGAGGTACGGCACCTTGGCCAGCTCGCCGTCGCGGATCCGATAATTGAGCGACTCACCCCGGTCATCGAGATGGGCCCGGATCCCGGCGTCGCGGAGCTGCGCCGTCATCGCCGCCGCCGCATCGTGCTGGCTGTCGGAGATCGGCACCACCCGCACCTGTTCCGGCGAGAGCCAGAACGGAAACGCCCCGGCGAAGTGCTCGATCAGGATCGCGATGAACCGCTCGAACGAACCGTTCACCGCGCGGTGGATCACCACCGGCCGGTGCGCGGCGTTGTCATCACCGGTGTACTCCAGATCGAAGCGCTCCGGTGCGTTATAGTCGAGCTGGATCGTGCCGAGCTGCCAGGCACGGCCGATCGCATCGGTCACGTCGAAGTCGATCTTCGGACCGTAGAACGCGCCGTCGCCCGGCTTCAGTTCATAGTCGCGCCCCGTTGCCTCCAGCGCCGCCCTGAGCGCCGCCTCGGCCTGATCCCACAACTCGTCGCTGCCGATCCGCTGCTCCGGTCGGGTGGCGAACTTGAGTCGCGCGGAGAGCCCGAACAGCTCGTAGTAGCCAAGGATGAAGTCGGTGAGCCGTGCGACCTCCTCGGCGATCTGGTCCTGGCGGAGATAGATGTGGCAGTCGTCCTGCGCGAACTGCCGTACCCGCGTGAGCCCGGACAGCGCACCCGACACCTCGTTCCGATGCAGCGGATCGTAGGTGACGTAGCGGATCGGCAGCTCGCGGTACGAATGCTTCTTCGCCGCGTACATCAGATGGTGCGACGGACAGTTCATCGGCTTGAGCGAGAAATCGTGTTCGCCGCTCTCGTTGTCGAGCACCAGGAACATGTTCTCCTGGTACTTGCCCCAGTGTCCCGAGATCTCCCACAGGCCCTTGTTGAACATCAGCGGAGTGCGGACCTCGCGATAGCCGTCGCGCTGGAGCTCACGCATCGCGCGGTTCAGTTCGTTGTAGATCGTCGTCCCCTTCTCGGTCCAGAACGCCGCGCCGGGGGCGAACTGATGGAAGAAGAAGAGATCGAGATCGCGACCGACCTTGCGGTGATCCCGCTTTTTCGCCTCCTCCAGCCGATGGACGTGCTCGGCGAGGTCCTCCTTGCGGAAGAAGGCGGTGCCGTAGATCCGCTGCAGCATCTGCCGGTTGGAGTCGCCCCGCCAGTAGGCACCGGCGGTGTTCAGCAGCCTGACGTGCCTGAGCTTGCCGGTACTCGGGATATGCGGACCGCGGCAGAGATCGACGAATGGCCCGTCGGTGTAGATCGTGATCGTCTCGTCGTCACCCAGCTCGGAGATCCGCTCCAGCTTGAGCGGATCGTCGGCAAAGCGGCGGTTCGCCTCTTCCCGGTCAACCACCTCGCGGGTGAACGGATAGTCGGCCGCAATCACCTCGGCGACCTTCGCCTCGATCGCCTCCAGGTCCTCCGGAGTGAACGGACGCGGCACGTCGAAGTCGTAGTAGAACCCCTCGTCGATCGAGGGGCCGAAACCGATTCCGGCCGTCGGAAAGAGCTGTCTCACCGCCGTGGCGAGAATGTGGGCAGCGGAGTGGCGGAGCACCGGCAGGGCGGCAGGATCGCGCTCGGTCAGGAGCGAGACGGTGGCTCCGTCGCGCAGTTCCCGACCGAGGTCCAGGACCTCGCCGTCGACCACTGCGGCAACCGCGGCCCGGGCCAGTCCGGGGCCGATCGAGGCGGCCAGATCGGCAGCAGTCGAGCCGGAAGGCAGCTCCCGGACCGACCCATCGGGAAGGGTTACATGGATGACGGAATTGTCGGAACCTGACATGATCTCTGGCTACCTGTGGTTTGAGCTGCCACGGCATCTGCGGGGCATATCCCCGCGTGCCACAACCTTGTAAGTTACCCGGATGACACGTCTTGTCGTATATGGGCCGGTGGAGCGTCGCAGCAGCGGTCGCCGGGCACCGGTCGGGCTCTGGCTGATCGCAGGACTGGCCGCAGGCGTCGCCCTGCGTGACTTCGCCGCCCCCGCGCTTGCCCGCTTCATCAGATCACGCAGCAACCGGCGACTCCCCTCTCTCGCCGAACTGGTGCACGATGCCCAGCAGGCACTGTCGGAGGATGCCGATCTCGCCACCCAGTCGATCGACGTGGTTCCGGTCGCACGCGGCATGGTGGGGCTCCGCGGCTGGGTCGACTCACGCCGACTCCGCGCCCGCGCCCACCGGATCGTCTGCGACGTACTCGGCAGCGACGCCGTGATCGATTCGCTGATGGTACGTGGCGAGGACGACGCCGAGCCGGTACTGCTGGACATCACGGCATGACGGAACCGCTCCCTCCACAATACGACCCCGCAGAGGTCGAGCGTCCGCTGTACCTCGACTGGAAGAATCGCGGCCTCTTTCATCCGAAGGCCGGTGACCCCGGCATGCCGTATGTAATCCAGATGCCGCCGCCGAACGTGACGGCCGTGCTGCACGCCGGCCACGGCCTCAACAACACCATCCAGGACGTGGCCATCCGTTTCCAGCGGATGCGCGGTCGCAAGGCCCTCTGGGTGCCCGGCACCGATCACGCCGGCATCGCAACCCAGAACGTGGTCGAGAAGCAGTTGGCGAAGGAAGGCCTCAGCCGCTTCGACCTCGGGCGCGAGGCTTTCCTGGAACGGGTGCGTTCCTTCGTAGAAGAGACCGGCGGCCAGATCCTCGGTCAGCTCGAAGCGCTTGGCGCCTCCTGTGACTGGGACCGGACCTATTTCACACTCGACGAGACCCGCTCCCGCGCAGTGCGCGAGGTCTTTGTCACCCTGCACGAGCAGGGACTGATCTACCGCGGCAAGTTCATCATCAACTGGTGCCCGCGCTGTCTTACCGCCCTCTCCAATGAGGAGGTCGAGAAGGAGGAGCGCGACGGCCAGATCTGGCATCTCCGCTATCCGCTGGCCGACGGCGAGGGTTCGATCGTCGTCGCTACCACCCGCCCCGAGACGATGCTCGGCGACGTGGCGGTGGCGGTGCATCCCGATGATCCCCGCTACCGCGACCTGGTCGGCAGAGATCTGCTTCTCCCGCTGGTCGGGCGCCGCATTCCGGTGGTCGGCGACGATGCGGTCGAGGCCGACTTCGGCACCGGCGCCGTGAAGGTCACTCCGGCCCACGATCCGGTCGACTTCGAGATCGGCCGCCGTCACGGCCTCCCCCAGCTCGACGTGATGACCGACGACGGCAGGATGAACGACGAGGTACCGGAGCAGTTCCGCGGCCTCGACCGTTTCGCCGCCCGCAAGGCTGTCGTGGCGGCATTCGAGGCAGCGGGATTGCTGGTGAAGGTGGAGAAGCACCGCAATGCGGTAGGCCAGTGCTACCGCTGCGACACGGTGGTCGAGCCGCGCCTCTCCGATCAGTGGTTCGTCAGCATGAAGCCGCTGGCCGAACCGGCGCTGGAAGCCTGGCGCGACGGCCGGATCCGCTTCATCCCCGAGCGGCAGGGCGATGCATACTCCCGCTGGCTCGAGGGGATTCGCGACTGGTGCATCTCCCGTCAGCTCTGGTGGGGGCACCGGATCCCGGTCTGGTACTGCCAGGAGGCAGGCTGCTCCGAGCGGGTAGTGTCGCGCACCGACGTCACCGCCTGCCCCACCTGCGGTGGCGCGGTGATCCAGGATCCGGACGTACTCGACACCTGGTTCTCTTCCTGGCTGGTGCCGTTCAGCTCCCTGGGCTGGCCCGAAGAGACCGACGACCTGAAGGCGTTCTACCCCGGCAGTGCGCTGGTCACCGCCCCGGAGATCCTCTTCTTCTGGGTCGCCCGGATGATCATGGCCGGGCTGCACTTCCGCGGCGAGGTGCCGTTCGACACCATCTATCTGCACGGCACCGTTCGTGACACTCAGCATCGCAAGATGTCCAAGTCGCTCGGCAACGGCATCGATCCGCTGGAGGTGATCGACCGCTGCGGTGCCGATGCACTGCGCTACACCCTGGTGAGCGGGATGGCAGTCGGCACCGACGTGATGCTCGACCCGGCAGATCTCGATGCGTCGTTCGCGCCGGGACGTCACTTCGCCAACAAGCTCTGGAACATCGGCCGGCTGCTGCTCGGGCATTTCGACACCGGCACACCGAAGCTGGAGGAGATTCCGGTCGAACGGCTCGGGCTGGCCGATCGCTGGATCCTGGCGCGCGCCGCGGCCACAGTGGCCGAAGCGACCGACCAGTACGAGCGGTTCCGCCTCAACGAGGCGGCCAGTGCGGTCTACCATTTCCTCTGGACCGATCTCGCCGACTGGTACCTGGAGCAGATCAAGCCGCGCCTCTACGGCACCGCGGAGGGCGGCGACGTCGCCCGGGCGGTTGCGGCGCATGTCTTCGACATCGCCCTCCGCCTGCTCCACCCGGTGATGCCGTTCATCACCGAGACGCTGTGGCTCCGGCTGCCCCATCGCGGCGAGGACGACACGCTGGTCACCGCGAAGTGGCCAGTGATGTCCGGCGCCACGGATGCCGACACGACGGTCACTGATTTCTCCGCGCTGCAGTCGGTGGTATCCGCTGCCCGGGCACTCAGGGCCGAGTACTCCGTGCAGCCGAAGCAGGAGATCCACCTCTTCATCGGCAATCCCAGTGCCGCAGTGGAGCGTGCGATTGCCGGCGAATCGGCATCGATCGCGCGACTGGCCAAGGCTGGCGAGGTGACAGTCATTCCCGCCGGCGAACAGGTCGAGGGTGCCACGGTGGTACTGGATGACGGCACTGCGGTGATCGTTCCACTTGGTGATCTGATCGACATCGCGAAGGAATGTGGCCGTCTTGGCGCCGAGGCCGACAAACTGGCTCGCCTGATCGCAAGCCAGGAGGGGAAGCTCGCCAATGAGCAGTTCGTCGGACGGGCTCCTTCGGCTGTCGTCACTGCCGAGCGCGAAAAGCTGGCCACCTGGCAGAACCAGCTCGAAGCGCTGCGCGACAAGCGCCGTTCGTTCGGATGCCCCGACTGAACCGGCCACTGGTCCTGGCGATTGCCGCCGCGGCGGTGATCACCGGATGTGCCAGAATGGGCCCGCCGCCTGGCGGGCCGCGCGACAACACTCCACCACTGTTGATCGCGACCGTACCCGAATCAGTGGTAGTCCTCGAGAACTACGATGGCTGGGTAACCTTCGAATTCGATGAGGTGATCGACGAAGGCGGAACTCCCAGCTTCGGGCGTGGCAACAGCACGCTCGAGCAGTTGATCCAGATTTCCCCCGA